>JAEORN010000060.1 GCA_016840825.1 Candidatus Thorarchaeota archaeon | reverse complement strand
GGTAATGATAACGATAGATGACTAACAATCCCTCGAAGCTCTGCAACTCTAGTAGGATTCACAGAGTATGACACATTTCGCATATCCTTTAGATCTGGTGCTTTCGTCACAAGATCTTCATCGATCAGATTAGATATTGCGAAGAAAACAGTTCTAGAAGGCATATTTGTGAAACGTGCAATCTGTTTTGGAGTAACTGGACCGTTCTCCTTGATGAAATCAAAGACTTCGATAGCACGTTTTGTAAGATTGCACAGTTTGATACCAGGCATTGTTTATCCTCCAATCGATAGTTACGATTTCGTGTTTTATGCTATATAGTGCATAGTATAATTGTTTAATAAGTATGAACATTAGAGTAATATTTACTATTTAGTTTGCTTAACAAACTTTAATATGGAAAATTATATACGTGGCGAAGTAATTTCCATCTGTGGCGAGAAGAATGGAAGAGATGTCAGATACTCTAAAGGATATCAAGTTGACAAAAGAGGGACAGAAGCCATTTCAGGAAATCCACCTAATTGCAGACCCAGAGAAGACAGATATGATCCAAGAACCTGTACCCTCAACTATTTTAGAAATTCTTAAGGTTGGTATTTCAGATAAGATCACTTCCTATTCGAAGGATCCAGAAACCGGGGACAAAATTATACGTGAGAAGGAGATCATTCGGCACGCTTTATCAGTTGTTGAGATAATGAAACGGTCAGAAGAAGAGGATATCAGAAAACCAATATCGATGAGCCAGATCTACCATCATCTCCCCAAGCTGATTGAAAGTGACTTTGTTATAAAGTATGGAACGCTCAAGAAAGGAGGGAGGACCACAGATTATTACCGGAGAGTTGCTGAAGTCATCATGTTTTCTCCAACTCCTCCTTCAGACACGGTAACTGAGGACGAAAAGAAACAAGGGGTACTTGAGATCTACAGAGATTATATCAGAAAGCTGACCAGTTTGTTTAGATTCAATATTAGTGATGATGAATTCAAAGCTCTTCTCAATCTTCTTGTTAAGAGAGAGTGGATAGAAAATACATCTGAGGCGATGATTAATCTAAAAAAGAGATGTGCAAAAGACATTGTATCAAACTACGATATGACGCTATTACACGACATACTAATACTCTATCACTTGGACAATCCTGAATGGCTTAGGATCAACCAACAAATTAGAGAGATACTATACAAAAAGGAAGATTCATTCCAGTGAGGATATAGGATTCAATAGACCATTGGATATTATATGAGGTGCAATCTTGATTCGACTCGAGTTTCTCTCAAAAGAGGAGATATCACAGGTACACGCCATGACACTTGATATTCTTGAGCACACAGGCATCCATGTAAAGAATGATGAAGCACGAGGAATATTAGCTGAAGCAGGATGCGAGATTAAATCAGAAATTGTGAGCATTCCTTCTTCAATAATCCATGAAACACTTGAGAACTGTCCGAGCTCATTCAATCTGTATTCCCAAGATGGAGAAAAGAAGTGGGTAATTGGGGATGACAAGGTACTATATAATCCAGGTTCTTCAGTCCCTAACATTTTGGACCACGAATCAGGGATTATCCGAAAAGCAACCTCCAAGGATCTGATAGAAGCGATACACATTACTAATGTCTTGGATCATATTGCTGCTCAGAGTACATCAATTATTCCCTCAGATATTCCAGAGATCATATCTGACTTCTACCGTCTTTATTTGGTACTCAAGCACTCGCGAAAACCAATTATCACTGGGGCATTTCGAAAGCAAGGGATTGCTGATATGCTTGAATTACTTCAATCTATCAAACCCAATGATGAATGGATGAACCATCCAACAGCGATCTTCGATTGCTGTCCCACCTCACCGCTGACTTGGGGAGATACCTCTACCCAGAATCTACTAGATTGCGCCAGGGCAGGAATTCCTGCAGAGATAGTACCAGCTCCACTTATGGGGGCTACGAGTCCAATTACAATCGCGGGAACTTTAGCCCAATCGAATGCAGAAATACTAAGTGGGTTGGTCATCGCACAGCTGGCTAATCATGGATGTCCAGTCATCTATGGAGGAGCACCATCTCCTCTTGATATGATACATGCAACACCCCGCTACGGGTCTATAGAGTCCATGATGACAGCATGTGCTGCAGCTGAAATAGGAAAACATTACGGACTACCTACACATGCATACTTGGGGATTTCTGATTCGAAAGCAGTAGATGCACAGCTAGGATTCGAATCAGCCTTGGGATTGATTCTAGGAGCTTTGACACGAGTTAACATAGTATCGGGACCAGGCGCTCTTTCATTCATTAGCTGTCATTCATTAGAGAAACTAGTTTTTGATAATGAGGTCTGTGGGACAGCATTCAGATTAACTCGGGGTATTGACTTTGATGATTTCCAAGTCATTGGAGAGCTGATAGAAAAGGTAGGCCATAAGGGAGATTTCCTAAAGCAGCGTCATACATCCAAGAAACTTCGAGGTGAACACTTCATGCCTCTAGATATTATAGATAGACTATCTAGTGAGGCGTGGTTGGATGCTGATGCGATGACTGCACAAGATAGGGCAAAAAGGCGAGTCAATGCAATTCTGGCAGTTGCACCTACGCCAGATCTAATACCGAACTATCAAGACGATCTGAAGGTTACGATGAAGGGAATGCTTGCAAAATACAACGTAGACTTTGAATTGTAGTGATGAGTATAGAGGAGTTACTCCAATCCTGCCATCTTACGACATTTATCCAGCTTGTCTTGAACTGATTCCTTGAGCTTGGCTGCCTCGTCAGTTTCAACAGCTCCTGAGCTCTCCAGCTTTCTGAACTGATACAAATCTCGTGTCATTGCCACCCAAGTTGATTCGATCTCCCTCATCACCTGAGTTCCAGCTCGTTCTTGAAAGCCAGGATCTCTGAATCTAGCCTCTAATTCATCAATTTGCTCATCGAAATCCATAGTCTATCATTCACCACAGTGTGAGGGCTAAGATAAAGACTATCGTATATCCATTTTTTCCGATTTAATCTGGTAATCTCTCTAAACATTAGTAATGTCAGGAAGGGGGCATGCGAGTGTTTGCTTTTTGTGTCGCCAATAGACCGCCCAACTTGACTTGAATTCATTCTTTATGAGCAGATGTCTTTCAAAACTGAGAATACTAGCCAAATGGAGAGCTTCCTTCAAGCTTAGATTATCCTTATACAATTTGTAGACCTGTCCATTCGCAAGTAACCACTTCTTGCTACTCATGCGTCCTTGTTACATCATGGAACATATAATCTCAGATACTTTTGTCCCTAGTACGACGTATGAACGTACTTAAGGCTAGAAGTCTACACACACCCATCAATTCAGGGGAGCTAATATTGACCCAATTATCAACAGAAATAGCACGCGCCACAGTCTTTCGGGATGGAGCACGTGTGACAAGAATTGGCAAGATATCACTTAGTCCAGGTCCTCATAAGGTGACAGTGCCTGAGATTACTAATCTTGCAAGAGATGATAGCTTTCGTGTCAAGGGAAAAGGTCCTGCATTATTGTCAACAATTGATGTCAGGAGAGTCGAGAAGGTCTTTGAACCCAAAGATGAAACCAAAGGACTCTATGATGAGCTAAAAGTTCTGGAAAGGCAACGGAGAGCCATCCAAGATGAGATTGAGATCTATAACGGACGCCTTTCTCAGGTGAACAGTATGATGGGTGAATTTGTTGGTATTTTTGGTCAGGCCTTTGCGGCTGAAGAGGTGAAGATCAAACAACTCACTGACATGGATACTAAAGCAACCAAGATTCAAGAAGAAACACACGAGAAGATACGTCAACTGGAAGAGGAAGCAGAAGAAGTTGACACTAAAATTGAAGTTATTAGAAGGAACCTTGGGGAGATTGCCGCAAAACGACGAACTGTAGTGACATTTGAAGTAGATATCTCACTTGAGGTAAAACAAGAAGCAGAAATCCAATTGGAGGTGACATATCAGACAAGAGGTGCCAATTGGGTTCCTTCATATGATGTGGATCTGCTCTTAGGAAAGGCGAAGCTCAGAAGAGTTGCTATGGTGAGTAATCAGACTCTTGAGAATTGGAAAGAAGTCGGTTTGACTATCTCTACAGCAACTGCAAGACCTGTTGAAGCAATTCAGGGGTCACCATTCTATGTTTCTGAATACATACCTCGTCCAGTAATGCGTTCTGAGGGGAGAAAGATGAAAATGATGGCCCGCGAGAGAGCACCACCGAAACCAGCAATGGCTCCAGCTCCTGGGGGAGGATTTGGTGCGATGGCTCCACCACCTCCAGAGATCATCGAGGAATTTGCAGAGGCTTCTGAATCCGCATCTGGAATTGCCATCTATGAGCTGCCAAAGCCAGTAACCATTCCATTTGACTACGAGAAGCATCCTGTTACTCTAACTGAAGAGGAATTGGATTCAAAGACCATTCACTATTGGTATACAGATGCAATGGCTGAAGTCGTTGCACAGGATGAAGTAACAAACGGTGACAATGTCATCCTTCCAGGAAAGGTCAAGGTCTATGCGGAAGGCGACTATATTGGTGAAACATCAATAACCCAAATTTCTCCTAGAGAGAAGTTCAAGCTGGGTACAAGAGTTGCTTATGATGTCAAGGCAAAGAAACATCTTATTGAGAAGGAGATTGAGAAGGCAGGACTTACACGAGGAAAGCTTCGAAGGTTCTACAAGTACAGGCTTGAGATTGAGAGCTTCTCGAAACAGGAAATAGAGATTGAGATCTTTGATAGAGTCCCTCACAGTAATAGCACTTCTATCGAGGTTAAGATTGACTGGGAGAAGTTGGGTCTCGTAAAGCATGAGCTTGGTGTGATGGAATGGAAGAAGACAATGACCCCAAGTCAGAAATTAGAGATACTCTATGACTATGAGGTGCTCTGGGAGAAGGGCGTTACTATTAGTCCACCATTACCATAGGAGGTGAAAAGATGACAGATAAAACAACTACTCAAATCAAAACGGTCACAGTATTTAGAGATGGAGCTAGAGTCGTCAGGACAGGAAAGGTAAAGGTCAAACAAGGTGAGCAAACACTAGTTGTCGGTGGAATCACAAGATACGCCCAAGAAGATAGCTTCCGAGTAAAGGGGAAAGGCCATGCAGTTCTTCGAGGAATAGATGTCAAGCGAACTACGACGACATTTGATCCTGAAGAGAAATTGAAGGAGTTACTGAAAGAGCTTAAGGAGCTTGAAAAGCAACAGGATGTTCTTTCAACAAAAGCAGAGATCCAAGGCCAGCGTATCAGCCATCTTGGAATGATTGCAGCGAATTTCTCTAGCATTTTTGGAAAATGGTATGGGGCAGGCGAGTCCTCTCTAGGACAAATGGATGAGATGGATAAGACAACAATACAACAGCTGACTGATGCAAAGAAGAAACTAAGATCAATACAGGATGAAATGGAGGAACTTAATGCAAGAATTGCAGTGCTTCAGTCGAACATTAACAAGGTTCAAGGACAACGTCGAACTGAAACATTCAACGATGTCCATATCATGATTGATGCGAAGGAAGCAACCAATCTTGACTTGGAAATTACCTATCAGCTCTCATATGCAGGATGGTCTCCAACCTATGATGTCGACTTGAAGGAAGAAACAGCATCAATCAAACGAATTGCCATGATCTACAATAATACATTGGAGGACTGGCAGGATGTCAATCTTTTAGTGTCCACAGCTTCGGCAAGACCTGTCAGAGTGGTTGAAGCATCACCGTTCTATGTGGACGTCTATAGACCATTACCAACCACAACAGCATCCACGGGAACGGCATTTATGAGCAGGGGAAGGGACAAATTCGATGACGAGAAGGCAGGAATGGTCGACGGGCTGTTTGATATGGATGAAGCAGAAGAAATGGTAGCTGAGGAACCAATGCCAGAACTTGCAGAAACATATGCTGAGGTTTCGGAGTCTCTGAGTGGAATAGTGATCTATGATGTGCCAGGCGAGGTTACAATCAAATCTGATGACGATCCTCATCCGGTAACACTGACTGAGGAAAACTTCTCGTCGAGAAAACTCCACTTCTGGAATGCATATTCGATGCCTGAAGTTGTTGCACAGGATGAGATAACAAATGGTGACTCAGTACTTCTTCCAGGACCTGTCAAGGTCTATGCGCTGGGAGATTTTATTGGTGAATCCAATATCGGTAGTATCTCACCGCGAGAGAAGTTTCGGTTGGGTACTAGAACATCCTATGATGTTAAAGCTACAAAGAAGTTGGTATCCAAGGATACTGATAAAGCAGGTATAACTCGTGGGAAGACAAAAAGAGGGTATCAATACCAGCTTGAACTCGAGAGTTTTGCTAAGGCTCAGGTCGAGGTCTTGGTAGTTGATAGAATCCCATACAGTACATCTGAGAAAATCGTCATAGAGCTACTGAATCCCTCGCCAACACCGAAGAAGAATGAACTTGGAGTGTTGGAATGGGAAATCAAAGTCGAACCTCAGAAGAAGACATCAATCACATATGACTATGAAGTAGAATGGGAGAAGGATATCAGAATCCAGCCACCGCTCCCATAAGATGAGTAATGCGGCAATTTGCCGCATCTCATTCTTCATTTTTCAAAGAAATCATATCTTCGATTGTATATGCAATATCGAAACCGAGCTTATCGCAATAGAGCTCCTTTGCCTCGTTTAAATCATCAGCATAGATAGTTATAGCAGCCAGTTTAGGCAACTATCCCCACCTACCCATCTCATCGATAAGCACTGCGATCCTATGCATGGCAAGTCGATAGTTCTCGAGTACAATGCTTTCATTGGGTGAGTGAGCACGTGAGTTATAGTCGCCAACTCCGATAGATACCATGGGTACATGTTCTGTGAACAAATATAGAGGACCAGAGCCAGGACTTGTTGCATGAACTACTAAATCATGACCAAAGACATTCCTATTGGCTATGTTTACCAAGTCTACAAATGGATGGTTCACAGGAGTCTTTGCAGCTGGATATCCATCGTACCAAGCTATCTCTACGTCAGTAAATCCGTGATTATCAAGATGCTTTCGTAGTTTGTCCTTTATATCTTCAGGATTCATGTTCTCAACAAGTCTAAAATCTAGCTTGGCCATAATTTTTGCAGGTAGAACTGTCTTTGAGCCGGTTCCTTGCCAACCTGCGCCTATTCCAGCGATATTACAGGTCGGGGCATTATAGTACCATTCCTTCAGTTCATCTCCAGTCAGACCATTAAGGAATTCCTCAATTCCATAATGATCACGAGTTAGATCCTCATGTAGATCAACCTTGGCGATCGCCTGAAGTTCAGTGTCAGTGAGTGGCTTGGCATCATCATAGAAGCCATCGATTAGAATTCTACTATTCATATCTTTCAAGGAGTTCAGTGCCCAGACCAAACGATAAGGCGCAGAAGGCAGGACACATGCATATGCTGAGTGTGCATCCATCTTAAGACGCTCTACTTCTAGCTGTACGTACAAGAGACCTTTGAGACCTAACCAAGCCTCTTGCTTTCCATCAATACTGGCACCACCGAATTCCCATATCCCACCATCAGCTTTCAGAAAATCAGCGTTGTCTTTCACAAATTCTGGCATATTGGGACTTCCAATCTCTTCACCACCTTCAACTAGGAATTTGATGTTAACAGGGATCTCCGCCCCTGTCTTTTGAAAGGCTTTGATTGCCCAAATTCTGGAAACGGTATCACCTTTGTTGTCAGCAACACCTCTGGCATAGAGTCGTTCATCTCTGATATCAGGTTCGAAAGGCGGCGAATCCCATAGATCGAATGGTTCCGCAGGCTGGACATCATAATGATCATAGAACATCAATGTCTTATCTCCGCCTACATCGAGAAATCCCGTTACTACTGGTTGCCCGGAAGTTTCGTGAATCAAAACATCCATCTTTATTTTCTCAAGCTCTTTTGCTACCCATTCTGCTGCTTCTTCCATGTGTTCTCCTTTTGCGGCAACAGAAGGAATCATCAGAACTTCCTTAAGATTATCAATAGACCTTTCAAGATTCTCATCGATATATGCAATTACTTCTTTCATCGTCCTCACCAACAGCTGATTGATTATCCAAAGCCATTCTCAACTAACCTTTTGAGTCGTTTCATTACTGATATTTGTTAAGGCGTGAGCAGGACCAACAAAATGTAATGTTTTTCTAGATTCAAGACCTTTCCAGAACCGATGAAGATGGAGAAAGATGCACGCCAGAGTGATTGGAGGTCGTTGAGATCTGTCTATAACTCTGCATTTCTTTGTAGTCTGGGATTCTTTTTCGTATCATTCATCATTCCAATTACTGCATATGACCCCAACCTAATGGGAGCAACTGGCTTTCAAGTTGCATTGATTTTTGCACTTCTCACCTTGGGTTCAGCAATCTTTTCACCTTTGGCAGGAAGAATAGCACGAGGCGGAAAACGGAGAGAGGCTATTTTTTGGGGAGCTTCGATTAGAGCTCTCGCGTATATTGGGATGTCTATATCCTTCTTTATCGGAAACATTGACTTCTTGATTTTGAATAGTCTTGTGTGGGGAATGGGTGCTGGTTTCTATTTGGTGGGAAGTGATGCAGAAATCTCTGAAAGGGTAGTGAGGGATAACAGGGCAGAAGCATTTGGCAAGCGCAGTGCAATAAATGCACGTGGGCAGATCATCGGTACGATAATAGGGTTCACATTATTCTTTATGACCAATCTGTATGCTGTTTTCATTTTCTATGCTATGATGAATATCATAGGAGGTCTGATTGTAGTGATAGATAAGAGACCTCAACTGCCGAAGATAGCAGGAGTGTTAAATGCAGCTCCGAAAATACTAGGTATGGGCATAGCAGCACTGGTTTTTGCGGCAGCTATCGATTCATTCGTATTAGCACTCCTAAGTCCCTTCGTGGAACTATACATCTTTGAGTCGTTCACTACAGAAGTCGAAATAGTAGCGCTTCTCTATCTGCCAGGAGGAATCATTACAGCAATGGTTGGTGGTAGCTTGGGAAAGCTAGCTGATCGATCCAATCAAGTCATTATAGTATCTAGTTCTGCGATGATAGTATCAATTACGACATTTATCCTTGCATATTTGCCAATGCTTGTTTCGGACATACCATTTGGTATGTTTCTTGTTGCTCCACTATTCGCACTTGAAAATGTAGCAGGAATGGCGGCATATACAGTTATGTCATCAGTCCTAGGAACAGCATATGAAGGAAGGGCTGCTGAAGGATTTGGAAAGTACGAGGCAATAATTGGTCTTGCTAGATTTACTGGTCCTCTTGCAGGGGGATTCCTCTGGGACTTTATCAGTCCAATTGCTCCGTTTATCTTCGTAGGATTTGTGGAAATCCTCTTGATTCCTGCCTATTACTTTGGAATCAAGCGGTACCAGAATGCGCTTCAAGACTAACACCAAGTAACACTTCTTTGTGCATAAAATATATAGCGGAGCGACTTAGCAAAAGAAATCAGGGTTTACATACTAAATAGGGCGTATTAGTAAATGACAGTTCGAGTTGGTATTAACGGCTTTGGAAGAATCGGACGGCTTTATCTCCGTGCGGCTCTCAAGAAAAGTGGTTTTCAAGTTGTCGCAGTAAATGACCTGAGCGATGCAGAAACTTTGGCTCATCTACTCAAGCATGATACTGCTATGGGTCCTTTCGATGGCACTGTAGAAGTTATGGGTGGTGCTTTCAAGGTGAACGGAAAAGAGATCAAAGTTCTATCTGAGCGCGATCCTGCCAGCTTGCCTTGGAAAGACTTGGATGTGGACATCGTTATAGAATCGACGGGTTTGTTCAGAAAGACAGATGATGCAGGAAAGCATCTAAAGGCGGGAGCAAAGAAAGTCCTTCTAAGTGCTCCAGGAAAAGATGCAATGCGCACGATTGTCCTTGGTGTCAACGATGACGATTACGATCCAGAAAATGACCACATCATATCAAATGCTTCGTGCACAACAAATTGTCTAGCTCCCATGGTAAAGGTCATGGATGAAAACTTTGGAATTGAATCTGGTCTAATGACGACGATTCATTCCGTCACTAATGACCAGAGGATTCTAGACATGCAGCATAAGGATATCCGCAGAGCAAGAGCTGCTACTTGGAATATCATTCCGACGACAACAGGAGCAGCTAAAGCTATTGGTCTTGTCTATCCAAAAGCAGATGGAAAGCTAAATGGAATTGCTATTCGTGTTCCAACCATGGATGTTTCGATTGTCGACCTTGCAGTGAATATGGAAAAGGCCGGGTCAAAGGAAGATATCAACACCGCCTTCAAGAAAGCAGCAGATGGTGAGCTGAAGGGCTATCTCAAATATACCGAAGAACCCCTAGTATCTTCAGACTATATCGGAGATACGCACTCGTGCATCTTTGATTCATTGCTGACAGATACCCAAGGAAAAATGGCAAAGATTTTTGGTTGGTACGATAACGAGATGGGTTATTCAACCAGACTAGCTGATTTGACAGCAATCATTGCTAAGAAACTCTAGATTGTATCTGTGAAGTGGAAGCGGTAAGCTTCCACTCATTCAATCTACTTCTCATGAAGTTCCTTCATCATAAAAGCAGAGCTAGATGGACAGAACTCCGAGAACTCTCGAGTTGCAGCTATTGATGAAGGAGCATTATTACGATCACAAATCGAATAGCCATACTTCTTGAAGAAGCTCTCAGCAGTATCAGTCAGTAGATACATATGTGATACGCCCAACTCAGATGCATATTTCTCGATTGCTTTGAGTAGTATGAGTCCGTACCCTTTTTTCTGGTGAGATGATTGCACTGCAATAGATCGTAATAGTGCTACTGATTCATACACTTCAAGCCCAATACATCCGATGAGAGACTGATTCTCGGCGAGAATCAAGAAATCGTCAATAAAATCCTCAACACCTTCAGTAACAAGATCGTGTTCGTCAAGGAGTTCTTTTATCCTATCAATGTCATCTACTGAGGCTTGCTGTGTGGTTATCAATTGTAATCATACTATACTCAATATTATCCAAAATGAACCTTTGGTAACCAGCAGTTGATCGCCATGATCGTTCAACTACTGATCCGGGTAAACTCGCATTCTCAGTTGCATAATTTCTTCTTAAGAGTTTCAATACACTAAGTACGATCGGATTGAAAATTGGAATACAGAAGGTTTTTTTCATCTAACTAGCTGTTTGAGATAGAGAGGAGATATTTGATGAAAGCAATCAAGAATGCCACGATTCTCTGTCCTGTTCAAGGCACAGTCGAAAATGGGACCATTTTATTTGATGAAGATAAAATCCACGCAGTTGGTGTGAATCTAGAAATACCAGAGAAGGCGGAAGTAATTGATGCTCAAGGAAAATATGTTCTGCCAGGTTTCATAGATGCGCATACACATCAAGGTCTCTTCGATGGATCAATAGGTTGGGCAGGTTCAGATGGGAACGAGATGACAACTCCCGTCACGCCTGAATTAAGGGGTGTTGATTCATTTAATCCATACGAACCATCACTGAGAGAAGTTGTACAAGGAGGTGTCACCTGCATCAACACAGGACCAGGTTCGGGTAATGTGATCGGAGGAGAATCTTTTATCGTTAAACCAATTGGCTCTGGTGTAGTCGATGATATGATTGTGTTATCACCTTCAGGATTAAAGATTGCATTTGGCGAAAATCCAAAACGAGTACATGGAAACGAAAAAAGAACACCTTCAACAAGAATGGGAGTTGCTTCTTTGCTAAGAAAGACATTAACTGATGGGCATAATTACTTAGAGGAATGGAAAGCGTTTGGGATCAAAACAAGACAGGCCAAAGAAAAGGGAGAAGCAGAGCCCAACGCACCGAAGCGCGATCTAGGGATGGAAACTATTGCAAAAGTTCTGAAACGTGAAATCCCACTTCACGCACATGCGCATAGAGCAGATGATATAGCCACTGCAATTCGAATAGCACAAGAATTCAATCTGCGTTTGATATTGATTCATTGCACAGAAGGTCATAAGATTGCTGAATTCATTGCTCAATCAAAAGTACCAGCAGTTGTTGGTCCTACTATCTACTGGGTGAGTAAGCCCGAAACGAGGGAGAGAGGTTTCAAGACTGCAGTTATCCTAAATAATGCAGGAGTGAAAATTGCTTTACAGACAGATTCTCTAACTCCAATGAATTACTTTCCACTCCTTCCAATGAGTGTGATTAAAGAGGGGATGAGCCGGGATGATGCACTGAGATGTATAACGATAAATCCAGCAGAGATACTTGGGATCGATAAGCGGGTTGGATCACTTGAAACTGGGAAGAATGCGGATATTGTAATTTGGTCAGGACATCTCTTTGAATTTTACAGCAAAGTGGAGAAAGTATTCATCAATGGAAAGGAAGTTGATTTGGAGGAATAGGAAATAGTTTCTTCAGACTATTTAAGGAACGACTAGATGGTGGAATAGTACGAATTTAACGAATTCAAAGTGTTCATAAGTGTAAAATACTATAATATCTTGGTGTAGGGAGTTGTCTAATGAAGATAACAAGAGGGTAAATAATAATACATTAGGTGTCATAACCTGCTTTTGTTTGGTTCTTGCGCCATTTACATTGGGGCTTTCACTTCTATTCCTTTTTGGAATATTCCTCATAGTAATGGTGAATAGTCAGGCAAACGAAAGACGAACGATTCTAAACGAGGCAATGGTTCGTTCATATCGATTTGAACAGGATGAACAACAACTATGGGAAGAGATGCACTCTGCGTATATCTTTCCATCACGATGCCAGAATTGTGGTTCTGAAGTCATGCTCTGCAAAGTGAAATGGGTGAATGATAACATCGCACTTTGTCCATACTGCGATGTAGTTCTAAGGAATGTTGTGATCTAATTATCTTCAGAAGATCCAATCAAATCATCTAGTTTGTTAGTGGCATTTAGCTTACGAGCTAAGGGCAACAAGGATAGCGCTAGAATGCATGCCATGATATTGAAAATCATATTTATCCAAGATATTGGCTGGACTGCAAAGAAGATGTATTCTGCAAAAAGTCCTCCAATGATAGGACCAATAGCAGTACCGGCATTTTGTGCGCCATTTACTAGTCCCATTGCACTACCTCGTTCTTCATCATCGGAGAGTAAGGCGGCAAAGGAGAATGCAGCTGTGTTCGCTAGGGGATAAATGGGAAGTGCAAATAGTAAAGTCGCAGTCAAAGGATCTTGTGCTAGGGCAAAACCAATTGCAAAGAGAGCATATGATAGATATGCTAGAACGAGTATTCGACCTGGACCTCTTCGATCAATGACTCTGCCTATAAAACCCGTGATTAGCACGGCTAGAAATGTAGCTCCTGAATTTGATAGTCCGACATAGAATGCAGGTCCACCCAACTCGTTTACTATCATTATAGCCATCAAAGATGATATGGAATTTATTCCCAGAGCACTCAGGCCAGACGCCAGTGTTAATTTTCCCATGCCAGGGCGTTTTAACAGTATAGATGCTGAAGTCCGCTCTTTAAGCCGATTAGGATCGAACTCTATGTCTTTAACGAATACTATAGCGATGAAAGTAGCAGAAAAGCAAGCAATCGCTGCAATCCTATATAGTTCGAACATTCCAATGATATCATATAGGAAACCACTACCTAGAGCTCCGAAAAACCATCCTGCAGATTGCGCAACAAGAAGCAAACCCAAGCGCTCGCCTTTCTTCATAGTGGCTGTAGTTGCAAGCGCTTGTCCAGATGGAATAGCAGCGGAAGAAAAGACTGCACCAATAGCAGAGATAACAAACCATTGAGTGCTATCCTGTACAAACGAGAAAAATAGGAATGTAAGAGAGTAGCCAAGAAAACCAATTATCATGAAAGGTTTCCTTTTGCCACGCCTATCTGAGAGTGATCCCCAAGAGCTAACAGCAGCCATGGTAATGAATGCAGGCACAGACCAAATCACTGTGAGAAGAACATAGCTTTCTACTCCCAATTCCCCTTGAAGAAAGAATGTACCGAATTGCCATGAAATTGCCTGTCCAAGACTTTGTAATGCAAATGCAAGATATATTGCAATGATGTTCCTATTTCCATTGCTGTTCCAATCATTACTCATTAAATACCTGCGGGATTAGAGTGCTGATTTAACCATGCTGGTTCGATTATGCGTTATCAGTAGAGTATTTTTACGGTTATACACAGCAGTATTCCTATGTCAGATGAGCAAACCGACTACATACTAGAAGTGAAGAACCTCCATGCATACTATACCTCCACAAGGGGATTAGTACAGGCCGTCAGAGATGTAAGCTTTAATATCAAAGAAGGAGAAGCTGTCGGTTTGTTCGGAGAATCAGGTTCGGGCAAGTCATCCATAGCAATGTCTATACTTGGTATATTTGAGGATGTAGCAAAGTATGGAACAGGTTCAGGTGATGAGGAAAATCGGAAACTCTGGGAAGAACGAAAGAATGCAAGGAAGAAAGGACATACCTCGAAGGATGTAGGCAAGCTTCTTCCAGGAGTGGAGGGAGAAGTATGGTACAAAGGAAAAGACCTCCTTACATTATCTGATAAGGAATTCAGAAAGATCAGAGGAGCTGAAATAACATATGTTCCTCAAAGTACGACTCAATCGCTGAATCCGTATACAAACATAGAGCTGCAAACTGCGGAAGCACTTTGGGTTCATGATGACGATGACATTCTATATGAGAAGGAAGTTCTAAGGAGGGTTCTCCAAACACTTGATCTTGTTGAGCTTGGCGATGTCGATATTAGAAGAGTGCTGAAACCAAAGGAATTCAGCATGGGAGAGGATCAAAGGATTCTCATCGCAATGGCATTGATAATGAATCCATTATTCATGATATTAGATGAACCCACAACTGCCCTTGACGTTGGAGTACAACGAAGGATTATGGATGCAATTCAGCTCGTACGAGAGAAGCTACATCTTACAATGCTAATCATTAGTAATGATCATGGGCTTCTTGCGGAATCTGTTGATCGAATTGGAGTTCTTACTGGAGGGAAAATGGTTGAGTTTGCAGATGTTGTTACAATCCTCAAGAAACCTAGTCATCCATTCACTAGAGCCTTTCTCATCAGTAACCCTTCAATGGAGATGATGAGGAGAATTCGGGAGAAGGGACTGATTCTGAGGGGAATTCCTGGAGCTCCGCCAGATTTGACAAACCCACCCAAAGGTTGCGTATTTCATAAGAGATGCGAGTATTGCATTGAAATTTGTAAAGAACAAGAGCCAGAGTATCGTGAGGTCGAAAATGAACACTGGGTTGCATGTCACAGATATGGTGATCTCCCTGGTTTCGAACTCTAGAATTGTATTGCATCATGCAGCAAACCATGTATTAGATCAGCAACTGAGTCTACAGCTAAATTCCAACTATCCACTTCCTCATCTGGCAGCTCAGGCGCTCCAATCATTCTCCGAATCTTTGCGATTTGGCCAGTGTGATAAATGCCATGCATAAAAGTCCTTAGCAATGCCCATGCAACAGAGGGACCACCCTCAGGAGAGGGAGGAACAATTCGGAGCTGCTCAATGCTACAAGTATTAATGACCTCTGCAATTCTCTCAGTGTTCTCTTTCAATTTCTTTAGTATTATTACTAGATTGTCATCATCATATCTCGCACCAATCGAATGCTTACTCCTATGAAACCAATATGTTTCAGCGCTACCTATGTGCCATAATAGGATCTTTATACTTGAAAGACGCTCATTAGGAGAAACGATCTTCGCAAGGTGTTCCTCAGATAGCCCATGAATAATTCTATCCAGATGTTTCCGTTGATTGTTGTGCGCATCGATTAGCATCTGACGAAACCATTCTTCATTCATTCAATCACTTCAGTTCAAACGAATAGAAGATATGAAATCTACCAAGTAAAAAACTCTATGGATATTCCAATCAGAAAAGCACACCTTTGATTGTGCCATTTCAAATTACACAATATATGTCAAATAAAACCCATAATAATGGTTGAAACCGCCCTTTTCTCATAAGTGTATAATGAAATGCAAAAAAGTGCACACCAGGGTTCGGTTTTGCTCAAATTTATGATTGTTTTCACTATTTTCCCCCCTTGCGTGTTAACCTCAATTCATATGGAAATGTACGTACATTCTATTCGTTCAAAAAAATCTTCTACTCCCCCGATTCTCTCTAAAGGTGGTCCCACTGTATTTTGCGTGACCCCCAGGGACCACCAACCTCTCCAAAAAGCTGCTCGCTCCAACATTGTTTAATAGTAACAGTAAACCTGACAGCCTAGTGATGTTAATGAACAGCGAAGAAATAATCCTGAAAGTTGAGAACCTACATGCCTACTATCCCTCAAAAAAAGGGATCATCAAAGCTGTTCATGATGTGTCTTTTTACGTTAGGGCTGGTGAATGCCTGGGAATTCTAGGTGAGAGTGGTTGTGGCAAGAGTTCTATGGCGTTATCACTCATGGGTCTCTTCGATAGAATGGCTAAATTTCAAGCAGGGTCTTCAAATGTCCCTGGATTGCTGAAGGAGTTTGAAAAAGAGGATAACAATCGGGCAGGTTCTAGAGGTCGAGTAATCTTTAGAGGAAACGATGTTTTATCGATGAGTACTGAGGATCTCGTGAAGATTCGGGGTGCGCAAATATCGATGATCCCACAGGGCTTGACACATGCATTAAATCCACAGTACTCTGTAGGAATGCAAACTGGCGAACCAATGGAGATTCATGATGACAATATTAGACTACTTGAGATGAAGAAGAAAGTGCTAGAATATCTCAACTTAGTTAGATTAGCAGACTCAGGAACTAGGTACGTTTTGGACCCGAGCTCATTCTCAGGAGGAGAAGCTCAGAGAATTCTAATTGCGATGTCCCTAGTTGCAGGGCCATATCTAGTGATTGCCGATGAACCTACTAGCGCATTGGATGTTACAATACAAAGGCAAATTCTTAATGTTCTTCAAATGATTCGAGACGAGTTTTCTGTTTCAATTATACTGATTAGCCATGATGCTGGAGTCATCGCAGAGTTGGCTGATAGAGTAGCTGTGATGTACGCAGGTAGAATACTAGAGATTGGAAATGCAGTACAGATGTTTCATAGCCCAGGCCATCCGTATACCAAGGGTCTAATGCAGTCATTCCCAACTATAATGATGATGAGAATGAGAGCAGGAGGGAAGAAACCACTCCTGAGAGGCATTCGCGGAGAACCACCTGATCCCCATAACATTCCAAGTGGTTGCCCATTCCATCCTCGATGTGACTTCTGTATTGACATCTGCTTTGAGCAAGTTCCTGAATACAGAGAGGTCGAAGATGACCACTGGATAAGATGTCATAGATGGGAAGAAATCAAGGAGAGTGAGGCGTGAGCGCATTGATGCGCTCACATTGGGGTAACCTCACAAGATGAGAACAAGAGAACAACGGAGCGAATTTGGACAGATGATTTTAGGGTTTTAGCTACCCATATCAGAGGAATGTACCGAGTCTCGTTCTTCGTCCTACCCTCCCGGCAAGGACTACTACTATTGTAATATCTGGGTATATAACATAATCTGCCAGCAGTCCGCACAGACTCATTTCTGGCGCCAAATGCTAATACTCAAGATAGTAGGTCATTTCAAATTGTGTATTGAGGTCAAGAAATCCATTATTATCAAATGGTGCGCGATGCTGTAATCCGACCTCAGTTTCTGTATAGACTACACGAATTCCCCTGTAAAACAGATTCTTCAAAGCTGAACAAAGACCATCAAAAGATGGGGCATGATTTGGTTGACTGTTAAAAATCCAAGCTTCTCTCCTAGCAGTATCAGAGAGAAATACATCAAATCCGTGATGATTGCTAGTTTCTTTTGTAGAGAAGGAGAAATGCCACTTACCAAACATACTCCGAATAATCGATCTTAATTGAAACGGTTCTCTAAATGGTAACAGCGGTGACCCCAGGAATTTCTTATCGTCTGGTTCTATTATCTGTATGTCATTCCCGTCAGGAGGTTCTGATAGATTGAGTTTCATTAGCAAAATGCCCTTCTCAGGATTGAATAGATACTCGCCCAAGACATCTAAAGAAGCAGTGAAACTCAAAGGAACCAAGCAAGAGAGTTTCCTAATTCCTACATTTCGTGCTTTCTCCAAAATGAAATCAAGGAGATGATAGCCACCCTGCGGAAATAATGGATGAATACAAAAATCCAATATCCTCGCATCGCCAATTTTATGGTTGAAGTAATAGCTGCAAACTGCAGATGGTTGTCGATTCTGATAGCTTACAAGTAATTCGATTTTGTTTGTCTGAATTAAAGGGAGCACAGATTCCAGTCGTCGTTTACTCAGAGGCATGAATTCCCTTAGGTGTTTCATCTCAGAATTGTATACTGCAACCCAATCTTCGATATTTTCCGCTGATAAGGCTGATATCAAAGCTCTACTCAATTATGTTCACTTTTCGATTACACATCATACTATTCAAGTTTACCCAATACTCAATAACCAAAAGACCTATTCGCCTAGAATCAAGGTCACACTTGTGATAACTCGATATGCATTCCCTCTTGAAGATGTAGAGCGTTTTCAGGAATTATATTCAACTGGAGTCTTCTTGGAGAAACACCAGATTGAGGAAAGAGAGGGTAATTCCTTTGCTCAACTGACCATTGAGCAGTTAGACCTAATGGCAGAGAAACTGATAGCTGATGGTACATTTTTCTCATTTTTCAAAGAGGGTGCAAAGGAATTTAGCCCACTCTCAATGTCATTGTTTGTCTTTAATGATGCCCTCTGGAAAATAATGAGTAAGAAAAGGGACTCTCCAAAGACTATGCTTCCTATGATTACCATTCCATGGTTTCGTTGGGAAAGAAATGCGATTAAACCTTCCAATCCCTCAGGAATCGTAAGGGATAATATGGGAAGATCCAATATCGAACTTGAACCTGGGCAGTCGCTAACGATAAAGGGATTAGGTGGTGATTTCTGCGGTATTCTCGAAAGCGATTTGGCTGATCAAAGAGTTGGCGCGAGATCATTGATAGCACCAAACATTCCTGGAAATCTTGGATTCGTACCCAAGTATAGCTATGAAGAGGTGTCCCTATCTATAGAAGTCCATAATGTAGAGAAGGAACTTTATCCATTGCCTCAGAAAAATATCGACTATACATTTTCTGAACATCCAAGGGTATTCTATGAGCACGGAATGGCGGTGAAGACAAGTGGATCAAATGTGCAGCTAAGGATAAGTAACAGAAGACAGCAATCGCTGTTTGGAAACGTACTTATGTTACTAGGCAAAAAATGGGAGGAACATATCGAAGGGTTCAAAGTTGTCAAATATCATGCGTGGTTGGCTTCTCTATTCAGATACTTAGAGTAAGGCGAATTAGAGAATTATCAGTTACCACACGCTTTATAGAGAGGAGAAATTGAAATACCTTGCTAGTAACTTCAAGAGGATAGCTAAATGGAACTCAATATTGCTTTCGCAGCTCTTGGTGGACTGGTCATAATCTACACCATTTGGCGGTCCAGAAAACTTGAAGGATATTCCCATATCTTAACTAGTATTGAGCTAATCTATGATGTGTCAAATATCGATCTTTCAGGAGAAACGAAGTATATCAATTGCATTTCGCATAGATGGGTCATTGATAGTGTAGTAAGAAAGAAGCATGGACGAATCGGAACAAAGTTCCAAGAACAGCTTTATGACAATACCTTGGGAGCTGCTCTACTGTTAGGATACATTCTTGGAGTAGCAGCCGTGATATTGACCTTGGTATTCGTTAGGTCAATTGAAGTAGTAGGAATGTCTTTGGTTGTCTTCTTTTTCGGTTTCTTTATTCTCTTAGGCCCAGGAAGTGCTAGAGTATCAGAGGAACTGCTTGAAGAACTATCCGAACATCCTATCGAAGAATTGTGTAAGGAAGATTATAGCTACGCAAAAATAGCCCATTCCACCATAAGGAGATGGCTAATGATCTCAGGAATTCTCGGAATAGTGATTGTACTTGTAGCCCCATTCGCTGAGATGCTTCCAAGTAATTTTGCTTTAGCAATCGCGGTTTTTACTGAATATGTGATATGGAATCCAGCTCTGTTTCTTTCCGAGATTTGGTTCCCACTAGCGCTAATATATATGGCTGCAATTTTGCCGGCCTTCTTCTTGTTAATATGGAAGGCAGTTTCGAATTTTCGAGAAGCTGATGAAGGTTCAGAATCACATTTCAGATGGTAAGGCCAACAGCATTAAGGAAGAATCATGCTTGAGATTAATCCGAATAGTATTGCATAGAGTAGTACGAAAATAGACATTATCAGAAGTAGTCTTCCTCGTAATGCCCATCGCCAAGCCGCAACAGGTTCTCCAGAAGAATCAAAACGTTTGTCATCTTCAAGTGGTTGCCGTGCCATTAGACATCCACCCACAATCAAGAGACTAGCAAACTCCAATAGTAGTAGATTGGATACCAAACCAAAAATGGAAGCGGCTTCAACGAAGAAAAGAACAGGGAAGGAAATTCCTATTGTAATAATGGCAAGTATACTGGAGAATGCTAAGGATTCCAACAATGTTTTCCTATATCCATTCAACTAAGGTCCCCCTAGAAGAGGAATGTGAAGATGAGAGAGATTGAAACCATTACAATCATCAAAATGATCAAGGGAAGGAAAATGGTCTGAAGCGACGCAATGAATAGAGCAATATAATCTTTGAACTCCAGAGCAACAGAAGGGTCACTCTCATCATTATGAGTTCTATAATCACTCCATTGAGGATCCTCATATTGAGGCTGAAAATCCTCATTGTTCCATTCATTATCGTCGCTCATATCAAGTACATCCTATAACATATCAATCGCACTTGAAACTATGTATTCGATGCAGTATAACCCTCAGCTTGAGCGTACTCCATTTGAGCGCTCTTACCAAAGTCCAGCTCTCCTGCATAATGACATGCAACAAGATGTCCATCACCTACATCTCTCAAAGCTGGTTCTTCCTTCAAGCACTTTTCTGTAGCGAAGATACATCTAGGATTAAATCGACATCCAGCTGGAGGATTGATAGGGCTAGGCACTTCACCTGACAATATCTGGGCCTTTCCAGCAAATCTGGGGTCAGGAACTGGAACTGCTGATACCAATGCAAATGTGTAAGGATGCAAAGATTTCTTGAAAATATCTTCGGGAGTTAATTCAACAATTTTACCAAGATACATGACAGCCAATCTATCACTCATATGCTTCACGACACTGAGGTTGTGAGAGATGAACATGTATGTTAGATTGAATTCGTCCTGAAGATCTTTCATCAAGTTCAAAGTCTGCGCTTGAACAGATACATCAGTTGAGCTTGTTGGTTCGTCCATGACCACAAATTTCGGATTCAGTGCAAGAGCTCTAGCAATGCATATCCTTTGTCGCTGTCCACCAGAGAATTCATGGGGAAATCTATTGAGGTGGTCTTCAGTTAGACCGACTTTATTCAATAGTTCCAAGACCATATCTCGCATCTTTGGACCTTTGGCAATTCCATTAACAACAAGGGGTTCACCAACAGAGTTCTTAATGGTAACTCGAGGGTCAAGAGAAGCCATAGGATCTTGGAATACAATCTGCATCTGACGACGAATATGTCTTAGGTCACTACCTCTAAGATGGGTGATATCCTGATCATCGAAGATGATTTTTCCACTCGTTGGCTCAATCAGCTTTAGAACAGTCCGACCTAACGTGGTCTTTCCACATCCAGACTCGCCAACAACACCGAGAGTTTCACCTCGTCGGATTTCAAGATTGACGTTATCGACTGCATGAACGCGGCCAATGACTTTTCTGAAAACTCCACCACTGAGAGGGAAGTATTTCTTCAACTCGATAGTTTCAAGCAAATTGTCAGACTCTGTCATTTTAGATACCTCCGACATCACCTTGTGGATGATGACATGCGACCCAATGTCCGGGCTTCATTTCCTCCAAGAAGGGTTTGGTCTCTTTGCACACCCCAGTGGAGAATTCACAACGAGGATGAAATCTACAACCGGTAGGTGGCGTTATCAAATTAGGAACAGTGCCAAGTATCTGATCAAGCCTTTCCTTGTTCTCATGCAATTTTGGAATTGCGTTAAGTAAACCCCCTGTGTATGGATGAATCGGATTGTTGAAGAGCTCATTTGTTGCAGCACTCTCAACAGTCGTACCAGCATACATCACAGAAACCCAATTACAGGTTTCAGCAACAACACCAAGATCATGCGTGATGATCATAATTGATGTACCAATCTTGGATTTCAAATCATTCAGGAGTGTCAATACCTGAGCTTGAACAGTTACATCCAAAGCAGTTGTTGCCTCATCGCATATTAGGATACTCGGATTGCATGCGAGAGCCATAGCTATCAATGCACGTTGGCGCATTCCTCCTGAGAGCTCATGCGGATATTGGTTGGCAATTTGCTCAGGGGCAGGCATTTTCACCAATTTTAGCATCTCTATAGCTAGCTTCCATGCCGCTTTCTTCTTATCCTTGTCATCAGGAGGCGGCGGATTCTCCAACTGTGTCTTGTAGAAGGCGATTTTCTCTTCAATTGCAGGCCGCCTATCTTCAGGAGTGTTTGGACCCAAAACTGATGATAGCTCCTCAATCTTCACCTCTATTGCTTCCCGAGCGAGATCCTGATGCAGCGTAATGACTTCAGCAATCTGCTGTCCAATTCTAAAGACGGGATTGGGAAACGTAGCAGGATCTTGGAATACAATTGCGATCTTTTTCCCTCTAAAGGAAAGAATTTCCTCAGGTTCCATCTGTAGAATATCTATTTCTTGCTTTTCACCGGTAGTAGGATCAATATCGTAGAAAAAGATGTTACCTTCCTCAATTCTGCCAGGTGGCTCAACCAATCTAAGAATTGAACGAGCCGTCACTGATTTTCCACAGCCAGTTTCCCCAACAACGCCCATCGTGTCACCGCGTCGTAGATACATTTCCACACCATCTAAGGCTTTGACAACTCCTTCATAGGTATAGAAATTCGTCTTCAAACCAGTTATTCGTAGGACCAAATCTTGAGCTTCAGTCATGTTGCTATCGCCTCCGTAGCTTTGGATCTAGAATATCTCGTATGCCATCACCTACTAGATTGAACGCTAATGCAGTGGCTAGAATCGCCAATCCTGGAAATGTTGACATCCAAGGCGAGCTTAGTAGGAATTCTTGACCACTAGCTATCATTAGTCCCCATTCCGGTGTTCCTACAGGAGGACCAAAGCCGATGTATGAGAGACCTGCTGCTGTGAGCAAGACTCCACCAATGTCCATTGTTGCCTGCACTATGACTGGTTGGATTGTATTCGGTATGATATGGAATAGTAGAATTCGAGTATCGCTAGCACCTACTGAACGAGCAGCTTCCACATAGAGTTTCTCTCTTTCAGATAGAACTTGTCCTCTCACAAGTCGAGCATAAGCAGGCCACCAAGTTATCATCAATGCGATACTGATGTTATCGAGATTCCGCTGACCCAATGCCATGACAATTGCCATGGCTAGAACTAGTCCTGGAAATGCAAAGAACACATCAGTAATTCTCATTATCAACTCATCGAACTTACCACCATAATATCCAGCTGCTGCTCCAAGAAGAGCACCAATAGATAGGGCAACGGCAACGACAGTTAGAGCTATACGGATATCTGTCTGAGCTCCCCATATGACTCTGCTGTACACATCACCACCATAATTATCCGCTCCCCAAATATGAATCGGATAGTCAGGGAGTTTGTATGCTATCGAAACATCAACATCTACATCCCAAACCACAGTTTTTGTCGGTGCTTCATAGAAAACGATCCAAGTGTATGGAACTGTTTCGTTCGTTAATTGTATATTCTGTTCTAATGTATTGTTGTCAGAAATTCTATTTACAAGATATGGTGCTCGTTCAAATTCTGACATAGTCTGATATTCAGTATAATTCAGCTGGTAGATCTCTGCGGTTATGGTGACATTGACCTCATCATCATATGTCCGCATAACAACAATCTCTACCTTCAACCATGGATTAGTTGAAGTCAATGTCTGATTATCAAAGACACTAAAGCCTCCACTATATACCACAGGTAGAAGATCAATATCTGTTTCTCGATCAACCCAGAGATTTATGTCATATATCCTATGATCATTGCTTGCCGCTCCCGGGGCTGCACGTGTATCTGCCCAAATACGTTCTTCTCCTCCATAAGGAGCTATAAAGGGTGCCAGTACAGCCACGCTAATCATGAAGACGATTATGCAGACCCCAAGAACAACCAATGGGCTCTTTCTGACTAGATGCATGCTGTATCGAGTTTCCTTTATTCGGGGTCGCATATCTTCCATCCACTCGAAATACCAATAGGACCTGACACTTGTCGTGAATAGAAGCGCAATTATCACAACAGAGAGTGCAATGAATGGTAGTCCATAAAGTCCCATTGTCATTACGATGACTATTTGGGCGATATTTAGATAGAGAGCCCAAGAGAAGGAGGGAGCATCAAGTTCTTGAATTCCAAATGTAACTTGAAGTCCAATCCAACCTAAGATCATTATCAGAAAACCTTGGAATCCAAAATTCACCATGAATTCTGGGATTACAGTGGCCGCAAGAATCCAGCCTAATAGTCCGAAGGTGATGTAACCCAAAACCATTATGCCACCGAAAGCTAAGGAAATCATTGAGTAAATCATGTAAAGATTCTGTAGAAAAGAGTATGATGTCCCAAGATCTTCACCACTCTGAAGTTTCTCATGAATGTATTCTTCTTTATCCATTCTCTTCTCCTCCTATCCAAATCTAATCCTTGGGTCCAATGCTCCATATAATAAATCAACAAGTAGATTTGCGGCCACAAAGATAATGGCAACCAAAAGGGTAAATCCATTGATTGCAGCCATATCGGAGTTAAGGATTGCTCTCGTTGCCCATCTGCCAAGACCGGGCCAATTGAAAATAGTTTCAGTTAGAACAGCACCAGTCATTAGACCACCAAATGCTAATCCAATAACCGTTACAGTTGGTATCAACGCGTTCCTTAATGCATGCCGATAAATCACTACTCTTTCAGTCAAACCTTTGGAGCGTGCCAAGGTGATATAGTCTTCTTTCAAAACCTCTAGCATACTAGATCTCATCATCCTAGTTATTATTGCTAGTGTAAGATAGCCAAGACAAAAACCAGGCATTATCAAGTGCACCATTGCATCAACAAAGAGGAATGGATTATGATAGAAAACTAGTGAATCAATTAAGAGAAAACCTGTCACGTCAGTATATTCAAAGTTACGACCACTGTATCTTTCACCGGGAGGAAGAAATGGAAGACCCGCAATGGAGAACTGATAGAAGAAGACATACTTCAGCATCAGTGCAAACCAAAAGATGGGCATTGAAACTCCCGCTAGGGAGAACACTCGTGTGAAGTGATCTACTGGCTTGTCTTTCCTTGTTGCTGAAATGATACCCAAAGGTATACCAAGAACCACGGCGAAAATCATAGCGACCATTGCTAGCTCGATAGTAGCAGGAAATCGATGAGATATTACATCTAGAACTGGTTGATCACCACCAGTCGATGTACTAACACCCCAATCTCCCTGAAACAGATTGGAGATATACAAAAAGTATTGTACATAGAGTGGTTGGTCGAATCCATGAGATCTAATAATTCCGGGTATCGCAGCATCAGGAGTCCTCTCGGTAATATACATCGCGAGAGGATCACCTATCACGTACGATAGGAACCAGGTAATCGTAAGTACTCCGAATACTACTGGTATGGCGAGTAGAATCCTCCTAAGGATAAAGTCCCTTAGCTTCATTCTCTAACCTTCTATATTTTAATAGCTCCACGATAGAGTGGAAATGCCAAATGTACTGGACATTTTAGACCTCGGGTTGAGAGCGCTTGATAAACCTTTGGCTTTCAGTACAATTTCTGAGCATAGCTGTACTAGATGCGACTGAATCTATAGACGAAAGGGTGTATAGTAAGTTCGTAAAACCTCAAAAAAATCGACTTATTTCGCATTTTCGCGTAGTTCGTAAAATATATGAGATTTTTGACAGACGCAATGTATATTAGATGAAAATTGCGTGTATGTTTCCTTGTACCTGTAAGTCTATCAACGTGAATTACCACGTTAATGTAATCTGGCTATAAGAGAACTTCTTATAGCTGATTGCAATGAGATAGGTATAGAAGGAGGAAGAACATGCAGCGTAATCAGCTGATCGCAGTTGTTGTTGTGGTTGTGATCCTCGGTGCAGCAGGCGCATTTTTCTTGCTGCAACCACCGCCTCCCACCAATCAGTCGATTGTTTGGGAAACGATTGGTAATCCCGAATATCTAGATCCACATACCGACTACGAAACTTTTGGTTCATGGATTTCATTCAATGTCTATGAGACATTGTATACGTATCCATGGAACACTGCGGATACGACACCTAGTGTGCCGTTGCTAGCAGAAAGCTATGTAATATCAAGTGATGGACTCAACTATACGTTCACCCTTCGTCAAGGTGTCACTTTCCACGATGGTACTCCATTTAACGCATCATGCGTGAAGTACAATTTCGAGAGAGCTATGGCAATCTTTGATGGTTTTGGCCCCGCATGGATGATTGCTGAGCCAATTTATGGTGGACAGGCAGTTGAGGATGCAGCATACGAGTATGGAGAAGGTAGTCCCCAACATGAAGGTAATTATACCGCATGGAAGGCAGCTAATGACGCAGGAACTGGTGCGCTAATCGTACTAGATACCTACACCATTAGAATCCGACTTGCTTATGCATATGCACCATTCCTTGCAGCAATCACCTATGAAGTAGGAGCTATTATGAGCCCCACTTGGGTTGAAGCCAACGGAGGTGTCACCATTGGTGAACACAACACCTATGTTGACACACACACTTGTGGAACAGGCCCATACATGGTCACAGAGTGGATTCCTGATGAGAAGATCGACCTAGAACTGAATACCAACTATTGGAGAGCTGCCGCATCAAAGGCAACCCATCCATTCTCTGGAGCAGTTAGTGAGATCTCTATCAAGACAAACGAGGAAGTAAACTCTCGTATCCTGAACATTCAGGCTGGTGAAAGCGACGGTGTCTACTGGCCAACAAGCCACGCATTTGAAGTTTGGAACAACGTTACCGGAGCAGATGGTGACGGAACTCTAAAGTCAAAGAATGCAAACCTCAAGGTTTGGGCTGGTAACCCGACATTCGACGTAATGTTCCTAGGATTCAACATGAACCCATACTACAACAAGTCTACCGGACTTAATCCAGGTCTTGTCGAGAGTCCATTCACTCTCATCGAGACCCGTGAAGCATTCTCATATGCATTCGATTATCAAACATTCATTGACAGTGTTGTCAATGGATTTGGTATTCAGCTCCAAGGTCCTGTACCACAGGGCATGTTTGGTCACAAGAATGACCTATTCATGTATGAGTACGACCTTGATGCAGCTCAGGATGCTTGGAATGAAGCAATGACCAAGGGCCTAGATGACGTTCTAGCCAATGGTTCATATGAGCTTACTATCTACTACAACTCTGGTAACACCGTCCGTGAGGCAGCTTGTCTGCTAATGAAAGACGGTATCACTGCACTACTTGACATGGCTGGTACTACTCAACCATCCGAGGATCTGACAATCTCAGTTCAGGCACTCGAGTGGGCGAACTACCTATACCAAGTTAGGAATAGGCAGCTACCCATCTTCTTCTTAGGATGGGCACCTGACTATGCAGACCCAGACAACTATGTTGGACCATTTGTAAAGAGCACTGGTACCTATCCACTTAGGATTGGTCTAGGTGTTTCCGATGGATGGGACGCAGAAGAAGTAGATGGTTGGATTGCATCAGCAGCTCAGTCACAAGATCAAACAACCCGTCAGAATTACTACTACCAGATTCAAGAGGCAATTGTTGATCAAGTAGCTTACCTCTGGTGCTATCAGGCAACAAGCTTCCATGTCGAGCATGTGACGATGAATGGATATGTGTATAATCCAATGCACGATCCGTACTTCTATCACTACTGGAAGTCCACATAGATACAACTAATTCATGTAGTATAAGCAGAGGGATATCCCTCTGCCACTCTATTTTTTCTCGCATTAAATAAGCAATGTCCGTTTGACAAGATTGATTACTCAGTTGGGTAACTTTATAGCAATTATTTTGAGGAAAGACCAGATAGGTGAGTTCGACGAATGCAGATCGGTGAGAAACGGAAAGATTTCTCGACTATGACCGCGAGAGAGATGTTTTCGCTTTGGTGGCACGAAAGGTGGATTAGGTATATGGTAATCTCCCTCTCTCCGATTGGTTTTATTGATGCACTCTATACACTTATGCTATACCTCACTCATGGTTCAGAGTACGAGTATAATCCAGTTGTGAGATATGCTCTCTCGTCAGGTCTGTGGCCAATATGGTTCTTGGTTGATGTCCTATCATTCTCACTTTTCGCAATGATTGCTGGCTCATATTATCTCCATACTCGCTCTAGGATATTTGGAGTACGTACAGGTTGGTTAGCATTTCTGATAGGATTACGAGTGGGAGCTGCAGCATACAACATTGTATTGTTCTACAATACGTTCCTCTTTGATGCAATATTTATACCAGCACTAGTTGGTCTACTAACAGGAGTTGGCGCATACATAATAGTAGGTGGTCTATTGAGCAGATCAGATGATGTTACCGTAGATGGTTTTAAAGCGTACATGAGAGCTAAATATGATAGATTACATGATCGTCTTCTAATGCGTGGGCTTAAACCACACGAAGAAGATATCAAACCAAAGGTAGAACCCGTGGTCACTGAAGAATTTAAAACTCCACGAGTTGTATATCTAAAAAGAGCAGGATATCTCGCATTAGTTGCAGTTATCTTCGTGTCTGTTCCATACATTCTGCAATTCATCTCAGATATCACTGGTCTATCACGATGGACAGAAATCTACGGTCCATTTTGGTTCTTCAACGAAGCTTCGGCTAGAGGATTCATTGTTGGATTCATCGGGGTATTGCTGATGCTAGCAATAATGGTATATTTCATTCTAAAGGCATTCAGTGCTGGCGAAGAGAATATGTAAGAGTGAGAACCAAAAAAGAGATGGAAGAGGGAGAGACCGCCTCCCTCATACGTCAATAAACTAGCGTTTGCCCATTGTCAGAGCCATAATCGCCTTTTGAACGTGCAATCTATTTTCAGCTACGTCATAGACTATAGATCTAGGACCATCACACACTTCATCGGTCACTTCAGCGTTCCTATCTACAGGCCCACAATGTGTAAAGTACGCATCATCGGTCTTTGCCATCCAGTCTTTTGTTGTTATCCAGTCATCATGTTTGGCAGCAAGCTCAATCTCCTTTTTCTTGGCTCCATCTACACCATTCTTTTGCATGGCTTCATAGAAACCAGATGTCATCCAGTTTCTAGAATAAACGAAATGTGCCCCTTCGTAGGCTTCTTCTAAATCATGCACTATCTCAAAGTTGCCTCCAGATGAAGCGGCATTTTCTTCGCACATCTTAATGACTTTTGGATCTAAGTCATACCCTGGAGGGTGAGCTAATGTAACATCCATACCAAAACGGGAGTTGATTAGAATGCTTTCTTGTACAGAACACCATGAACGGACTAGAGCACCCTTTCCCCACACTTGTACGAACTTCTTCCCTTTGAGGTTCTTTCCACCATGCATTCGATATCCCATTACATCAGCAAGCCCTTGGCAAGGATGATACTTATCATGAGCCATACTAACGATTGGCACACTTGCATGCTCTGCATATTCCTCAAGAAGTTCATGCCCCTGACCATAGTAGTCAAGAGCAGTTTCAAGCGTTCTAATACCAATTCCTACAGCATATCTACTCATCACTTGAGCAGCATCAGCAACTGTTTCTCCTGCACTTTTCGAACTCTTCAACCTCATTGAAGATGGTTCGAGGAATTGTGCATGTCCTCCAAGTTCAGTCGCGGCTGCCTCAAATGATTGGCGAGTACGTACAGAGGGATTGTAGAAGAACATGAAAAAGGTCCTTCGATCAAGACAATTATTCAATGGATGATCGTATCGATTCGCCTTCATATCAAAGGCCAAATCAAGTGTCTTTTCAAGCTCCTCAATGCTCCAATCCTGAGTACAAAGTAAATCACGACCGTGTAAATCGACCATTTTAATCAGCAGAATAGAATACCTCTACTAAGTTTTAGTTCTATCGGATTATACAAATGATATCAAGTCGAAAATAATGCCAACTTGTAAAAATAATTGTAAGGAGCTTAAGAAAAGCTCCACGCTGCCAATATTCCACAACTGTGATAGACTGAATTGATGCCGGAGAACTACCTTCTCCAATTAGCCATTCTTGATACGAAACGACTATCGCTCCATACTTCTGCTCTTCGATTCTTCGTATGATCATCTCGTGATGACCAGAAATGCTTGATACCATCTTGAACTCGGGATTTCCTTATGAGAACTCCATCCTCATCGGTGCAGTTACAACAGTACCTATTGTCGGGATCATTGCCACCGTAATCTTCAGGTTTCACTAAGGGAATACCGCATTCAAGACAGTAGGTAACACGCTGCATCTTTTCTATCACCTATGTAGTATGTCATCTATTCTATATTAAGCATCGTCAACTGCGCAATTACTACCACCCTTGCATCTATGCAATTTTGAGGGTAGCATGTTTGCCGAAGACTTGAACACAAATTGACGAAACGAACAGACTATTTCAGTGGAGCAAAACCAGTGAAATAAGTACTTTGTAAAGGCATTCACTACAGATATCCTGTTCTGTAGTAAACATATCTCTTGGAAAATTACTCAAAGCCTCTTCTAGCTCAATGGCTAAAAGGTCATGATTTTGAATGACAATGCGATTGTCTTGTGAAGCGCAGCGAACAGTTCCCTCGTCATCAGTTCTAACACACCCATAGCATATTGGTAATTGATGTTGAGTTTCTATTTCCATGAAACTTAATCTATCTACAATCTCAGGATGAATATCAAATAACTCAACTTCCTCGATGGATCCTCCATTCAAACAAACTGGAACGCCATCAATATATCGAAAACAGGGACATGTACCGATTACACTTCTTTCCATAGAAGTAGTATGTAAATCTCCACTCAACACGTATGAATCCTCATATTATATAATAGGATAGAATAGTAATATCCTCGTTTCTCGGTTTCAACGAGTAAATAATTGACTTCTTGGTCATTGCCTATTTAGTATTCTCGCTAGAATGCGTATTGCCTAGCGATATCTCTGATAAATACACATCAATATTAGACAGACATCCACACTAAGATTATTTATTGAAAGGCAAATGATTCAAATGCAACCGAGCAGCTAGATTTCGTGAAAACCTGCCCCCACGATAAAGACAGGGAAGTCACGTCTATGTCCGAAGAGATCGCCTTCAATTGTGGTATATGCAAGAGACACATCGATGTCGTCTCTGATGCTAAATCAACTATAGTTGAGAAACAAGTACCTCCAAGTGGATCAGGAAATGATTTGATAGTTTATCGAATTGAATCCAGGTGCATTGAAGGTGAAATACATCTCAATCTAGTCGTTGTGGATTCAAGTGGACAGTATAGAGGACTTAAGCATTCTGAGATCCTCACAAGCAAGCAGATTGATGATTCGGCCCTATCAGATATAAAAGAAATACTCCGGTTTGGAAATGGGTTATCAAAAGCACTTTCAGCCACATTACAAGGAAGTGGACTGGCAATTTGTGGAGAACAAGAGGACTGCGAATTATTTGCAAGAGTTTTGAACACATGTTTTGCTCTTGATGCATATCAAATCAAACCATGGATCTCGTCGATTGCGGATTTTGTAAAGCAATATAGTGTTTCTACTAATTTGAATCCTAATACTATCGCTCTATTCGATAGTGGGTTAATCAGACAGGTATCTCAAACACTAGACAAAACAACAAGGATGGAGCTGCGTAATCGAACTGTATACCATGCAGAAGATCTCAGTTTCTCAATCAACCTGCTGAAGATGCTTAAGGTTGTACCCAATGGCGAAGACAGGACCATGAGAATCCTCGTCACATCACAATTAGACACGCTGCAAAAGAACCTCAAGATCTTGGAAGATCTACTGAACAAGGGATTATCTGATACGATGGTCCTAAGAGCAGGCGATTTGCCCGCTGTTTCTTTTGTAAATCAGATTCTTGAACAAATTCTCTCAACTGAAGAACTGGCAAGATTGAAAGCTCAGATAAAGGAAGAGGATTTTGAGATCTTAACACCTCATCTTATTCGACGAATTTCTAAGTTAGGAAAGGCGATGAAGCAATAGTATCTGATGTGTCTATAATGACCGAAACCAAAGAAGATTATCTCCAAGAAATCAAGAAGAGGAAAAGACTCTACAAGCTATGTTTAGTCGGAGATGGAGCTACAGGAAAGACCACATTCCTGAGATATCTCTCAACAGGAAGATTAGACGTATGTCATCAAGATCTCAGACGAACACCGTACATGGATTTTGGCTCAGCTCATATTGAGGAAAACACCATTCAGATCATAGATCTTGCAGGACAAAGATTTGATGATGCACATCCTTTGGATCATATCCCAGTTGCAGCACTTAAAGCGGCAGACATTATTCTATTCTTCTTTTCACTAGAAGTCTTTGAATCCTTTCTCTCAATTCAGAATTGGTTTAATGAGATTAGAGGAATATATCGAAGCTGGAATAATGTGATGCCAACCTGTATACTGGTAGGCAACAAGAATGACCTAACACGATGTGTTGAGAGAATCAATGGTGAGGAGTACGTTGAGAAACATCCTGAATTTGTGAAATATCACGAGATTTCTTTACTCAGTGGAGATAGCGTTGAAGCGCTTATTAATACAATTGAGCGTTTAATGGCAGAGAGAGATAATATACTCTGATTCAATTACTCTTTGCCACCTTGTTATTATAAATATCAACGAATATTGACCAAATTTCGACACAAAACACTAGCGAATGTTCCTTTTCATTCAAGAAACCACAAATGCTTTATTCACGTGGGTGTTATGGTTCTGATAACCTTACATTCGCGTGAGGTAAATACGATGGGAGAAGAAGAAAGTACAGTCGAGATGGAAGTAGCTCGAGAGACTTGGATTACCCGAATGGGTTTCATTTTCGCTGTATGGGGCTCCATGACTGGACTTGGGAACGTTTGGAATTGGCCATTCAAAGTTTCGGTTTTGGGTGGTGGTCCATTCGTACTCATTTACATAATCATGCTTGCTCTAGTAGGAATACCCGTTGTGTTGACAGAGTTTGTACTCGGTTCAACATTTAGAAGAGGATTCCCTGGCGCCCTTAAGCGAATTAATAAATACGGTGAGTTTCTTGGGTGGTTTTGTCTTGTAAACACTGCAATACTAACTGCATTCTACACAGTGCTAATCGGATATGCTGCAGTATATGCTGGATACGCAATCACAATGTTGCCTTTGGATGGTCCTATGGGTCCTTCGACATTCACGGAGCAACCAGGCTTCTTTGTCAATATGCTGATGTCCCCAATTGTACTTGTTGGACTTATTGTAGTCTGGCTAGTAGTATTCATAATTGACTACTTTGGTACAAGGGGTATCGAAAGATCAGTGATGATCCTATTCCCCCTAATGTGGGTCATCCTAATTCTGATGGCATTTGTCGGACTTGGTTCTGGTGGTGCTACAGATGGTATCAATTTCTACCTCGATCCAGCTCCTGAGCAATTCATTAATCCGCAAATGTGGTCAACAGCAGTATCCTTGAGTTTCTTCAAATTGAGTGCAGGAATGGGAGCTCTCACAGCTTATGCGAGCTATCTACCACGTAGAGGAGAGCTAACCAACAGTGCTGTGACAACGAGCTTACTGGATACGACATTTGCATTCACGGCGGGTTTGGCAATATTCCCGATCGCAGCTGCTGCAGGTGTTCTTGGTGCTGGTGGAGTAGGTTTTGCCTTTGTGGCTTGGCCAGGAGGAATGACAATGGTGGGAGGAAACCTCATTGGATTTGCATTCTTCCTAATGATGGTGTTCCTAGGAATTACTAGTGCTATATCTCTTGTAGAAGCTATAGTTACATCAGTAATGGACAAATTTGGCTGGCCGCGAGCAAAAACTGTAATCCTAATCACATTGATTCTGTTCCTCGGAGGCGTTCCATTCACATTATGGTTCGAACTTCCAGATCCAATGGGAGCTGGAGACGTTGTGTGGGGACTATATCTCTTAGATATTTTCGACTACTACGTTGAGAACTTCGGACTTGTAATAGTGACACTCTTCATGATGATAATCATGGGATGGGTTTGGGGCGGTTCAAAGATAATGGATGCTGCTAATGAAGCAGGAGACTTTAAGCTTCCTAGTTGGTACAAATGGGTGATTAAAGTCATTTCACCAATTGGCATCACAATTGCCTTGGTGTTCATCATCTTGAACGGTTTCTATGCAGTAGGAAGTATAATGGAATTAACAGCTCCAATAATATGGGTAGCAATATGCTTCTTTGTAGCCTTCATATTATGGCGCATTAAGGGGGTAGAGTAAATATGGGACTTATGGACATGTTCTTTGGTCCTTTCGAGAGATGGGGTGCAAAAGGAGGATTAGTAATCCTCATCATCTTTGCAATAATCGGTGTACTTGGTGCAATCGGTTTCATTGTAACAGGTGTTGAGATTCTAGCAGCGCTCTCATTCGCTTTGGACCTTGTACTAACATACGGCATACTTTTCATGTTTCTCTACATAATGTGGTATCGTCGACCTAAGTAATAGGTGATAAATACCACATCTCCCTTTTTTTTTCAGCAAAGGCAGTGGATAACATATGAACAACAAAATTGACGATCCCATAAAGAAAGTAAAACGACGAAGACAGAGATATTTCATTTTTGGAGGCATTACATCCATAGGATTAATGGTAGCTGGAATCTGGGGATATCTCCTCTTTGGACCTACCGAACAAGGATTCAATAGCCTTCAATCTAGTATTCTTCTTACATTCGCAGTGCTTCTGTTATTCCTCATACCCACTAGAGATATGAGACGTGCAGAGAATATTCTAATTTTGGCATCAGAGAGCGGAGGTACACTCCAAATTGAGGATGTCAGAAAGAAACTGGGCATACCTGCAGATAAAACCACAGCTCTATTGATGTGGATGCAGAAACATAAAATGGTAGAGAAAAAAGAATCGACTAATCGATGGGTGTTTCCTTTCTATAGGAAAGGTTCGGAGAATTGATGAGATAGAATTCTATCTCATCTTTATTGCTTTAGGACAGATTCTAGTGCGTTGTCGTAATCGATGATACGATTTATTTTCTTGAAGGGTTTAGGTGTCCCTTTTCGCTCAAGCCACTCACCCTCTATATCGACTATTCTCCTTGTCCCTTCTTGTGCAATTCTTACTCTCGACCAATTCCAGTATTCCAATGTACCTTTGTTCAGTGTTATTGAAAGGTTTGTCTTCTCCATGTCATATCCGATTATTACCTTCATACGTCGCGCAAAATCAAAATCCTCGACGTCTTCCTCGCTTGATTCTTCTGCACCTTTTGGCGTTGCTCGTACATGTAATCCAAAGGATTCATGAATATGTCCAACCATAATCATGAAAGGCTTAATTGAGTCAGCTAATTTTCGAAGGGCAGTACTGCCTTTGGAAGCACCCCAAAGATGAGGGGGAACTCCAAATCTACCAAGATTATCACGCATTCCAAAAGGGGGACTATGGGTAACAATCATAAGATATTCCGGATCAACTTTTAGCTCTTCCAATGGCTGTGTCATAGCCCACTCAAGATTGTCCTCTGTTCTTTCACCGGGAAAGGTCTGGTTTATCGGATTGGACCCTTCAACCCCCAGGAAAGTGTATCCTTTCATTTCATGGACTTTTCCAGGCCATGTTTCGCGCTTTGTAGTTAGGTCCATGTATTCTTCGGTTTCATGAATTGTATCCATGCGGGGTTCTTTTGATTTATCGCATCCGAGATCAAATAGAAGATCTGAGGACAGTAATTCAGTTGCATCATAACTTGTACCAGGAATTTCATAATTACCTGCTACAAAATGTGTTGGCGCATTTGTGTCTAAAAGCACTTCATATAGTGTCTTTAGCTTCTGTATGGAATCTTTCTTGACTTCAGAGATATCGCTGCCTTTTTTCATGTACGCAGGTTCTGCCAGGTAATCACCATCAAATAACACCAAATCTGAATTGTAATTCTTAATGTTCTCTAAGAAGAGCCGAACCTTACCATATTCCTCATGTGGGTCTCCACTGCCAGTGATTTCCAATATTTCACGATCTTGTAAGAATGCGTCTATATCCTTAACTTCTAATTTCGGTCCCTTTCGTTTGAATAAACTCATTGTTACACCTCAGTGTAAATGATTGAAATCAATCCATCTGATTTATTTACTTAGCTCCTATTTACAAATATATTGTCATTAGCACTGACACATAAAGGAAGTCAAGCATTTGTCAGAGAAAAATAAGGTTTACATTGAATGTTATGATGCAAATGGATTCTATGAAGAGAACTATGAGAGAATAATGCTTGTAATGAATAATCTTACTGAGTCAACCCTCCTAAAGAGAGACTGGGTATCGTCGCAAGCAGTAGGAGGTACTTGGGCACGTTCAATTAGATGTACCTTTGAAACCAATGCCGATTCTTTAGAAATAAAACGATTGATGCTTGGACTTGAATATTGTGAGCTTGATGACATCCCTGAAGATCTTCACCCATCAAATAGATCACAACTATTTAGATTCGCTGATATTGATGTAATAAATGTAGCAAAGCAATCTGGATTATCTGGAAAATTGAAACTTGGAGAGAAGAAGATCAGTAGTGGAGATGTTAGAGAAGGAGATAATGATGTCAATTTTCTTATTTCATGTCGTAAAGAATTACTCAACAATTTGGGTGAGGATTCGATAAAGAGATTAAAGGAGATAGAACAAGATCTTTACACAAAGCTAATGAAACTTGTACATTAACCTTATTTCTCGGAAAAAGCGGGTCTATAGAATAAAAGGGCTGCAATGGCAGCCCAAATGTATGCCACTACTTCAATTGACTTATCTTCCGCTGATAATAGAGCATGCCAATGAGGAGAGGAGATCCTAATATCACTAGTACACTCAGATTGATAGCTAAGGAATTTGACTCCTTGATATCGTATTCATTTTCACCTCGAACTGCAGGGAGGATGTAAGAAAGCATGTAACCATCAGTCGGATGCGGCCGATCATCAGGAACATTAGCAGTAAATACCACTACTAGGTCATCTTCAGGTACAACATAGATCTTCTGTTCATAGTGACCAGTCGCTGCATAGAAACCAAATTCAGGGTATATCCACCATTGATAGCCATAGTTCATCGCAGATGAAATAGTGACATTCGAATGAGATGCGTCATACACCCAATCTGAAGACACAATCTCTGTTCCATTCCAGGTCCCATTGTTTAGCATTAGATAGCCTAAACGAGCCATATTTCTAGAACTCAAATAAAGACCGCCATCAGTATGAAGAACTCCACTATTAGGCATCGCATACCATGTATAACCACTAATTCCAATGACATTGAATAGATACTCTTCTGCAAACTCCTCAACTGTCTGACCAGTGGCATATTCTAGTACAGCTCCTAAGAGAACAGACATTCCTGAGTTATAGTGCCATTCCTCGCCAGGATCTCGAACCATTGGCTGATCGAGAATATGCTGGCTGGCATCAGAGCTGTCCCACATCTGCTTCAAGGTATTTCTGTCATCACTGTAGGGATATTCGAGTTCTGTCCAGTACATGCCTTCTGACATTGTCAACATATGATAGAGGGTAATATTCTCCTTACGTGAGTCCAAGTTAGCTATTGTACGATCAGGAAAGAAATCCACCATCCTTTGACTCACATTATCTATGAATCCTTCATGTAACGCTATACCAATGAGTGTTGATGTGAAGCTCTTTGTGCAGGATTGTATCATGTGTTCCCGTGTGGGGTTATAGAGACCTCTTGGGTATTCCTCCCAGACAATGTATCCATCTTTTACAATTACAACAGAGTGGATATTGTGATATGATTCATCTATGTCTGTCATCATTGTGTCAAGATAGGATGTATCAACTCCATGTTCTGAAGGATCTGAGGATTGCCATTCATTAGTTGGCCAGTAATCACGTTCAACATTATATGCATTGATCCCATAGTGTGGAGTTATAGCTGAGGCGGAAGTTGAGCTGCTAACTACAAGTAACATTGCTAGAATGATGAGGATGCCAAGTCTAGATCTCGCTTGTTTCATTTTTTACACCTCATCAAACAACTATAGCTAGGAGTAGACTCAGCCAATAAAAGACAGCAGTATTAGAAACATACAACCACTGAGCCTTTTTGGAATCACCGTATTGCTTCTTCCCAATCTTGTAGCTGATTCCTATGAAGAATGCAAAAGCGAGAATTAAGATGGGGATGAGTGTTATGAGCATGGTAAGAGGAAGTCCGTTCAAGTCGCCTGCATCAACTGTATACTGACCATATGTGATGCTAGAAGCAAGGACCTGCAATGCAAATGCTTCAGCGAAGCAATTGAAGAAGCTACTCATGATGACCATCATCGAGATATGTAAATGGAAGAATGAGGGCAGGAATGATTCACGAATAGATCTTTTTGCAAGAGGTAACAGTAGAACTACTCCAAGAAGTAATGGAATCAGGAAAAGATATGGCGCGACACCGTCGAAGAAACCAGGATTATCGGAAAGTGCAGCAAGATGGAATATCCAGTTCCATGGCTCGTTATATGCGTCAATATATGCCGGTGGCCAAAAACCATAGCCATACCATGGAAATGTACCTGTCCATCCACCAGAGAATGGAGTCGTTAGGACAATTGCAGACCAAGTTCGCATATCTCCTGTGGACCCCTGACCCATTGGCAGAAGAGCATCTGCCATCACATGATAGAAGGTTCCGATGATATTACTAAGAAGGAACAATCCAATCACGAGATAAACTACACAAAGGCGAAGGAGTATTTCCTTGCGAATATACGGGGATTTTCCCTCTTCAGGGATTTGTTTTATTGTATCATCTGAGAGAGACTCTAGTCGAATTGGAGTACGAGCCAAATAGAACCATCTTTTCAAACGACTGTCTGAATCCTTCTCTGAATACTTGACAATCATGATTGTCAAAACATACATGATTATCGGAATGAGATAGAATAGCAATAGAGCAATAGTTTCGGGAATAATCATCTTTTTCTACCCGGTTAATGTTTGACGTTTGACAAACGTTAAACAGTATTTAAAGTTCTGATTGACGTAACTTTTTTAGCGTTCATATCACCCCACCCTTGAAGAAGGGAGATTCTATGAGTACGAAAGAAGACCTGATAGCAATGTTAAGCGATGAACTTGCCAAGCAAAGAGCAATATTCCAGAAATACCAGGGGAGAGTAATCAATCCTGACAATAGTCCCGAATATGAAGAAGCCAAGAAAGCATTTGATGCAGCGGACAGGAAAATCAAATCTCTTGATAAAGAACTTGCAAGGTTAATTACCGAAGAGGAAGCATATGACCCCTCGATTTGGGATACTATTCAGCATTATTGGAAGAAGCTCACTGGTGATGATGAAATTCCCAAGGACAGCGTTGCTACCGGTGTCAGGGGTTGAAAGAGACCTGTATATGTCTAAATCTCGATACTAATGTAGGTATATACAAACTGAATAGGTAGATCCAGAGGATAGCCAGTAATCTTAACAATATGATATGGAAACGTTAGCGCCTGAGTCAGTCCGTGATAGTCAAGTTCTTGATAATGTATCCTATATGCAAGGGAAGTTCTTTCAATGGTATGTATATTACAATAGTACCCACCTGTTGCCCGTTGCCCGAGAAAGATAGCCACAAGCCATTCGCTTGTGAAATTCACAAAAGGTAGATCGGGCTTTAAAGTCGTAATCGATTGAATTTCAGTCCAGATACTACTCCATGTTTCGTTATCGGTGATGATTAATGTCCGATTATCGTGAATTCCACAAATGGTATTTTTCTCAATGGTTTCAAAGGGTATGCTATCCAAAGGTAAGTAGTACAGACTCAGAATACCACCTATCAGTAGCGATAGGATCATCACAGAAGCTACAATCACCTTTGTACTAGGCTTCATTACATTCCCTCAAATGGTAATTACAGCAATTTATGATTAAACTGTTATCATCAAGGAAGTCATGAAATGACTCTACCTCTAAGATACCTTCACGTTCTGTGGGGATAGAAAGAATGAGTGGTAGAACCGAAGTTCTACCTAATTGAGTTTTACCTCATTGTAAGAGCCATCACGGCCTTCTGAGCATGCAATCTGTTCTCAGCCTGATCAAAGGCGATCGACTGAGGACCATCGATAACAGAGTTGGTCACCTCGAAGCCACGGTCACAAGGCAAGCAGTGCATATACATCGCTTTGGAACCTGCAATCTTCATCTTGTCATCATCACAGATCCAGTGCTTGTTCTTATCAAAGACCTCTTGTGATTTCTCTAGCTCGGGTTTGCTATTCCATGGTGGAATGAAGTCCCTACAGGTCCATGCCTTTGGATACACAATAGTTGCGCCTTCAAAGGCTTCCTCCATATCGTAGACGATATCGAAGCTTGAGTTGTTCTCCTCTGCGAAGACCTTACAATGATTGATGACCTCATCATCTAACTCCATGCCTTTTGGATGAGCAAGAACTGTGTCACATCCCATCTTGGTCGCAGCTATTACAGCACTTTGAGGTACTGCTAATGGTTTGTGGACTGATGGAGAGTATGCCCAGCTCATGACGAACTTGACTCCCTTATACCCACCACACTTCTCTTTGACAGTCATCAAGTCAGCAAGAGCTTGACATGGATGGTATTTATCGTCCTCCATATTTATGACAGGAATGTGTGCCCAATGAGCAAAATTATTGATAACCTCATTTGCCCTCCCATAAATCCATCCAACAGGATCGCCATAGCATCTGATAGCAATACCGTCGCCCATTCTTGCGAGAACACGAGCTACATCAGAAACGCGTTCAGTAGAATAAGCCTTCTCATCACCCTCTAGAGCAGGAGCATAAATCTTACTGGGATCTAGAAAGTGAGCATGACCACCAAGTTGAGTCATACCCGCTTCAAAGGAGTTGCGAGTACGAAGAGATTGGTTGTAGAAAATCATGAAGAGAGTTTGAGCATCGAGGAGCTTGTGAGGCTCTCTTAGAGCATATTTCTTCTTGAGATCGATTGCTACATCTATTAGCGTTTCGACCTCTTCTTTTGTGTAATCAAGCAGGGTGGTGAAGTCCCTGCCCCTAAATGTCTC
>JAEORN010000364.1 GCA_016840825.1 Candidatus Thorarchaeota archaeon | reverse complement strand
TTGGCTTGGCTTTGTGTTCTGATATCTTGGCTGAATCGCTGACCATGGGATTATTCTCCAAGGTACAATTGCAATAAGAGGTCGAGCGGAGCAAGAGATATAATCTTTCTGTCACGACCGTATGTGTGTCTGGATTTTAGAACACGTGTTCGAACATATCGTATAATAAATGTTCCACAACTGAAATCAATCTCGAAACAGCTGTTTTCCCATTTCGCCGTAGCTAAAAGGTCGGAGGACGAGGGAACAAGCCCCTCGTCTCCATTTCATTCTGCAGTCTTTTCTTTTCGTTTAAGATAGAGATAGACAATCGCTGCGAAAACTATGGCAAGCAAGTAGAGAATAATTGGAATCCAGAGGAATTCCAGTCGCATCAGGTAGCTGATTCCTCGACCATATCCTCCATATTCAGTGGGTAGGTAGATCCATGCCAGAGCTCCAAAATAGAGTGCAAAGACAATCCATCTGTACTCTCTTCTCACCTTGAAGATATACATGTAGGTGAATACAAACATGAATGCAAATCCAGAGGCAAACATCGGCCACATATCTGGTGATGTTAAGGGACTCATTATCGTGTTGTAAACAGCCACGAAAAATGCATGTACTCCTACAAAGCTCTCTAGAAGTACTATCCATCCACGGTTGAGATGAACCACTGTATATGCAAGCGAGAGCTGTGTAAATAGCAGGAACATGTAGAAGAATCCTGTCAACAGCTGAGGATCATAAGTCATTGGATGGAACCAGAAAGTATACACCAATGCCCAAGCAATGATGTATGGATGGTTTCTCCTGAAAAATCCTGAAACCTGTGCCGTTATCGGTTTACCCATTTTGCGCCCCATAAAGAGGCCGCGTCTTGGATGTTCAATAATTAATATGATGACCAGCATTACGATGACCGAACCCTGACTAGTCCATATTGGCACGTCCTGAGCTAGTCCATCAAACCAAATGTGAGTCTGAATCAAATGCAGAATGATGAATGCTACATTGATCAAGATAGTAGCATAATTGTATCTGGTCAATCCGCGCGTTGGTTGAGTGCGGTATATCTGCAAATTCTTCTGAGCCCAGTATATAGCTCCCCAGATTGCAAACTGGTGACTGAGGTAGAAGCTCCACACAATAAGCATGACCACAGAGTCCCGCTCTAGTAGTTTCCAGAAGTACCAACTCGCACCTAAATCCGGTCCAAGTGTTCCAAGGACTGGATCAAGGAGTGGCCCCAACATCCAGATAATAAGTGTAAAGACAAATGCAAACAGAAAGCCTCCAATCCAGGCATAGTATGCCGCTCCGAGACCTTGCTTAGTAATCTCTCCTTCGGGTTTGGAAATTGATTCATCCATCGATTTTCAACCTCGTAGTATAGGCAGTAGTAGGCGCGATTTCCATACTATTCAGAAGATATAATTTGCCCTTTGTTAATTTGCACCATGGTGTCTGAATGACAAAAGAAAAGATATTGGCCCAGCTCAAGGCTCTTGGAGATCGATTTCAGGATCCAAAAATTCAGCGTAGATTCCAGGGCTATAACAAAGCACTCCAATTCATTTTTCCTGACATTGATGCAAAGATGTACATGAAAATAGGAGACGCCAAGCTAGAAGAAGTTGCAGAGGGAGAGATTGCTTCAGAGCTAAAGGTAACTATGGACTCCAGTGTCTTCTTTGGTATAATGGATAAGACGGAGAGTCCCATGGCCGCCTACTCAGCTGGAAAATTGAAGACTGTGGGAGAGGTCCCTGACCTTTTGAAATTGCAGAAACTACTTCTCTGATTTTGGTCCCTTTTCCACGACCATTGATACTAACTCTCTCATTCGAGTCATCTGACTTCTTACATGGTCCGCTCCTTCCACTGTAAGCACAGCAAAAGTCGTTGGTCTGAGATCGACAAATCTTTTCGATATTCGAATCAGTCCCAGTTCTTCCAATTTCCTAAGATGGCTTGATAAATTCCCGGATGTGAGTCCAAGTTTCTTCTGTAAGACTGGAAAAGTTGCGTGTTGCGTGAAATAGAGATAGACCAGTATAGAGAGTCTTGTGGGGACCATTGTTTCACGGTCTTCTTCCATGAGTCCTACCAATGCAGATAGGAGGTCCCTGTCCAGACTCACTACTATCCCTGTCCTTGGCTTTCCAGTAGAAGTCGTTCAGCGGTGATGAGCATGTATATTCCAACGATGTAGATTCCTCCCATGTCTGCGACTATCAGGAAGACATGTGCTCTATCAAGAAACAACATCATTGGGATGATACTGAGAAACACAACAATTGCAAAGTAGAGGTGCTCACGTGTATAGAACTCATAGCCGCTTTGTGCTTTTCTACCTCCAAGGTAGTTTGATAGGAAGCCAATTCCCATTATCAATTGAAGAGCAGGCGCGAAATATTCCCCGGTATCAGTCGAGAATGTCACGAAAGATAGAACTACAATAGCAATTGCCAGAATTCCCCACACGATAAAGACAGTCCAGTTTCCATTCGGAGTCGGTTCAACCTTAGGATACGATTTTGTGAGTGGAAGAATTAGTCTAAAGGCAACCACCCAAGAGAAAGTGAGACTGAGTGCTACAAATCCCAAATTGACCAAGAGTGGATCTCCCTGACCGAAAATGTCCTGTAGTGACATATAGATCAACGTCGCGAAGGAAATTCCTCCCGCGATTATCAGATAGACCAGTCCCGCAACCCTTCGTGCAACAACTGCAGGATACTTGTCAACCAGGTCGGTCAGAAGTAGTAGCTGTTTCGCTTTCTCAGCCATATCTTCATTGTTTATACCGTCATCAGAGTTCATGAACTCACCTCGATTGTTAAACGCATATTCACTTTCATAAACCTCCCTAATAACTCTAATAGAAAAGAAAAGGAGTCCCGAAGGACTCCTAACGAGTACCCTGTCTTCCGAACAGGATGATTCCTACTGCAATGAGTAGGACTCCCACTAATGACACGATGGCCAGCTCAACCCAGATTACTGTAGCAGTAATCGGAGCTCCTCTGAGGAACAGAGTTGTTATCGCGTTGGTGATGTGCTTGCTTGGCATGAAGTTGGCGAAAACCTCCATTCCGCCTCCAAGTGGCATGAATGTGCCAAGAAACAGCTGGGGCATGATGAATGCAAAGCTTATTCCTGTTGATGTTTCAGCTGACTTGGATAATGTCGCTGAGATGAGACCGAAGCCTACAGACACCAGTGAGAATGCTAGAGAGATCACAAATGTAAAGCCTATCCCTGCAATTCCGGTTTGGGGTCTGTACCCAATCATGTACGCGGCTGCAAGGACAAGAGAGACCTGGACTACTGCAATAATCATGTAGGAAAAGGTGTGACCCAGCATGTAGTCAGCTGATGAGGCCGGTGTTGTCCTTAGTCTCCTCAGGAGACCCTCATCCCTCTCTACAGTCATCGACTGTGCTACAATCATGGTCATGAATATTGCTGCGAATGCAAAAATTCCTGGTGCCATGAAATCCCACTGAGTGAGAGTACTAGACTCTACGAGAGCAGGACTACCAATCTCCACAGGCAGACCAATGGCAATTGCGTCTTCGCCAAAGATTGACTTAAGAAGAGCCTCTTGAACAAGCGGTGGAACAGCTGACACTGCCATCATTGATCCGCTATCGACATACAATCCAATTGTTGAGTTGTCCCAAGCACTTGGATCGAACGGAGAACCATAGTACGATTCAACGCTGACACCGAAGCCTTCAGGAATCACAATAAAGGCATCAAGATTTCCTTGTAGGAGTGCGTCTTGTCCAGTGACATTGTCATCAAAGTTATGGATGACAAATACTTCTGATGAAGTGAGGTTGTTAACAAAAGCTTGGCTCCACTCTGCTTGTGGACTGGTAACATCCTGATTCAGAAGACCAACATCGAAACTGGTCGCGCCACCTCCACCAATACCACCAAAAGCAAGTCCAAACACGAAGGTCATTGCAAGAGGGAATATGATCAGCATAAAGAGGACAGCTGGTTCCCTGGTCATCATTTTCAGATTCTTCTTTGTTAAGGCTAAAATTCGTCTGCTGTTCATCTTTAGATTGCCTCCCTCAATTTCTTTCCAGTGAGCTTTAGGAATACTTCTTCCAAGTTCTTTGCCTGATGTTTTTTCATGAGTTCTTCAGGAGACCCGATTTCAATCAAGCTGCCTTCAT
>JAEORN010000363.1 GCA_016840825.1 Candidatus Thorarchaeota archaeon | reverse complement strand
GAGCAAAACTCACGATCGATGACATCAATGTCTTTGAACTCCATGATTCATTCACTATCAGTGAGATAATTCTAACTGAAGACGTTGGTATTGCTAAGAAGGGAGAAGGTGGTAAAGCACTAGAGGAGGGCATAACGCAAATCGGTGCAAAGTATCCTGTGAACACAAGCGGGGGTCTCAAAGCTAGAGGCCATCCGATTGGAGCCACAGGAGTTGCTCAAATAGTGGAAATCGCTTTACAGCTCAGAGGGGAATGTAATGGAAGACAAGTTGACGGTGCAACACGAGGAATGGCAGTCAACACCGGAGGTACAGGTGCGACCTCTATTGTGCATATCCTAGGGAGGGATTAGAATGGCAGAGAAAGGTGTAGCAGGCGTTTGGAGAAAGATACGAGCTATCTACAATATTCAGGGAAATCAGTGCAAGACCTGTGGAACGAACTATTTCCCTCCGAGGTTGGTTTGTCCCACATGTAGAAGAAAAGGACTGCTTGAGCCACACAAGATGAAAGGTCTTGGTAGGGTTTATTCCTTCGCAATTGTCAGACAAGCTCCTGAAGAATTCAAGAGGCAGATGCCTTATGTCATCGCACAGGTCGAACTTGATGAGGGACCTAGACTCACTGCACAAATAGTCAATGTGGAACCTGAGAATGTCAAGATAGGCATGCGCGTTCGCTCCTGTTTCAGAAAGATCACTGAGCAAGGTCACGAAGGTATCATTGTCTATGGATACAAATTCGAACCAACGATGGAAGTCACTGGACACGATTGATATCAGGATTAATCTCCAGGGCAGTGATTTTTCTTACTGCAGGTAGAGCGACGTTTCGTATAAGCGTCGCTCCTATTTTTGCTTCATGGATAACTGAATTATGAACATGCCCATGTATCACAAGTTCTGGTTGAACACTCTTGATAACTGTATAGAATTTTCTGCTCCCAAGCCATGAGAATGCACGACGATCCTCTCCCTCACAGGTTTCAATACAAGGACTATAGTGCATTAGAAGGATTCGATAGTCAGATTTGGAACGTATTCTCTTAAGTAAAGACTCCGCGCGCTCAGCTCTTCTACCGAATTCATCTTTTATACCGGGCATGTTTTTCTTTTGCCAACTCGTAGGTTTGTCAAGCGATCCTTGAGTGCCTACGATACCTATTCGGATCTGATCAATCCTAACTACCGTAGATTTCTCATCAAGCATAGTTAATCTAGTTCGTACAAGTTTCTTGATATCATCCCGAACTTCTGAGTACTCTTCATTACCAAAACAGGAGATTATTGGAAAATTATCGCCCAAAGTGTCAGTGATTACATCAAGAACTTTGGGAAACTCCTCTGCGTTCCCACGATTCACCATATCTCCAGCAAGCAGAAAAATGTCTGGAGAAGGAAGATTCTCTAAAGACTTCTTAAAGTCAGCAGAGTATCTGGGATAGTGAACATCAGCAACAGCATAGAGTATCATTATGTAAGTCCAACTCGTCTGAGATATTCGGTGTAGGCATAGATATTAAATTATAGCTCATAAACATTAGATTGGAAACGATGAAGTCAACACTAGCTCTGAATCTCTTTGATAGATTACATCGCGGGCACCATATCTTAATTGATAGATTAAGAGACATGCCAAATCCTATTGTGGGAATTACTGATGGTGAGCTAATCTCGGATACTCTTGAGTTAGCTCAGATCATTCAACCATTAGAAATAAGGAAGGCCAATCTTGAGAATTACTTGGAAGCTGAGGATGTAACAAACCAAATGCAGACTGTCACTATATCATCCTATGACGAGTTGCTTCAGCTCAAAGGTGAATATCGATTTTTAATTTTCGAAGGACCTTGCTGTGAAGAGATCAAAGAAAATGCCTTAGAGATTAGATACAAGCAATTAGGAGTTCAAGATGAGCTAATCAGATTGAAACCCGTAAGAGCACTTGATGGAGATAAGCTATCCTCCGCCAGAATTCGATTAGGTGAGATTGATAGAAAGGGCAGTCCTCTAAGGGGAACCAAGGAGCCTCCCAGAAGACTACCAGATTCATCTAGATCAGGACTTCAGACACCAAAGGGAGAAGTGTTCTCTATGAATACTGGCAGACCAGAGGTCGCTGTTGTGGATAAGATACAGATGGAGAATCCAAATTGTGTCATCGCGGTGGGTGATGTGACCAGTGAGACATTGATAGCAGAAGGTTATACTCCAGACGTATGTGTAATTGACGGCATAACAAAAAGGGGAGTATATCCAACAAACATCTCCCTTGAAAGGCAATATACAATTTTTAATCCAGCAGCTACGCTTTATCCAGAAGCATGGTCAGCTATGGCGACGGCAATAGATGATGAAGGAAAGTCACTTATCTTCGTTGAGGGAGAGGAGGATTTGATGGGATTTCCAGCAGTTCTTCTTGCCAAAGAAGGAGCAGTGCTGTTGTATGGACAACCTAACGTTGGCATCGTTTGGGGTCCTGTCAATAGGGAAAATCGAGAGCTTGCCAAAGGATTCTTAGAGCAAATGCCTATAATAACATAGGAATCTATTTCATGGCAATTGGAATCTTCTCAATGCAATCTGTAGCTAGAATGCGACCACAAAATGCTTCAGCTGCAAGCTCTCCTGCAAGCCCTGAAACATATGCTGCAGCCGCAGCAGCATTGAATGCACCTTTTTTCTGTGCTAGAAAAGCAGCTGTGATTCCTGTAAGCACATCACCTGTACCGCCAACTGTCATTGCAGGATGCCCAGTCCTGTTGAATTTGTATCTGCCGTTGGGTGAAGCTACTACATCAATTGCTCCTTTGAGTAATACAATGGCTTGATATTTCTCAGCGGCTTCAACAGCAAATTCAAGTCGCTCATCTAGCTGGGATATTGATTTGATTTTCTTCTGAAGCAGTATTTGGAGTTCGCCCCAATGCGGAGTGAGAATGACTCTATCAGGATTGAAACTTTGTTCGGTTTCCGCAAGCGCCTTGAGACCGTCAGCATCTATCACCATCTGCTTATCAAGCGACTCGATTCCTTCAATGACCTTTCTGAAGAACGATTTAGATTCTTTCGTAGTACCTAATCCTGGACCAATTGCTATGACATCATTTACCAGGACATTATCTAGCACAAAATCAAAACAACTTTCATCAAAGATACGAGTCCCAGTTGAATGAACCATAAGATTCGGACTATAACTACGAATCGCAGGCGCAACAGTTTCTGGAGCCATGATAGATACTAGGTCAACTCCAGCCCTTAGTGCAGCCATTCCAGCTAGTGCAGGCGCACCCGCAAATACATCACTGCCACCTATGACAAGAACTCTCCCGAAATCACCTTTATGAGAGTCCTTCCGGCGAGGACGATTGAATAGCCAAATGTCGCCAAAGCCACAAACATGATTCGCTTCATTGGGTATTCCGATAGATGCAATATGTAACGAACCTACGAGTTCTTTGTTCAGTAGAAGTCCAGGCTTTGGGGCATGCATGGTGATAGTATGATCGGCTCTTACACAGATACCTAGAATCTTTCCAGTATCGCTATCCATTCCACTTGGAATGTCAATTGAGTACTTCACTGCAGCGGATTTGTTGATTATCTTTATCGCACTAGCCACTGGCTCACGCACATCAGAAGTCAAACCAAATCCAAGAAGACCATCCACTAAGATATCGTAACTGGAGATTCCAGCTTTTTTAACCTCGGTTTCAGTCATCAGTTTCTTTTTAGTAATTGTCTGCAGGTTCTCTAGGATCTTCCAATTTCGTAGTGTATGCTGTGAGGATATTCTGTTAGGGTCTCCAACTAGAAGTACTTCAACATTAGCTCCAGCTTCTTGAAGATGCCGAGCGGCAACAAACCCATCACCGCCATTCCCTCCGACTCCACAGATAATTCCTATTC
>JAEORN010000362.1 GCA_016840825.1 Candidatus Thorarchaeota archaeon | reverse complement strand
CTCTACGCGAGGTCACGTTGGTAGCTGGTGGAGATGCATCCGTTCTCTACATCGGAGCAGCTGTTGGGATTGCTGTAGTTGTGGTTCTGGTCATCTTTATGAGAAGGCGATGATATAGGTGTGAACCTCACAACGCAAGAGGAAGGATAGACTGTTTCCACATTTTCGAATACTTCCTCCGGAGTAACATTTTAGTAGTCCGCATAAATCCTGAACCTTGAGGAAAAACAGATGAGTAGATCCCTCGCCTTTGAAGTTGGTCCGATACGTCCACCAAGCGAAGCCAGAAGTCTATTGATTAGAATAACTCGGAACTGTCAATGGAACCGCTGTTCCTTTTGTCCTGTTTATAAGAACAGAGAATTCTCAGTGAGATCCGTGGATGAGATCATCTCAGACATTGATTTGTTAGACAAACATATCTCGAATATTCGTGCGGCCTTCTCAACGCCCCTTGAGATCACATCAGACAAGGCTTGGCTACTCATGCAGAGGGTCGAACCTATGGAACTTGCTGCTTTTGATTACGCGCTGAAATGGTTTACTGATGGGATGCAGTCGGTGTTTCTCCAAGATGCGGATGCGCTCACGATCGGTGCGAAAAACCTAGCACTGATTCTCAACCATCTTCGGAGAAAATTCCCTTGGATTGAACGTATCACAACATATTCTCGCTCAAGTACAATTCTCAAGGTGGGCGAGGATGGATTGAAGGATCTCAAAGATGCAGGATTGAATAGAGTCCATGTTGGATTAGAGTCAGGTTCAGACGAAGTTCTGAAAATTGTAAAGAAAGGAGCATCAAAAGCCATGCACATCAAGGCTGGAATCATGATAAAGAGTGCCAATCTAGAGCTGTCAGAATATATCATGCCCGGTCTTGGTGGAAAGCGGCATTCAGAGGTTCATGCAATGGAGTCTGCGGATGCACTCAATCAGATAAACCCTGACTTCATCAGATTGAGACCTCTTGCACTCACCGACCGCGCCCCACTATATTCTGAGTTTGAATCCGGCAGTTTCGAGAAGTGCAATGACATTGATATCGCACAGGAACTCATAATGTTCATCGAAGCCCTTGAGGGAATCAACAGCATGGTTGTGAGTGATCACATTCTCAATCTATTTGCCAATCTCGAGGGCCGACTTCCTGATGAGAAAAAAGACATGCTCTCAATCCTCCACGCATTCTTGGAAATAGATTCTGACAAGCAGATCCTCTACAGAATTGGTAGAAGACTCGGGCTCTTCAATCGTCTTGATGACATGGATGATGCCAAAAAGATGGACAGGGTAAAGCAGATTGTCGTTGATGAGGGTATATCCAGTGAAAACATCGATACAGCTATCGATAGACTCATGGAGCTGTTTATTTAAATTAAAGACGGAAAAAGCCGCATGAGTAAAAAGCGTCAGTGTACTATGGCGAAGTGAGAAGTATATCCAGAGATGCATCAGTCTATTCTTCTCATCGCGATTAATGATCACATAGTGATGATTTTGAATGTACTATGGCATCTACTACCATGGTTCCGAGGGGGTTTTTGGAGGATCGGTCATTGATATCGATTAGACAAGGACTACGCGCTATTCAAAGTATGACGAGATAACTTTCGATTTAGAATGAAAGTTGCCTTCCGGAACGCAACTCTCGCACCTATCCTGCTGATTGGTTATCACTGATAGACGATGCAACTAAACAAGAAGTCCTTAAGTTCAAACTGCACCCAAAAAAACTTGATGACTGAAATAAAATCTGAGATAGCAGCGTTATGGGTTGAGTGTTCCAAAATAATAGCTCAGCGTTTTGGACTCCAAGCACCTTCTACGCCCAAATCAGTTCAGGTCATCGAAGAACAGGACATCTTACGAATAGGCGGACAATACATACCTGAGAAAAGTGAGTTTCAAGTCAATTTCGCAACCATGCAAGATGAGATTCCACTTGCTGGTGTTGTGTATAAAGAGTGCTTCTTCCATTCTCTACCCTCGGGGCTCTGCTTTGAAAATTCCCGCGACTTAGCTGCAGAGTTTGCAAGACAAATGTTGAAGAAGCCAGAGAGGAACAAATGGATTGCTGCATGGCGGAAAATCCCTACTGAAAGAGTCCATGTCAATCTACTCTATACTTCATCCAAGATGATGGAATGGATTATTTCTCTTGGAGGTCCAGGTGAATTAGACTCCTTAGCACATGAGTTTGTAAGTATGGCTAGATATGGCATATCGCTAGATTTCAGCGAGTACGTTGATTACATGTATCTCAGGACTCAAAATATTGTTGTTGAACTTGGAAATGCGGACGTGAAAATTGTAGATGCTCTATTAAAAGATGAAACAGCATCCTACAGCCAAGTTGCTGAAAGGACCAATTTGAGTGAGTCTTGGGTGTGCACACGAATCAACCGGCTCAGGAAAAAATACATACTTAGGACTTTAACAACCACCCCATTCTCTAGAATAGGAATTCGGACATTCCATGTCTTGCTAGCTGGGCCCTCTTGGAGTGACCCATCCAAACTTCTTGATGGATGTCCATTCATCTATGATATGCGTTCGATTCTAAATGGTCCCTGGCAACTAATTGGGCGCCTTGCCGTTCCTGATAACCCGGAAAATACACAATATTTGGATCAGATGTCATCAATACTAAACAACAACGGTATTGCTGTTGATGTAGCTGAAACCTATTCAGTTGGTATATCAAACTCGTTTTATCATTATAACGCTGAAACCCATAGATGGGAGATTCCTTGGATTGCAATGCGAGGATGGGGGCACAGAATAACAGAAGAAACATTGCATCACCTTGTAGAGCGTATCGATGTACCTGCAAAGACCACTGATACCTACTTGGACTCTCTTGATATGGAAATTATGGCGCTTGTACAGAAAGGCGTCACTTCTTCAAGGGCATTGAGAAAAGAACTTGCAATTGGACAGACCAAACTCTCAACTCGTATTAAGAGACTTAAGTCAGAAGGCTTGATCCATCGTGTTTGGAATGTCCAAAATATCGGTTTAGTTGAACGAGTGGCAATACGGGCAAACGACAGAGAAACAGCTGACATCCTTGATACTTGGGCTCGAGAATTACCGCGCGCGTTTTTACGCTACGAAGAGAATCGAAACCTGCTCATAATAACAGATCTTCCAGCAGGAGGATCCACACAATTGATGGACACACTTCGTTCTCTCAGATGGCCAGTCACTGTGTCGCCTCTTAGTAGTGGAATCTGGGGGCATTGGCAGTTCCCATATGATCTCTGGGATATTGAGAAGCAATGCTGGCAGTGTCCAAAAGATGAAGTTACAGCTTGGTTAGAAAGAGTTGCTGACGAATGTACGAATCTAAATGTTGAAGCACCTACCTCATCTCGGTCGGTTTCAAGCAGACGGTATTGATATCTAATTCTAGTAGCAGCACTATTCGATTTTTTGAAAATCGTCAATATATGCTACCGATTTTAAGGCATCTGATCCATGAAACTCGTCGTATAACGCGTTATTTTGCAGTCTTGAGGCCTCGTCGAATGCATATATAGTAAAAAAACTCGATATACTTGGGGACTAGGGACCGATTGATACGAGGGGTTCCTGTAACGAAAAACATCCGTAGGAGGGGGGACCCCTCTGGAATATTGAGAATTTAAAATTCCGCCATGGATACCTCGGTCCCCATTGATATCCGTTTAATCAAAGAAAGCGAAAACAATCTTAGATGACGGAGAACTTTGAAATCACGACATGCCCCCGGAGTCTGAGAGACATGACAAATCAAAAAATCCATGTAGCATTTATTGGGAAACAAAAAACCTTGGAACAGCTAGCAATCAGGCGGAGTATCGATAAACTGATTATTGTCTATTCCCAAGAGCAGAAACCGCTTGCTGATAG
>JAEORN010000361.1 GCA_016840825.1 Candidatus Thorarchaeota archaeon | reverse complement strand
CCGGCAATTGATGACTTGAGAGGGAGATTGAGTGCATGGTTGTGCCCATTATGTTCTAGTCCGCTGCCACTTTCACTTGTTGAAGAATTGCGACTTGGGGAAATTGTTGTATGTCCATGCTGTAATGTGACTATCAGTCGATAGTAAAAGAGTGTACAGAGCTTTGCCTCAATGGACATTAGCTACTTGAAAGAGATCTACATATACTGCTTGATTGTTATATGACTGTAGGAGCTTGATAATCTTGACACCAATTCACGCTTGATGAGTGGAAAGTTTATCTCTGTAGACTCAAGAATTTTGTATCAAATGCAGCTCTTTCAAATACTTGGTACTATAATGATGTTTTTTGGTCCAATCGGATTCATTGTTTCGATCATTGTTACAGTCGATCTGCTAACCAAGAGAAGAACATCAAGTACTGCATGGAAACTTGCAGCTGCAGCTATCGTGGCTTTTGCTTTGGGTGGATTTTACACATTCCTTGATGGTGTCATCTTCACATGGTGGAACATCCTTGGACCGGTTGGAGGCTATATCCTGGTTATCTTGGCAATCATTCAATATAGAAAAGATGGCAGGTTTCACACCTCTCCAGAAAATCGTATGATTAAGTAGCGATTAGGTAATGGAGTACGATGATTTTATTTAGCTATTCGTTTAAGAATATAGTAATTACAGTCGTATGCCAAAAGGCTAGACTGTTTCAAAGGTTATTGCCATTTTGGAGAAGCAGGAGGTGGAAGTATGCAAGTTATTTTACAGACTTTTTGGGAGCTTGTTCAGGTACTTTATTTCATGGAAATACTTGGACTTATCGCGTCAATAATTTTAACGCTATTCCTTCTACTGAAGTATAGGACATCAGAAATTGCCTATAAATATTCAATTGCAGCTGTGATAGCATTCGCCGCTGGTGGAAATGGGATATATTTCATTGATGGAAATGTGAGTTTGTACGGAGGCACCATTATTTTCATCATTGGCGGATATTTACTGATCCTAGTTGCGCTTTTCCAATATGTTCGTGACGAAGATATGGCACACATACCTACAACTTCTCATTTAGAATAGCATGAAAGCTCTCCAACATAAAATCGAAGAGTTATTAGCCTTGGTTTCAGTATACATTACAGTTGGTAAAAATGAAGACAGTTGGATATTTTGAAGGAACAGACTCAGCTCTTTTATCCAAAATCAGTGCAAATGGATTCTGCACCGTCCCCCTAGCAAATGAATGGGATGGCCATGGTAAAATAGCTTCACATCTTGAACCGAATGAAGTGCATTTGATTATCGGGTACTTGCATAAACTTATGCCGCCACATGGTACTCCTGAAACTCCGAAGAAAGTAACTATTCCAGTTTCAATTGATGTCTATCGCGGGTTTAGACCTATTGATCTTCTCTATCCCGCAAAGGTATACGAGATACCAGTGCTTGTAGTAGTACCTAAGGAATTTCACGATAAAGCGAAAAAGGTCTTAGAAGAAGCTGCGGAATTCGTGACTATTGTTTCCCCAGAGAATCTTGAACAACAAGTGAGAAAGATACTTGGATTCTAATCCTTGACTGCAAAAGTAGGTCACGGGACATCAGAATAAGCGCTTAGATGATAATCCAAATGTGATACTTATTAATTAGAAAAAAGAAACGAGGAAAATCAAACTGTTATTAAGTCGAAATCGATGTCACAATAAATCATGCAAATAGCGTCGGACTCCTATATATTGGGAATTCTATTTGCACTCGCGGCAACAATCTTCTTTGGTGTAACGAATGTAGTCTACAAGAGAATGAGTGATGACATTAGTGTCATGGATATCACATTCTCACGTATTTGGGTGAGCTTGCCACTTTCGTATTTATTCGCAGTGATGTCTGCAGGATCGTATCAAATTGTTATCCCAACAGAAGCAATGTTCCCCCTTGCAGTCTCAATGATTCTGGGCATTGTATTAGGGGATACAATGTACTTTCTAAGCCAAGAAAGAATTGGTGTTACAAGGGCGTTTCCAATTTCCATGAGCTACCCCCTTTTGGTCTATCTCTTAACAGCTTATTTTCTCGGAGAGCCCGTCATCATCCAAAGGATTCTTGGTGCAATCATCGTTGTGGTTGGAGTTGGTTTGGTGGCCAGGGCTTCACAAAAGGAGAGCCGCAATAGCTTAGCACGATGGAGTGACAGTGATCGAAATATTGGTTTGATACTTGCATTCCTCACTCTCATATCATGGGCGCTTAGTGATGCAATCTTCCAATTCGGCCTTATCAACGTAGGAGCTGCGGAGGCTAATTTCTTTAGAATGATCTTTGCATCGATTGTTCTTGTTCCATTCTTCTTAGTTTCAGTAAGAAAAGGGAGACCATTGCCTAACCGACGGGTGCTGGTTTTTGCATCACTTACGGGATTAGTAGGAATAGGACTGAGTTTGATTGCCTACAGTTATGCTGTAAAATTTTTGGGAGCAACAATAACAGCAGTCATAATTGCATCAGCACCAATCTTTACTGTACCTCTCTCAGCAATCTTTCTTCACGAGGATGTCAACAGACGCGTCACTATCGGGACTCTCATGACGATTCTTGGAATCATTCTTGTGACATTGATATTATGAGAAATGGAATTCTCTGAAAAGACCTATATCCTCTCAAAATTAGTTATAGCTGAGTTGAGGGAAAGGATAGGAACTCATAATGCTACAAAATCTAGCAAATTTGAATTCTGATATATCGGCGGTTGTAATAATAATCATTGTAGTCATTTGCATTGGCTTCTTATTCAGTGTAGGTGATGAGGGCCCTAACCGCACTGCTGAAGAGATTGAGCTAGCTCCATACGTGCGAAAGGAAATAGAAATGACTGCAACGCCTCTAGACTATTGGAGAGGGTATGATCGAGAAGGTGTGACCCACCAAAAGAAGCCAATACCTGGCGTCGCTAGATCACTTGAAGCGATTCAGACATCGCCTAAAACTCAAACTCAGCTGGTAAGAGCCATGCGTGGAGGAGAGTTCATTGGGAATAGGATGCGTTTCAAAGTTAAAGTATTCAACGATTCACCCTATACTATAACTGATGTCAGAGTGTTCCTCATCTCCTATCCTTCAGAATCTCTCAGACTGGCAAGTGAGGATGATGATGCATATTATGCCAAGATTGAACCCAATGGCTTCAGAAGCCCCACATTTGATTTTCTGCCTACGCAGGATTGTGTGAGAGGCGAGATTTGTGGAGGTGTGTCGTATGTGGATATGAAGGGGCAACCTCATAGTATGACTACAAAACCCTTCATCATTCGTTCTGTGTGTGACCTACTGATTCCGGACCAAATTGCACCACGGGAATTTGAGCAAAAACTCAAGCAGCTAGAATGCGGCGAGATAGGAGTGAAGGTATCTGATTGGACACCAGAAGAGATGTATGAGAAGGCATTACGAATCGTGGAAGACGCTAACTTCTATGAAGTGAGCAGTGACATGGAAATAGACAATAGAATTGTGCACGCTAATATTTCTGGATTAGCAAGAGGAAAATACACCGGGAAGAGCGTTGCTGTCGAACTACTAATATCAGGACCCAGTGGTAAGAGAGGGGCTAGCTGCAGAATTAAGGTCTCAGGCGAGGATCAAGCAATGATCTTGCCTGCTATTGATGATTTGAGAGAACGGCTCAGTGCATGGTTGTGTCCAATGTGTTCGAGCCCATTGACCTTGGCAAATGTAGAGGATCTCAAATCAGGGAGGGCAATCACCTGTCCTTTTTGTAGTGTATCTATCGGACGTTAGTGAGGCTTCATGATAAAAACAGCATATGTTGAATATAATATCAAGATACTAGTGAAGGAGATCAACTGCCATTGTAGAGCAATCATGCTATAGAATCTGAAAGAAGCAGTCGCTAGATTCAAGCCAATTCTCGAATAGCGACTACCTCATTCTAAATTATGCAAGACCTCTACTCAGACCAGCGCCTCCTGCGCCCATCTTTATCTGAGTGTATCTTGCATCTTTCCTAGTGCCCCTATTGGTTATCTCACGTTTCAATTTCTCATACTCGCTTTCGCAAGT
>JAEORN010000360.1 GCA_016840825.1 Candidatus Thorarchaeota archaeon | reverse complement strand
TGGTAAGAGAAAGCTTACAATCCCTCCTGAACTTGCATACGGTTCAGAAGACATAGGAGATGGTTTGATCCCTCCAAATTCAACATTGATATTTGAGGTAGAGTTGCTGGATTTGAAATAGACCTGTGCGCGCAAGATTCCAGAGAGGTCTTATCTGCAAATTAAATGAGTCCCTGCTCCTTTTTCTTTTTCTGCACTTCACGAATGGTTTCTGCAAAAGCTTTTGCTTTTGCTACCTTTGCGTGTGTGGGTTCTGCACGTGTTGCTCTGTCAAATGAATATGCTGCTTTGATTTTATATAGATGAGCCCTAGAAATATCTCCCTCATCCTCAATCTGAGATCCCATCAAATTACACGCATTTGCTAATGCCCACCATGCATCAAATGAGGATGGATTCAAACTAGTTGACTGATCGAAAGCCTCAATCGCCTCTTCAATTCGCCCTTTCATCATAGCTTGCTGTCCTTGTTCGAACCATTCCTTTGCGTCCATAGCGATAATCACGCTGCAATTGATATAACTCATTGATAAAATTGAGCCTTCAATTAGGAGTTCTCATATTGGCAGTATCCTATACCTTCTCACAATTTCCGAGGAAAGTTATCTTATCTCGGGCAGTAAACCAAATGGTCGATTGGGGAATGGAAATGAAGTATGGAATTAATATTCCCAACTTCGGTTGGTTTGGTAATATTGAAACGCTTATCGAGATTGGTACTGATGTTGAGGAGTATGGGTGGGATGGATTCTTCATCTGGGACCATCTTCTTGTCTTCAAACAGGAGGACATGGTACTGCCTTTCGCGGATCCATGGATTGCCTTAGCGGCGATTGCCTGCAATACAAAGAGAATTCGTTTGGGTCCTCTGGTTACTCCTTTGCCGAGAAGAAGACCTTGGAAAGTTGCACGAGAGGCTTTAACACTCGATCATCTGTCAAAGGGACGCCTGATTCTTGGGGCTGGAATTGGTGCTCCTCCTGATGTTGAATATGGGTATTTTGGCGAAGAGAGCGATGCTACTATGCGCGCTCAGAAACTTGACGAGAGTCTTGATATCATCAAAGGATTATGGTCTGGAGAACCCTTCTCTTACAGTGGAAAGCACTACCATCTTGAAATGATGACTTTCCTTCCCAAACCAAGACAGACTCCACGAATTCCAATCTGGATTGGTGGAAGTCATCCATTTAGAAGACCATTTCAAAGAGCGGCTCATTATGATGGCGTAGCACCAGTTCACTCAAAATGGCCTGAACCAATAACTCCAACACACTTAGAAAGAATAGTTGAGATAATTCGAGTTGAGAGAGGGAATTTAGATAACTATGATGTGGTTGTTTGCGGCGAAACTACTGGAACTGATTCTCAAAACGATACAGAGAAAGTGAAACCTTGGATTGATACTGGAGCTACCTGGTGGCTCGAAGACATTCATGGAATACGCGCAGAAGTCAATGAACTTCGAGAGAGAATCAGAGCAGGTCCGCCAATCATCGATGCCTGAAGACTCCGGTCGTTTTCATTCCTCATTTTTCAAGAATAGAGAAGTGGTTTATGAGAATGTGATAAAAGCTGCGTTGAACCTCACCTTAAATACTAAGATACATACCTTCTTTCAAATCATGAGCTTCGCAAATAAGACTCGAGTTATTGCTCTTATTGCAATCCTTGGTGTGGCTGCAGTCAGTTCTGCAGTCATAGTGACTCAACTCTTACCAGGCGATTCATCCGGTGAATCAATAAAATTGACTGTACTCACAAATGCTGGGATTATGATAGAGGCTGATGGACTGCGCATCTACATTGATCCCTATGACATACCTTCGACATATTCTTCTTTACCTGCAGATGCTGTACTTATTACGCATCCTCACGGTGATCATTACAATAGTACAATCATCGAAATGCTTCAGAAGGAAGGTACTGTAAACATCATGCCTTCAAATATGTCTGCTGAAGTAGCTCTGCATGATGCTGTTGGTGTTGTTCCCGGTGATACAGTAATGGTAGGTGATATCAGCGTCACTGCATTCTATATGTATACCACAGCCCCTGAGGGCTACGATCCTAGTCATCCACCGGAGGCTAACTGGACAAGCTACATCATAGATATCAATGGATTCACAATTTTCCACGCTGGGGACTCTAAGAACATAACAGAGTACACTCAACTGGCAGGTACAATTGATGTTGCACTGCTACCTCTTGGACCTGGCTGTCAATCAATGGAAGGAATTGAAGTCGTCGACGCGATTGATAAACTCCAGCCACAGTATTTCATCCCTATACACACTACAGACCTTAGTGCTGAGTTGTTCATCCTAGCGTATGAGGATGAAATTCTAGAGGTTGTGCCAGACTGCACTCCCTTCTATCTGGAACACTTCACATCCTACACCTTTGATTTGTAATTCCTAATAGTTCAATGGAGAGTTGGTAGAATTCTACCAACTCCTAACTTCTTTTTTCCGCATCACACGTAACTGATTCGACACGCAATTTCCATACCACAAGACACAATTTGGGCATCTTAACGCATTTTGATATAGAGGACTCTGTAATGAACGATGAGAATAGAATTCCATCAAAACGCCCAATTCTTTTCGAGCTGTTCTGTCCAAAGTGTGGCGGTTCTCTTTATGCCCTTGATGAAGAGGAGATTTACATTGGCCGATCAGAGCGCAATCGTAGTCCGGCAGGATACACTATTACAAAATTGGAGTGCGTGCTTTGCCGTGAAGATTTCAATATTGCGGGAGTTGGGCTTAAGTATGAGAAGAGCATCGCAGATGAGCTTGGGTGGCCATTTCCAAGTGAAATACCTGATGGGCCTAGCGTAATTCCTGAGCATGTTGAAGTGAGGATGAGAAAGCGGGAACAAGAACCAGACCCACATGGCGATTCTATCGATGATTATTATGCAGATCACTATGACCGCAGTCCTCTGGCACTTGAGAAAGATGTTCTTCGATATGTTTTGAAGCATAAAGGTCGACTAACTCGACAACAAGCCACACTCACATCAATCAGTACCTCTGACAATGAAGAATCCTATAACGCGCTAATTCTTGGGATTAGCGCAAGATTTGGCGTTGATTATAAGATGTTGCCCAAAACAATTCATGCGTCTGAATTTTCGTTTGGAGACATTATTGAGTCTAATGTGAAGAATAAGGATGGAGTCTTGCTACGCACCTTCTATATCGTCTACAATAATTCATTTCGCCCTATAGCTGTAATCAGAAAGTAATTCCTCTTTAATATGCAGTTTGGAAACTGCGACGCAATAAAATAATGAGAGCTACGCGACGAGCATAGCCCGGAAGACGCTGTGCAGGAAACTTCGATTTCTTGAATGCAACCCGCTGCATTCTGAAAGAGGTGCAGTATAGTCCAGTTCGCAGATCTCCCTTGGCTCGTTATATCTATCAAGTTGGGCTTCGTTGATCTCTTTTTCCTTCCTAGATTTTTTTGCTAAAGCCATCGGTTTCCACCAATTAGTATCGTATCAAGAAACAATATCTATCTGCGCTA
>JAEORN010000359.1 GCA_016840825.1 Candidatus Thorarchaeota archaeon | reverse complement strand
GGTTAATATATCACGAGAACCTTGCCGCATAGTGGACTAATTGATGATTCTTTAGATAAAGAGGAAGCCCTGCTCATGAGAGCCAGGCTTCATGTCAAGGGAGGTTGGAATCGATTCTCAGATGGTATGATAGAGGATGCAGTAGCGGCATTGTATGATGCGCTCTCATCTGCGATGCAGAGATTCCTATTTCGAAACGTTTCAGGAGAGGCACTAGTAATCGAAGATGAAGAAGATCCTTCAGATGATATCACTCTCTTCAAGGTTCTCATACGTTCTGGAATCTTTGACGAGTCTGTGAGTCTTGATGATTTCATGTACATCCACAAAACTCTAGATGAAGTCCTAGAGAAACGCTTGGTCGACTTTGACGAAACACTATTCGTAGAAACAGTGAATATACTCCTTGTGCAGCTTGGTGTGATTCCCTTTAACGCCTGCGAGCTACCTGATTCTATTTTTCCGTAGCTGTAGCTACTATATCGATAATTGGACCATAGGCAAGTCCTGCAAGCCATCCAAGAATATCAAGGATGGTAGTCGAGAGCAACAGAGTCGCTGATGTAATGATCAGTCCAAATATGAGACCCCTGACAATTGCATTTCCATAGTTCTTCTCCTTGGTACTCTTGATGATGGTGATGTCGCCTGCGGTCCCTATGAGGAGACCCATGATCACTCGATTATACCAGACAGCAAGCAGATAGATTGTATTCGCAGAGTATCCACCTGGAATACGCGCACCAACACCAATGATGCATACTATACCAAGAAGGGCACCAGTTATGGTAGCAATTAGTATACGTCTATATTTTGACAAGTTTGAACCCCAGTCATGGTATCCAGTTCAAACCTTTAACCGTATCCTATGCACGGATTGGCGCGGAAATTTGCTGGAAACATTCGGTGTAGATATCCCATAGCGATTGATCATCTGGACATTGAGGGATTAGTTGCTCTAGGAGTGAAAGCGTTTCAGGATGACATCCTCGCTGCCTATAATGACGTATCAACTGCTCAAGAACATGAGGTTCTTCAGATCCCAACTCTGCAGCCATTCGATACGCACGCACAGATTCGGTTTCATTTCCAAGAAGACTGAGTAGATCTCCCCAGATAGACCAGGTCCATGCTATGCTGGTATCCAAATCAAGAGACCTCTCAATAGCATCCCGAGCGTCATCAAACCTATTTGTCATGAGGTAGACAAGTGCCATCGCATTCCACATTGTAGGATTTTGAGGTTCAAGCATCATTGATCGCAGGCACGCATACTCTGGTTCAATTCCCTGGAGTGTGTTTGTGACTCCTTCTCTCTCATAGAGGGAAATTGAAACCATCTGCAGCACAGCCTGTAGATGACCTAGTATTTGTCTCTCATCTATTTCAGACCCAGACGTTGATCACACCTCCAGTCATCAATCCATTCAATTATGGGCCATCGTAGTATATACGAGCGAACTCGAATATGGGCATGCTCTCTACCAGTGTGTTTTGCGGTCTCTTTATCCTGGCAGGGCGTTCGTTGTTCGTAATGTCCTTGTTTTCATATGTCATGATTTTCTTGCATCCTGCAGCAGCTCTATTCAGAACTACCTGCATGATATGACATGTAACAAGTGAATTCAATAGTTGCGAGTTCTATAGAAGTCGAACATGGTAGCTTTTTGAAAATTCTACAGCCATATGAGTGTTTTATGCATCTAAAAGGATTTTTTTAATGCTTTTTATTATATTTTTAGAGCTCATAATGCCTTTTACTCTCTCGAATGTGCCAAATCTGCAACATAAAGCCAAAAACAGCGGTTCTAATTGTCCTCGAATGTGGCGCCTTCAATATGTTAATAACTATTGTTAATGCATTTCTAGTAGTGAATTGACTTGGATAGATCTTCAGAAGACATGACAGGTAAGGTATGTATAGTGACTGGTGCCAACTCAGGAATTGGTCGAGAGACTGCTCGAGCCTTGGCAAAGATGGAAGCGAATGTAGTCATGGTTGCTAGAAATCAAGAGGCGGGAGAAGAAGTCCGACAGGCAATCATCGCAGAATCAGGAAATGATTTGATTGAACTCATGATTGCTGATCTATTTTCAATGGATCAGGTCCGCAGACTTGCATCAGACTTCAAGAAAACTCATTCAAGATTGGATGTACTCGTCAACAATGCAGGAGCTATCTTCCCAAAGAGAGAAGAAACTGTGGACGGATTTGAGAGGACACTTGCTCTCAACCATCTTGCGCCGTTTCTACTCACACATGAGTTGTTGGAATTACTGAAGGAAAGTGCTCCAGCACGCATTGTCAATGTGAGTTCTGCAGCACATTTGAGAGGAAAGATTGATTTTGAAAATCTGCAGAGCAAAAAGAAGTACGGCTGGATAGGACCATATGGTAGTGCCAAGCTGATGATAGTTATGTTCACCTACTCTCTGGCAAGACGCCTTGACGGGACTGGTGTTACAGTCAATGCACTTCATCCCGGAGTAGTGAGGACTCATTTTGGTCAGAATGATGCATCCAGAGGAAGGAGGCTTATGTTTAGGCTTTTGGGACCATTTTTCAAGAGTCCAGAAGAAGGAGCAGAAACCTCAATTTACCTTGCGTCATCACCTGAGGTTGAGGGGATTAGCGGCAAGTACTTTGTAAATTGCAGACCGAGAAGATCATCAAAGATTAGCTATGATGAGGAACTACAAGAGAAGCTCTGGAAATACACAGAGATTCTATTGGCAGAGACAAAATCACATCCACAAGTTACTTCGTCAGAGTGAATTCAGCATCTCTGAAATTCTTTCAAGAGCTTGTTCGAGATACTCCTTCTTGGAACCGAATCCAATCCGAATAAATCCGGGCATCTCAAAGTACTCACCTGGAGATATCAGAACGCTCTTCTCCTTCAGGAGTTTCATGACTAGATCCAGTGAAGAAATCCCCGTGTTTTGCTTGATGAAGCAGATTGCAGCTGCAGAAGGCGAGATGCAATCAAGTACGTCAGAATGATTGTCAAGCCATTTTTGCATGACTGACCAGTTCTCCCGAATATGCTGTCTTGTTCTTTTTTCTATCTTGGTTTGAACTTCAGGTTGTAGTGCCAATGATGCGAGCCAGTCGCTCGCTTTAGAAGGGCAGATTGTTGTATAATCAGAATATTTCCATAGCTCCGTTGCAACTTGTTCTGAGGGACAGATAGCCCAACCAATGCGAAGGCCTGGGAGACCATAGGCTTTTGATAGACTCGATGTGATGATAGTCTTCTCATAGAGGCCATGCATAGATGGTGCTTTCATCTCCTCAATCTCTGCTCCTCTGTATATTTCATCTGAGATAATCCATACATCCTTCTCGGAAGCAATTTCTACAATTGCGTCCAAATCATTTTCACTAATTATAGCACCAGTAGGATTATTCGGATTGCAAATTGCTAGGGCTATAGTCTTCTCTGTAACCTGAGCCTTCAGTTCTTCAAGATCTGGAATCCACTTTCCGTTGGCTATTTTTAGCTTGAATGTGTTGACTTTTCCCCCGAGATTCTTCCACACACCACTCATCTGCATATAGTTTGGGACCATAAACACGAGTTCTCGTTTAGATGGATACTCATGGAAGAATCGCCAAGTGACAAGGTAGTTGGCTTCTGCACCTCCGTTTGTTACAATGATATTGTCAACTCCCGTTCCAGGATAATGCTGAGCAATCGCTTGGCGTAATGGAATTGTTCCATTGGTTTGAGAGTAGCCAAGTTGGGTGTCTAGAAATTGTTCTCTCAGATCAGCCGTTTCTAGCAATTCCCTGATTCTAAGTGGCTCAACCCCACTCTCACTTAGATTGAACTCAACACGATGCTCCCATTCAGATTGAATGCGTTCAAGATTAAAGGTCTCAAGCCTCATGATACACATCTCCAAGTGAACCTATCATTGACAGGAGAGAGTGACTAATGAATTCTCCTCAAGCTCATCAAGTTTCCACTCTTTCCTGAAGATGAAGTACGTTCATCCATTGATCTTTTAGCAATCATGCTCAAGTATTGGTATCACATACTTTTGGAGATACCCTGACTCAGTATCAAAGGTCACTCCACGCAACGTGCTTCGGAAGGCTGGTGCTATGAGTTCTTCATCAAATGATCTTGCTAGTATGATGAGTTGGGCCCCAGAGGTTGTGATGAACAGAGTTGCCACTTCAATTGTGTTAGAAGAAGTAAGTCTATCAATGCCCTCCATGATCTCATCTGCAATCTTGGTAGCTGTGTAATAGACGAGATCATTCTCCAGAAGACCTCGCGTATCATGAATAATATAGTTCGATGTCTGTATCTCGGCTTGAGCCCTCATACATCTGAATAGAGTTGAGAGAGTATAAAACCACCAACAAAAACAGTAATTCTTCACTTTAGAGGTAATAAAAAGAACAAGATGAGATATGCTCGTGATAATCACGAGCACATCTCAGTGACTTAAATGGCTGATGCTACGACAATTACCGTCGATACTGATAAGCATAAGCTATTGCATCACAGCGTTGAGCTCTCTTGCTCTTTTCATCCCTTTTCTGGATCTTCTCTTCTGCCATAACACTTCACCTCTTTCTCTTTACTTCCAATCCGCATGTTCGTGGTACAGGGATTCAAGCGTGTTGAGTCCCGGATTCTCATTTCCTCGTCTTCCGAGGCGATTTTTCCGCTTTCCTTCATCAGCCATTTTCCTGCATCTCCTCTCCAAACCATCGACCCCGCGAATCGAAGCCTTTTGGTTTGCATGTATTTGTATTACGTATTACAACATATAAGTATTTCGCTTACCAATATTTTGTGTTATGAAATGATAATTGAGCTAATAAAACTGAAATATCTGTGCCTTTGCGATGCCACCTCGTTGACGGGATGCGCGAATGAAACTTACGAATACCTTAATGGCGCTCGAGCTAAGAAAAAATGAGTGAACTGAATGAAGAGCAGAAGTTGTCTTAGATGCGGGAGTACCAATCTCCAGAACGGAGTCATCTTTGAGTATCATTATTATCCCCATCTTAAATCGCTAATGGAATTCACTAGGATTTCAGACCAAAAAGATGAGCTTGATTCTACTCCACTAGAAGCGATTCTTTGCAAATCTTGTGGGCACGTCGAACTAGTCGTCGATGCTGATTCATTGATAGAATACACAAGACTGAGATGTACTCATTGTAAGGCAATCTATTCCTATCGAATAAAGACAGAGGAGTTTCCAATAAAAGTCAGATGTGCTAATTGCAATAAGGAGTTCAAAGTATATTCACGCAAATCAGAAGCCAAGTCGGATGAGTTGATTGATGCCATAGAAAAAGATCTGATTGAAGATTGAGATGAGAAAGGTCAGAGGTGTCCTGCTATGACAGGACAACTTGAGGTGTCTAGAATTGAGTAGAGGTTGAAGGGGTTTTTGAATCCAAAATAGTACCAAGTTGTTCAGAAATCGCCTTCTTCTTCGACCGTCTTCTTTACACCAGTACAGATGGAGCTGTAGTTCGTGAGTTTCCACTGACCTTCATTATTCTTAGCAAGTTGCACAGGTGTGGCCATGTCTTTTCCACCGCTCTGAATGAAGATCTTGACACCTCCGCTGATGTCCTGTTTGCTTACAACTGTCATTGTCAGTGCCTTGTTATCAATCTTGTAGCTATTGGTATTTGTACCACCTACATATGAACGAGCGATGTTCTTGTTCTGTTTAAATTGACCAATGTAGTATTTTGCACTTTTTCCGAGCTTTAGACCCGAGGGAGAGCTGCCATCTTCAAGGCAATCCTTCTTAGAGACAACAATCGTCATCATTGCTTCCGCTAATTCGGGATCTTTTTCAATATTAAGGGCGGCAACAATATAGTACATAATCGTGTTCTCTGGTCGGTCAGCATCTTTCTCCCAAGCTGTCTTGAATTTAGAAAAAGAAGTAATCATCTCTTTGGTTATCTTCGAAGTCATTGCGAATCACTCCAGGGATGTGCTCATTTCCATAGAAAAAGTTTCGGAGCGTGTACAGTTCTAGATGATGTCAATGAGAACACGTCCATCTCTGACAAGGCCCCACGCCAGAAATGGCATCTGTGTCCAGCGTTCGTATGCTATGGACTGAAAATTACGTAACTGACAGAAATAGAGAGTGAGGACAAGACCATGCGTAACTACGAGAATGTTTCTACTATAGAACATGATGTTGATTCTTTTCACACCATCGACGAACCTATGCAATGCTTCTGTGCCAGATTCCCAACCAGGAACACCATGGTCCCAGTCAGTTAGAGTTTCCCTCACAAAACGACGGTATTCTAAGTTCGACAGAAGTCCTCCGTGATGACGTTGCAGTTCGCCCAGCTCAGGAATCTCATAAACTTCCACATTGAGTTCTTCGGCAAATACATCTGCAGTCTGCCAGGCTTTCTTCTCACTTGAATGTACGACACCCTCTATCTTGCCAAAGACTTCTGACTTTGCTAGTTCGCGCGCCTGTTGAAGCCCATTTGATGTGATTGACCATTCATCAGTAGGAAGGGAAGGATCTGCGGCAGTTTCTGCGTGTCTCAGAAAATAGATTGAATTCGACACTGTATCCTTCTCCTTTCATCTCATTAGCGCCATCTACGAAGTCAAGATACTAGATAATACGACTTCAAAAGAGGCGGGCGACAGTAAGGTATCAGTTGGGTGTGGTAACCGATGGTAGTTAGTTACCATGATACTTCACCGACGCCCGCTTCTTATAATGCGGTACTCGTACTAAAGGGTTCTCATCCTTGTAAAAGAATATGTACTGAAACCAGAATTGTTAAGACACTTTGTAAGGATTATAGAAACCAGAATGCATGAAGAGGGATTCTGATGGAGGGACTCCCAGAAAGGAATGAACTTAATCTGTTAACAGATGTGGTATATTCCTTCTTCAACGGATTGCTATTGTTTATCCTCACCTATCCATTTTCCCTTGGACTGCTTATATTATGGTATGTAGCTGGATATACTCACGGCATTATACTAACAAATGTCTGGTCCACAGTTCTGCTTGCTTTCATAGCTTTATCAGTGATTGTAGGAGTTGCCAACACACTCGCAGCTAAGTATCTGTGGTCTTATCGATGCAAAAAAAATGGCAAGGCGTGGCTGACTCAGGGAATGATGCTTACTATCGTTGCCCAACTGCTTTTCATCCCCTTTCCCACAGTTTTGGCAGTTATTACCGCATTGCCTGAGTGGATGCAACCAGTTTTTCTAGTTCTCATTTTCATGGACTACTGCATAGTCCTTGGTATCATTGGACGAACAGCCGCAAAGCAGTATATTGATCCATTTCCATATAGGCGTCGACCAATTAACAAGGAGAAGATTCCATATTTTGCAGGGACCAGAGCGAAATGCCCTAGGTGCCATATTTCCCATAACTATCGTGATTACGAAATAGAAGACGATAGCACCGTTAAATGTTTCACCTGCAGCCATCAGTTCTACATAGACCCAATTGGTTCTCTTATGGAAAGAATTGGCGTAAATAGAGATGCAGACACAAGGATTGATCTTTGAAAGAAATCTGATTGCTAATTGGTCTATTTTCCAATTGTTACAACTGATTCAAATTCACTCACCACGTAGATTTTGTCAACATCAACTTGGATAACTGCGCATTCAGGGGAATTAACAAAATCTGTTAGAGAAGGATGACGTCTCAAGAGAAGGGCAGCATTCTCATCACGCTCAGGACCAACGATATCCCTTGCAGTCCCTATCACAGTAATTGAAGTAGTCTCGTTGAAATCACTAGATTTCTCATCTCTGTCATCAATGATTAAAGATACTCTTGGATTGATTGATAGATTTCTATATTTCAATCGCTGGCGCATTGTTGCAAAAATAAAGTGGTTGACATCATCTGTGGCAGCATATGCAACTAGACAAGAATAAGGTTCATCATTCCTTGAGGTGCCAAGAACTGCTACACTCTGAGAATCGATCACTTTCTTGATTCGTTGAATAACATCACTATTGGTTCCCATTTCTTTTTCCCAACTCATGTTTAGACTACTTCAGCAATATAAAAATCCCTAAGAGAATATTAATAACTATAGTTAAAT
>JAEORN010000059.1 GCA_016840825.1 Candidatus Thorarchaeota archaeon | reverse complement strand
GGTATGGCGGATACACTGACTGTTACTCTAGCCGATGCAACCTGACTAGCCTTATGTGTCATAGTCGGTGGCCTGCCTCTGACTAGATAGGTAAGATGGTCTGATCTAACTAGGTCAGTAACACCTAACCTATGAGCTCAGTCTGCAGTGTGAATCCAAGAACATACAATCAAATCCGACATAATAAGGGAGTGGTGTGCGGAGAGATTTACTAGAATGGCCTCTAAATGCCATTAGAAAGCCACGTCATTTTTGGGCATAAAGAACGTCCTACCTAGATATTACTTAGGTATCATAAAATGGCTGTACAATACATTCTTATCTTAACATCTGGCCATATTACGTAGATATTTGGTGGGATATTATGAGAACGATGGGTCCTGGTGAGCTTCGATTACTTGGCAGGTTGATGATTGATCCCTCCCGCCGCCAGATTAACCTCGCAAAGGATCTACAGGTCACTCGTTCTGCAGTAAACCAGATTTGGCAAAACCTAGAAATGGAATATGAATTGAAGATTAGAGGGAATCTTGATTACGGAAAAGTAGGTCTAAGGATGGTTTTTGGTTGGGCAATCGCCGACGACGAGTCTGATATTCTGGAGAAGTTTCATCATTGGCTAAGATCCAGCAAATTAGTTACTTCCGCAATAAAATCAGCAATATCCTCAACTTACGACTCTCGTGTCTATTTTGAAGCTATAGTACCCTTAGGTAGCCAATATGATTGGTTTCAGAGTCAAATAAACCGATTTAGAAAAAAACCCTATTCCCTGACAATTCATGCTAGCAATTGCTTGAAAATATCTCATCATATGAATATGGGATTGTTTGATGGAGTGAAGTGGAAGTTTCCTGAAATATTCAGATTGGAGGCATCAATCGGTGCTGCAAGGGGTTTTGTAGATATTCTTCCATCTGTAGAAACTGTAGAGCAGAGTCCTCCAAGGTCTCCTAATATTGATGATTTGGTAGCCGCAGCTGTAATTGAAAGTGATTACAATGCAACTGCCACTGGACTTGCATCACTGTATTCTGAATTGGCACTAAAGACCGACTCCGGACGAACACTCAGAAGAAGAATAGCTGAAGCACGGAAGAAATTCGCTCGACCATATGTTGAGATCACTAATCTTGGTCTTGATCAGCATATGATGATCTGCATTCGTGATGACCCCAAAGTTGAGTCTCCCTTTTCTCGTCTTCTACATGCTCAAGCAGGTACTTTCCCAAAAGCACGAGTCATTTCTGGAACTGGTCTCACACTTCTTGAACTATTCGTTCCGGATAGTATCAAATGGCTTGAGATTTCTCAGGTTATGTCTAGTCTTGCAGGGGATGTATCGGATATGTGTACATTTATAGCCGACCGACAAAAGAAAGAAACTAGATTCGAGAGTGTGGTGTCTTATCTAGCATCACGTACGCCCTCTGGATGAAGTCCTCCGGCGTTGAGAAGTTTGAACAGAACGCGTTCAGGAATGGAAAAGGCGAATAAAGATTCTAGTCCTTATGAGGTATCCATACATACTCCATATGATGACTTGATACCTGAAGTGGAAGATACTTCAGTCAGATTCTATTTTGATGCTATGAAAATATACCTGGGGCTCTGCTCAGGATCAATCACAATGGAAACTGCTCTAAAGGCAGTTGACCGACTAAAGGAGAATCCTGAGTATACCGCTTTTCCAACAAATCCTACCCTAGTTCCAATAAACGAACGCTACCGAGTGAAGATGCTTGAGAATCTTAAGACTTTGAACAAGTTCAACTTGTTTTCAGTGAGTGCGTTAAGATCTGCATATAATTTCGTATTCTTAGCTGAAGATGCTTTGGTTAGTGAAACCGACTTGGCAGTTCTTTCTACGTTATGTAAAGAACCAACAATCTCGCTTGTTGATGCTTCACATGTTCTCGATCTGGCTCCCCGAACTATCGCCCGGTCCATTGAACGACTTCGTGAGAGGAACAACCTTCGAGTATCTTCCCTTGTCGATTATAGCGCATTTAATCTTCAGTCGGTAATGGTTTTTTTTGCCCTCCGGAAAGGTATCGATTGGGAACCAATCGAGCATGCTCTCTCTCTCTATCCATTTACAAAAAGTCTTCTCCGAACTGCTATGACTGATATTGGATATGTGAGTTTCCTCATTCCCAACTACTCTGAGAACTTGTCTCTGGTTATAAAATCAATAAAATCTATCTCAGAATCGATTTTCGACTACTCAAGCATTCATGTTCAAACGCAATCCGGAGCTAATTCTGACGTAACACTCTTTCAGAATGATTCGTGGGACATTCCGGAAAATCTGGAGAACATGTTGAGAATAGACCAGCCTGTCAATTCTAGTGATTATCCACCTCTTCTCAATTCTGCGGGCATACGGACTAGTTTCACCAAAGAAGATTTCATTATCGCAGCGCATATGCAACACGACGTGAGAGTACTCCCAAGCAAGCTCAGCCAGGGCTTGAAGATGCGAGGAATGGATATTGATCCGAAGAAAATCTCCATCGTTACAAGAAAATTACAGAGTCGCAATTTGATGCTTCCGTACTTAATATTTGGACTGCCAAAATTATCATCCAATTTTTGCTTTGAAATAATTTGCAATAATGAGTGGAAAGCCCACATACTGTCAACAATCAAGAAATTTCCATGGGTGATGTACTACCTCTCTTTGCGAGGAATTATTGTATGGACTCTGATTCCTGAGAACCATCAGGTTGAGTATTATCGACTATTTCGAGCGTTGGAGCAAAAACCTGGTGTTGATTCTGTTCAACCCATAATGACGATTTCTCATCGTGGGTCTAAGTTAATGCTGGATTTGACAAGAGATTTAGCCTATACTGACGGAAGATGGTCAATTGAGTCTGAAAGTGTAGATATTGGCAACTATCTCGAATATTAGAAGTCGTCACGTGATTCAAAAATACTCTTGGCTTGAATTAGTTGTTTCACACCATCCAAAGTAGCTCCTAGAGGTGGTCCAAAGACAACTAAATCCACTCCCAATCTCCTATACTGCAATACACGACTCGATACCCCATCTGGTGTTTCGCAAACACAGAAGCGGTCAATAATAGTTTGATCGATTAGATTAATCACACTCTCATCGATATTTCCTCTCTCCTTCAAGAGGGATAACGCTGGATGAAGCATCTGGTTTAGTCCAAATCGCTTCCTTGTTGATGAGCTAACCCCAAGTGCAACAATTCCTGCAGCAGTTCGGATGCTTGGTTGTTCCTCACATTGAACTCTCTCTCCAATGAATGTTGGAGGGAAGGCACCTATCTCGAATGTATCTGACGTATTGCCTAGTGTTTCCATTGCCCATCTTATCATCTCAGGATCTGAGTAGTTTAGAAGCACCCCATCTGAATCTCTTGAGATATCTATCATCTTGGCCCCTTGTGCTGCCAGCAATACCCGACAGTCCTCATAATCTATCAGTCCCTCTCGAATGCTCTTTAATGACTCTGCAAGTCTATCCGTTATAGCTGAGCCTTTTCCGAATCCGATGCCAATGTCAGTTAGCCTATTCTTGTCGCCAGGACCAATCAGCAAATCAAATCTATTGCCATAGTGCTTTATCAGGGTGGACATATATTGGACAATTTGGCTCGGCGGATAGATTAGTGGACTCAAGAGTCCCACACCTATTCTGCATCGTTCAGTCTTCTGTGCTATTGCTGATGCCAAAATAGGTGAGATCCTAACTGCGGGATAATCTGTAATCCAGATGGAGTCAATCCCCCCACTATCTGCAACTATTGCTTTTTCTACAATTTCGGAAACTGGCTCTCTTAGATTGATTGCTATTCCCCATTGGATCATGCTTTTCTCCTCTGATAGATTTCTTCAAAAATAGTAGTCATTGCCTGTCTCCATTCTCCACTAAATGGCGGCCCAAGAACTAGTTCTGTAGCTCCAAGCCTGT
>JAEORN010000358.1 GCA_016840825.1 Candidatus Thorarchaeota archaeon | reverse complement strand
CCATGTTCCTTGTAGATTTCAAAGAATTGAGAGCTAAGTTCCCGCATCCTCTCGATTTTTTCAGGCCTTACCTTGGTTCTGTATAACATTACATATGTCATTTTTATCACTAAACTATAGTTAATAGTTGTTTTTAAGACTTGTTAAGGAGCGTTGAATTGTCTGGAATTCCTGCTTAAGCCCAAAATTCAAAAGTGATGATTTGGGAGGAGAATAAATTCTATTTCCTTAACATATAGCTGAGGTCAAGGAAGTAGGAGAATAGTCGCTGGGAGGTTTGCTATTGAAGGTCGAGAAGAGAGACGGACGTATAGTAGAATTTGATGAGATAAAAATTGAGAATGCGATTCTAAGTGCATTCCAATCAACTGGTATAGATGCTACACCTGTAAGAGGACTAACTCAAGAAGTAGTACGACTCATCCAAGAACGCAAGCAAGAAACCATTCATATCGAGGACATCCAAGATATAGTTGAAGATACCCTGATGCTTCGAGGTTTCACCAACGTTGCAAAACGATACATAAAGTATAGAGAGAAGCACAGAGAGGCTCGAAGACTCCTACACCAAGTTGGAGTTGTAGATGACCTGAAGTTTGGACCAAATGCTGCAACGGTCTTGAAAAGGTACCTCCTGAAGGATGAAGACGGAAATCCACTAGAAACTCCCTCAAAGATGTTCCAAAGAGTCGCAACAGCCGTAGCTAGCATCGAGAAGATATATGGAGAAGGAACCGAGGTCGAAGAATATACGGATCTCTTCTACAACATGATGGCAAATCTAGAGTTCTTACCTAACAGCCCCACACTCTACAATGCAGGAACACCTCTAGGCCAATGCAGTGCTTGTTTTGTGCTTCCTATTCATGATGACATGAACTCGATTTTCACCTCTCTTAGACACATGGCAATGGTTCAGAAGTCAGGAGGCGGCACAGGATTCTCATTCTCAAGGCTAAGACCTGCAGGAGCTACGGTGGGAACAACAGGAGGCGTAGCTAGCGGACCGGTATCCTTCATGCGTATCTATGATACTGCAACAGAGGTGATAAAACAGGGAGGGCGTAGACGTGGAGCAAATATGTCTATGCTAAGATGTGATCATCCAGACATTATGGAGTTTATCGCATGCAAGTCAGATAAATGCTCATTTAGGAACTTCAACATCTCAGTAGCAATTACTGACGAGTTCATGGAAGCATTGTATAATAATAGAGAGATTGACCTTGTTGCACCTCAGAATAGGGAAGTAGTCAAGACGATTAGTGCAAGAGCGATCTTCGATGCTATCGTGCATAACGCATGGAATTCAGGAGACCCAGGTCTTGTTTTCATAGATCAAATCAACAGAGAACACCCATTGGATGGAATGGAGATCGAATCCACCAATCCGTGTGGGGAACAGCCTTTGCTTCCATATGAGTCATGTGTTCTAGGGAGTATTAATCTTTCAAGGATGGTAGTGAATGATGAGATCAACTGGGATCGGCTAGAAGAAGTAGTAAAGCTCTCTGTAAGATTCTTAGATAATGTCATTGATCTCAACGTCTATCCTGTAGAAGAGATTGAGAAGACAACCAAAGCTAACAGAAAGATTGGCTTGGGAATCATGGGGTGGGCGGATTTGTTGCTCAATATGAAAATACCCTATGACTCAGATTCTGCACTTAATCTAGCGGGGAAAGTTATGTCATTCATTCGACAGAAAGCAGAACGCGCATCCGCAGAATTAGCAAAAATAAGAGGGAATTTTGAGAATTTCGCGTATTTGAAGAATAGAAATACATGGAAACGGAATGCGACTCTTATCACGATTGCTCCTACTGGGAGTATAAGCTTAATCGCCCAGACTACTAGTGGAATCGAACCGATTTTTGCGATTACCCACAGAAGGATAATCACTGAAGGCGTTGCACTCACAGAGGTTAATGAGATATTCAAGAAAACAGCAGAAGAAAGAGGTTTCTGGACAGATGTGATTGAACAACAGGTTGCCAAGACCGGGTCAATCCAGATCATAGATGGAATACCCGATGATATCAAGAAGGTGTACAAGACAGCTCATGAAATAAGTCCAGAATGGCATGTAAGAATGCAAGCTGCCTTTCAGGAGCATGTCGACAATGCTGTAAGTAAAACAGTGAACCTACCTAGTACAGCTACAACACAAGATGTTGAAAAGATATTCAAATTGGCACATGATCTCAAACTAAAGGGCATCACGGTTTTTCGTGATGGATGCCTTGATGCACAGGTCCTATATGCAGGCGGGTGCCCAACCTGTGAGATATAGAGGACAGACTGAATACAGCACCATATCATTACTAGTGACTGCCAGAATATGTGTCTATATTTGTCAATATAGGCTGAACTGACTAAGTCATGCTACAGCCTGATGTATCGCAAAGGTGCCAAAGAGGAATGAATGGACTCGTACATCTCTGAAACCAGCTAGTCGGATTATCTTGGCAAACTTCTTTGCATTATGGAAACGGGGGACTGTATATGAGAGGTATGCATAACCTGATTTAGAGCCCGAAATCAAGACACCGAGTCGTTTCACGAATAATCGAATGTAGGTATGGAAAAGATGGCGAACAATGCTTGATCGAGGTTGACTGGTTTCTAGATTGATGAAGAGTCCTCCGGGTTTCAGAACACGTCTAAACTCCTTCAGGTAGGAGAGAAGATGATCTATCGTAGGATTCAGATTACGAGTAGCATATGATATAGTAAGAAGGTCGAAAGAGCTGTCTTTGAAAGGTAGTGTCCCTGAATCCGCAAGGCTTTGGGAGATATAGTCGAATTCAGGCTTTTCTTTTGCCTTCCACAACATATCCATCGAGAAATCAGACGAAATGATTTGTGGTTTGCTCTTTGCGTGTCTATACATAGCAGCAGCCATTTCACCAGTCCCACTGCAAACGTCAAGCCAGCGCCAACCATCGATTTTAGAGGCTAGACTTGCAGCCTTCATACGAAAGAGCGCATCCAGTCCAAATGTCAATAGATGGTTAATCATCTCATATGTTTGCGCAGCCTCTGAGAATATCTTCTGTACACCAGTACTCATCAATAATCGTCACTACAACCTCTATTCTTCTGATAACTCTAGCCATATTGACAGGGAAAAAGAGGCTAGTCATTGAAGATATTAGTGGGTATTCTTAGTATGTGTCCTTCGTTGTTGCATATGTATAGGTATCTATCATGAAGAACCATCGATTTTAGGGGGCGTTTGCTTATAGTGAGCTTTGTTTGTGACCAATCAGTTTTTGAGTAGGAGCATAAGGTTCCATCATCAGATATGGAATAGATATTATGCTCATCAGTTGCAATCGAATTGATGTTGTCAGTATGCCCCTCAAGAAGCCTAACAAACTCCCATGTTCCCCTTTTCCACATTCTAATCGCACTCTCAAATGAAGGAGGTCTTGGAGAACCTGGCCCACCCCACCATATTTCTCCAGACCCCGAAAGTAAGTAATCTCCATCAATGCAGATTGAGAATATATCGGCATCATGTCCCTCTAGTCGAGTGACTGGTGAGTGATTGCTCAGTTTGAACACTGTCACATAGTCATTGATTCCACCGACATATATGAAATCATCATCAACAGATAGAACGGTGGCAATTTGATGCTGTGAATCTAAAGAAGCAATCTTCATCCAATCGCTTTTACTGAAGAAGTCTATTGTGCCACTGGACCTTGCAGCAACTACTTCAGTACCAGTATCGCAGAGCGACAGGACTGAGCCTTGCCCATCCTTAAGTGCGATGACAGGGGAAAGATCTTCCTTCCGCCATACAGAAACGTGACCGTCGATATAGGAACTGCCAATGTAGACATAATCATCATCTAGTATAATCGATAGAAGACCTTCTGTTCCAATCGTAGTAGTACGTAGATGTTCTAATGTGTCCATGCTCCAAATCATCAATCTACCTGCGAAGTCAACAGAAAATAGCAATTGACCATCAGTTGCCATCGCATTTATGAAACCCTCTTGAGCGATAGATGAAACGAGAATCTCCTGTAGCAAATCCTGTAGGGCTATTTGACGAACATCCATCGCAATCACATCTCGGGAAGAATCATGTGACTTATACCTCTTATCTCTTTGAGGGACAGATTGAAAGGACTGCGATTGTGCCTATATTTTGGAAGAATCAAGTGGTGCGTATCGATGGATCCAGTCAAAATTGTAATAGTTGGAGCAGGCGACCGTGGTATGGTGTATGCTGATTATGCATTAGAACATCCGGATCGAGTGAAGGTGGTTGGAGTCGCTGAGCCAAGAAGAATTCATCGAGAGATGATGATAACGAAGCACTCTATCCCTCAAGATTGTGCTTTTGATGATTGGTTTCAACTTACGAAGAGAGAGAAATTTGCAGATGCTGTAATAATTGCAACACCAGATGCGTTACATGTAGAACCTGCTGTGGCTTTTGCCAAGATGGGATATCATATACTTTTAGAGAAACCTATGGCCCCCGATGAAGAGGGCTGCAAGAAGATAGTGGAAACTGCGCTTGATAATGAGATCATGCTGTCAGTAGGTCATGTTCTAAGATATACAAGATATACCCAGAAGCTGAAGGAACTTCTGGATGCAGGAACAATTGGTGATATCGTCGATATTCAGAGACTAGAACCTGTCGGATACTGGCATCATGCACATTCCTTTGTGAGAGGAAATTGGAAACGGACAAGCGAGTCATCATTCATGCTGCTTGCAAAGTCTTGTCATGATCTTGATTGGATTCGATATATCATAGGAAAGAGATGCATGAAAGTTTCTTCATTTGGGTCATTGTTCCATTTCAGGAAGGAGAACAAGCCTTCAGGAGCAGGGGAGAGATGTCTAGATTGTGGGTATGAATCGGATTGCCCTTACTCTGCAAAACGAATCTACTTGGGATTCTTGAAGAGAGGGATTATAGGGTGGCCAGTGAGTGTAGTTACACCTAATCCAACGCAAGAGAATATCATGATCGCACTTAGAGAAGGCCCCTATGGCAGATGTGTCTACGATTGTGATAATGACGTTGTTGACCATCAAATTGTCAATATGGAATTCGAAGGTGGTTCAACTGCGTCATTCACCATGGCATCATTCACAAAAGCCCGACAAAGAGAAACACGAATTTTTGGAACGCGTGGAGAGATATATGGAGATGGAATAAGAATACAAGTTCATGACTTCCTTTCAAATGATACGACCAACTATGACATGTCTACAGGAGTCAATATTCTCGATGGTCATGGGGGAGGGGATTACTGGTTGATGCATTCCTTTATTTCGGCTCTACTTAATGACAATCCCAGCATGATACTCTCAGGACCACATGAAACACTAGAGTCACATCTGATGGTATTTGCTGCAGAAAAGGCTCGTATCGAGAATAGAGTTGTGATTCTAAAGGAGTACTACGATTAGTTTTGTCCATCCGCTTTGACAATGTTTATCTCTAATACTAATCCGAAGCTCAGCCAGCTAATTGATATGGTGGAATTGCCACTATAAAGAATGAGGAATCAAAATGGGTTGGAAAATCAGAGCACTAATTGTTGCACTCACAGCTCTGATGGTTGCGCTTTTGTTCGCAGGCATACCATCCCTAGTAACTCCAGAATTTGAGAGCGTTGCACTACTGCTGGTTGCGACCTTTGGAGTCAATCTCTTTCTAGTACTTCTTGCACTCTTTAGAATTAGCGGAAGAAAAGTATGAGATGTGGTTTTCGTTTTTCTGATAGGCTCTGCTGTGATGATAAAATTTAACGAGGTTTTCGATTGTTGTAAACAATCTGGAGCGTGAAGTCTTGACGAATATTTCAGTTGTAGGAATTTATGTTGATAATGTTGATGCAGCGGTTGAATTCTACTGCGACAAACTTGGGTTCAAGGAAGCGCAGAGATATGCAGACGGATGCATTGTTCGACTGGAGAATGAAGGTCCAACTCTTATTCTAGAACAAGTTGACCGAAAATCTCCTCCAAAAGAGATAGGTACTCCTCAAATCGTTATATGCATTGAAACTCCTGATATTGTACATACAATGAAGGATCTCACTGAGAAAGGCATAAGTTTCGTGCATGAGAAGCCTCAAGAATTCGTAGCTGGACTTTCAAATGTGATGAGAGACCCATCAGGTAACGTTATTGAATTGCTTCAATTTCACCAATAACAAATGTCCATTCTCATATGGGTGGGGCCCTACTTTCTATCGTCTACTAACCAATCATCTTCTGCTTCTTTTTCGATTTGTTGAGGAGGAGCTTGAAATTCAGGTTGAGTTTCATCATCTTGCTTAGATGCATCCCACCATTGTGTTGCTGCTTCTCTGTCAATCCAGACTTCTTCTTCAGGAGGCGGTCTGAACCTGATTATGGCATAACCAACAACAAACAAAATTGGTACTGGGATGAAGATGGGAAAATAGAAGCCCATTCCGGGTGGACTGAATAGCAACATAGGAATCATCGTAATTAGGAATAAGACTGGTAGAGGCAGTTCTGATACTATTCCTGTCATTATTGTTCGTCGACGGGTTGCCTTTCCAGTATAGAATCGATACATCATATAGACAAAGATATACCTAACAAAAGCATAGGGCAATGATGCTAGGAACCAAGAAGGGCTGAAATTAAAATTGTAGGGAGGTCCATAATCATAACCAAAATGCTCGAAGTTAACAAGAAGTGTCCAAAGTGCTCCGACCATCTGGATTTGAGTATTCCATCCTGTTGAATAGTACATAAGGACCATAGGACCTAGAAGCGCAATTATCAACATCAATAAGGAAATATGGAGAGCATTCAGGGACTTCTTGGACCTTTGGACGTTAGATTCGAGTTCATTCAATTACATATCCCCCACTCGTCTGGATACCTATTTCTTTATGGAATTTTTCATTTCAGAAGTGGTTTGATCCTATTTTGATCTTTGCAGTTTCTGAATTTGATTTCCTAAATAGAAGATGGAGAGAATGATTGCGATAAATCCAAGCATTATGATTCCTGGAAGGGGATTCTCATAAACGTTTGAGAACAACGAGGGGAGTCCAATAATCAGCATAAGTATAGTGATTATCATTATCAAGAATCTAAGTGAATCTTCGTTTGTCATTATACTCTTACTACTCTCATGAGGAAGTATATCATCGTCGTAACTCATTCAACCACCATCTTATGTAAAGAAAAGTCAACTCGTTTCTTTTAAGTGAGTATTTCAATCAGATACATTCTGTGAAGATATCAGGAAACCTTGGACAGAGGCACAAGGATTTAAGCTAATGGTATTCGATTTGTGTGGCATTGTAATATGCTGTGGTGAAAAATACTAATTGGCGAAGAAGAGAAAGTCAGCAGGTCGAGCAAAAGGAGGCTCTGGTTCCAAAGGAGCTGTCCAATGTTCGAGATGTGGTCGTCTAGTTCCCGCAGATAAGGCTAAGAAATTTACCAAAAATACTTCGGTCGTTGAGCCCCAAATAGCAAGAGAACTACGACAACAAGGATCATACATCCAAACTCATAGAGTAACATCTTACTATTGTGTAAGCTGTGCTGTTCATTCTGGAAAGGTGCATATCCGCCAAGATGAGCTTAGAAGGCCAGCCCAAAAGCGCTGATAATGAACCATTTCCAGTTATTCATATTCAAGAGAAGGACCAGCAGGGCGATTCACCAATCTAGAAGACATACCGCTTGGATCTCAGATTGTTAGTAATGAATTCCTTGAGGTTTTTATAACCGTCCCAGATGTTTCAGGATACTTTCATGAATTTCTTCATACACCCCTTCTTCTAGTAGTTGCTTAAATTGAAGTTCTTTCAATCCACTCTGGATGAAATCAAATGCATCAGGATTGTCGAATAAATCTCCTGTATGAATTGCGTTTTCATACTTATTTTTGAAAGATGGGTCTGATTCTAGCAGTCGATTGATGCTATTTTCTATGAAGGATTGCAATGAGGAATTCATGATTTTATATGCAACAGGTAATCTGAATCTATTTTCAGGAGTCAGTGCAGGAGTAAGGAGCTTCCGCTTATGATCCGAATACTCCGCAACGTAGAAGAAGATATCAAGATGTGTTAGAGGTGCAATACTACGAAATGCGTCATTCCTAATGGTACTTCTCTGTAAACTGAGCACTTCCCCTTGATGCTCCAAAATTCGTTTCTTTATTCTACCTTCCAAACGATCTATTGAAGTAACTACTTTCTGAAGTAACTCGTCCAATTCGGACTCGCTATCTTGCCGCTCGCGCTCCAACTGTGATAGCCGATGTCGTCGGTCATCGATTTGGCTATCAACAGAGGCTTCGGCTTCACCAGTCCTAGAAGTAAGAGATTCATTGTATTCCTTTACATCTTCAAGCACCTCAGCAGATTTCTCATTTAATGCTTCTAGAATTTCCTCAAATCGAGGCAGCGCATCAGTGAGGTATTTCGCGAGCTTCTGATATTCCTCTACTGCACTTTCTATGTCATCCTGTTTCTTCGCAATGGTAATTCGTGTTTCACGAACATGATCAAGAAGGTAAGTGAAGTAGCTCTCAATGTCGGTGCTAGCTCGAGCGAATTCTGCAGTCTTTGCTCGCAACTGCTTTCGGTAGTTCTCTTTCAAAGCGTAGATTTCATCGCTCTTCTTTACTTCCAAGTCGTGAGTAGCCACTTCAGTTGCAGATTTCATGGAACGTATCCGGTCTTCCCATTTTCGCTTCTCCATTGATACAATGTTCTCCATGACGGTTAGCTGGCCCCTTAATTGATCAGAAACTAAGGTCCTGAGTTCCTCCATTCGTTCAACCCTTGCAATAGTTTCATCACGAACTTTCTGGAAAGCTTCGCTCTCAGCCAAAGCATCTTGTGAGGAGAATGATTGTTCAATCCGATTAGGTGCATTGCTTGGTTCCATTTCACTTACATATTGGCCAACTTCAGCAATATCTGAAGGTAAGTACAGATTTCTCACACTCTTCTCGACAGTGTCCAATTCATCCATGAGTTCCAAAACTTTCTCAACTATCGCTGGTACATCTTTCGGTTCATTCACTTCAGTACTGATTAGTCTTCGAACTTCAGATAGTCGAACTTCATGAGTGAAGGTGAAGATATGTGATTCCGATGTTGATGCCGATAACAATACAGAGTTTTCTGGAGAAACTTGAACCAACCAAAACGGAAGTGCAATCTTGGATATTCTTTTCAGTCTTGAATCCTGTGATTCTCCTGAAAGGGCCCAGGCAAAGGCCATTGTAGATTCAAGTGATTCTTTTTCAGATACAAGAGAGTTCCCTTGTTTATTATAGAGGAAATCTATAGCTATTTGCCTAACCAAACAAACCACCCACTGGTGAAGAAAAATAAGTTCGTTTGTAGTTATGTCTTTCTCACATGATTCCAGATAGATTTGTGAGAGTAAATCCAATTTATCACAATGCCCGTATCTATAATAGGGAGTGCATGTCTATGGAACTAGCTTTTGGAATCTAGGATGTCGATATGGTGAGAGAGAACTTCGAATTTGGTGGTGAGATTGTTTGGAAACCAACGGATGAGTATGTGGAGTCATCCAATCTTACACAATTTATGAAAAAGTATGGAATATCCACCTTTCAAGACTTGATGAATCGTTCAACAGAGGATATTGCTTGGTTTACGGATGCAGTGTTGAAATTTCTTCAGATAGAATTCTACAAGGATTATGATGCTGTTGTTGATCTATCTGGTGGTATAGCCTGGCCCAAATGGTGTGTAGGAGGAAAAATGAACATCGTCCACAATTGTCTGGACAAATACATTGACTCTCAAACAGCTAGTAAAACAGCACTTGTCTGGGAGAGTGAATCTGGAAGCACACGAGTATTTACTTATCAAGAGCTTTTCGTCGAAGTGAATAAGACTGCAAATGCTCTGAGAGAACTAGGATTGGGAAAAGGAGATCCAATAGGAATCTACATGCCGATGATTCCTGAGATAGTTGTGGCATTACTTGCAATAGCAAAGATTGGTGGGATTATCCTTCCGTTGTTCTCTGGTTTCGGGGCGGGAGCAATTGTGGATCGACTTGGTGACGCAAATGCAAAAGCTCTCTTCACAGTTGATGGTACATCTCGACGCGGGAAGATTGTTGCTATGAAATCTATAGCTGACGAAGCTGCAGAGAGAATTCCATCACTCCAACACATGATTGTCATGAATGTTAGTGACGAGTCAGTTGCCATGAGGAAGGGACGTGATTATTGGTGGAACGAGATTATCAGTAGGCAGCAAGATGGATCTGAAACAGAAGTCATGGATGCTGAAAGTCCTTTGATGATAATCTATACTTCTGGTACTACAGGTTTGGCTAAAGGCGCAGTACATACTCATTGTGGATTTCCAATAAAAGCTGCTCAAGACATGGCTTTTGGAACAGACCTTCACTCAGACCAAACCATCTACTGGATGACGGATATGGGATGGATGATGGGACCTTGGCTGGTCTTTGGTGCTTTATTGCTTGGTGCGACATTCTTCCTTTATGATGGAGCTCCCGATTATCCTGGACCTAACCGCTTGTGGAAGATGGTAGAGGAACACAGAATAAACACCCTTGGCGTATCACCCACTCTAATTAGACTTCTAATGACGTTTGGAGATACACCTGTAAAGAAGCACGATCTTTCATCGCTTCGATACTTTGCCTCAACAGGGGAACCATGGAATCCAGACCCTTGGATGTGGCTATTCAAGAATGTAGGAGAAGGAAGAATTCCAATAATCAATTACTCAGGGGGAACAGAAGTTTCAGGAGGAATTGTGATGGGAAATCCATTATTGCCCTTGAAAGCATGTGCCTTCTCAGGACCTTGTCCTGGTATCGCTGCTGATGTCTTTGATGAGCAGGGAAAACCAGTTAGAGGTCAAGTTGGAGAGCTTGTCATAAAAGCGCCGTGGATTGGGATGACAAGAGGGTTCTGGAAGAATCCTAAGAGATACGAGGATACCTACTGGAGCCGCTGGGATAATGTTTGGGTTCACGGTGATTTTGCAGCGATTGACGCTGATGACCTCTGGTATATACTTGGTAGGTCGGATGATATCATCAAAGTTGCAGGAAAACGTGTTGGTCCAGCTGAACCGGAGTCGATAGCTGTTTCACATCCTGCAGTGATAGAGGCTGCAGTCATAGGTGTACCACATGATATCAAATTGAACGAGCTTGTACTATTTTGCGTTCTGAGGGATGATGCATCTCCTTCTGAGGAACTACGTAATGAGTTGAAGGATTTGATTGGCAACCAGATGGGTCGTCCACTTACACCTCGCAAGATTCTCTTTGTAAAGGATCTTCCTAAGACACGCAATGCAAAGGTAATGAGACGGATGATTCGAGCTGCATATCTGGGAGAGCCTCTAGGAGATACTGCCGCTTTGGTAAATCCAGAGGCAGTTGAAGAGATTAGGAGAGCAAAATAGCACTCGCATTAAGCGAGTGATGGATTATAATCCTAGTTGATCGGCCTACTCGAATGGAGCGCAAATCAAATGACAATAGAATACGAGATAGTTGAAATCACTCCGGAGAATGAAAGAAGCTATGATTTGTTTTGCAAGAAATCGAAAAGGAAAGAGGAAGGATATCAATCAAAGCTAAATTGGTTTCAGGAGCGCTATCAAGAAGGATTACGCATGAAAGTCCTTTATGTCTATGAGAGAGGAAAAATGACATCTAGGGGGTTCATTGAGTATATCCCAGGAGAGTATGCTTGGCGAGTTGTACATGCTCCAAACTACCTTGTGATACATTGCTTTTGGGTAGTTGGACAATGGAAAAAGAAAGGTTTTGGTCGTAAATTGTTAGATGCTTGCATAGCAGACGCTAAGGAACGAAACATGGATGGAGTGGCGATGGTATCTAATGAGGGCAATTGGGTGACAGGAAAGAAGCTTCTGATTAAGAATGGTTTTGAGTTAGTCGATTCAGCACCAATGGGTTTCGAGCTAGTTGCAAAACGATTCAAAGATGCTCCATATCCCACATTCCCAAGTGATTGGGAAGAAAGGCAGAAGAAGTGTGGTAAAGGATTAACGGTCTTCTACTCTGCGCAATGCCCCTACCAACCGGAAGCTGTTGAAATGGCTATGAATGCAGCAAAGAAGCTAGGAGTGAAGGCAAAAGCTATCGAGTTCAAGACAGCAAAGGAACTACAAGAAAAGTCACCTTCCGCATATGGTGTCTTTGGTATAGTCTTTGATGGTGAATTACTCAGTTACCAATTTCTAAAGGAAGAATCTATCCGGAATAAAATTCAGTCGGTCTGATTGCCAATCTCGGTTGGTTCATATAAACGAGGCTTCCCCAACCACTCACCAACAGCTTGTCTAGAATACAACCCAGTGAGCTTTTCATACGCCTCTTGAGGTGGCAACTCCAAGATCTGTAAATGCTCATCTCCGATACTAATTGAATCCGAGATACTTGTGGCTACAAAGACTATGAACACAACTGCTTTCTCATGTCTGAGAGTCGGATATGAATTAACATAATTAGAGATGACGATATCCAGTCCTGTTTCCTCCTTCACCTCTCGGATCAAAGCTGCTTCAAGATTCTCTCCAGCTTCAACAAAACCCCCTGGTAGTCCCCATAGATGTGGGCGATCCTTGTATTGTACAACAAGTATCTTCTCTTTGTGCTCAACAATCGCAGCTACAGCTGGTGCGGGATTTTCATATTCCATATAATTGCAGGATGAGCATAAGATTCGATACGGTTTCTCTGAATCTTTCGCCATGGTTTGTTTGCCACAATTAGGACAAAATTTCAATAGATTGATCCTCCATTCATGTTCTGGTTTTACGGATTACTCAGGTTTTCATTTTCTCGGTAGTTGAAGATTGGGTTCTTCCTTTTTCAAATATCGCTAGCGGAAAGGAGCGATTGAAAACTATCATGTTGTTAGATTAGTATCTGATAACTGCGATTTAGCAGATGATCTCTAGATAGTGGGTTGAATGACATTATGTGATAATTATCTTCTATACAATCGAATGGTAACCACGCAAACGACAACCAAATCATAAAGAATCCAAAGGAGGAGATATGTTTCAATGGGCATGCTCCAAAAGGGGATTTCAATAGGATTTAGCAGATGGGGGATATCTGTGGTAACATAGTCAACACCTAGACACCATAGTTGTGAGAACCTGAATTCAGCATTCACGGTCCACGTGTTAGTCGGGATATTCTGAAACTGAAGATCTTGAAATATCATGTTGTCAAGACCCATTCTTGTGTTCAGCATGTCATAGGTCAATATAGTGAAAGATTGGACATCAGCTATTGTCGGATTGTCCAATGTGAGCGCAGTTACCATATTTGGATGATTTGATTTCGTAATATCCAACCAAGTGGAATTACGAGCTGTGATCCAGATGTTCTCATCAATCCCTGCATTTCCAAGAATTGTCAGGCAGATATTGAAGTACTCTGAGAAGTAGGGATGATTTTCAGGTGGTGCATAGAAATCAACATTCAGAATGATATCATGAGCGGCCGCGAAGGCGGTGATATTCTCCAAGGTTGGAATTTGCGCAGTGAGAAATGTATCAGCTTGGGATGTGTCAACGAAACCATTCTGAATGGAAAAATACGGATCGTTCCAATAGAACCACTCACCAGCATTCAATTCCATAAGCTCAGAAAGTGTGAAGGTTTCTGCTCTATCGGAAATCCTTGCAGGATATACCTCATCGATATTGGTGGTCCGCTCTAAAGTGTCATCATGCATTAGAAAGGGGATACCATCTTGACTGATTCTCACATCGAGTTCAATCCCAGCAATCCCGTATTCCAAAGCGACTGTAGCAGCCTCAAGAGTATTCTCAGGTCCGAGGTAGCTACCGCTCCGATGAGCGATGAGCACTGGTTTGTTTGGTAAAGGTTCTGTGTAAACATTCGAGGGAATAAGAATGAAAGGAGATATCAATAATCCAAGAGATACTATAGCAAACAAAGAGATTTTCATTGCATGACCTTTAGATGACATGATTATCTTGATAGCTGTCGATAGGTATGGAAACATCGAGAACAACGTAAATAGAAGGCCAACATTTAGGATTAGGAGGATGAAGGGCATCTGGAATTCTAATGCGTTATACACGATGATCCCATCTTTTCCCCAAATGTCTACAAGAAGTAGGAGCAACAAATCGAAGACGAAAGCAAATATAATAGATAAAACATGTGCCCGTTTTCTCGGAATGAGCTTATCCTCTCGAATCATTTCTCTTAGACTAAGAATGAAGATGCCAAGACTGAAAGCAAGTGGTGCCAAGGAGATAAGGACAATTCCAAGTACATAGTTCGTTGCAAGTCCGGTCGCAGTGGAGAGAAATGCATTGATACTTTCCCAGTGAGAAGATATCATTAAAGCAGTCATGACGAATATTGCCAAATTGAGTGATGTGATTCCCTGTACTATCACCCACCTGCGACCTTGAGATTCGAGAGGCATAGAATAGAAAATGTAGTGGTGGGATATCTTTTCATCGGTTTTCAAAGGAAATGGGAGTGTTCTTGACTGCATATTAGGAAAATTAAGCCTCTCCTAAAACAATGATATCAGAGGTGCTCCTGTTAGTTAAACAAATCACTCATAGTTTTGATAATGGTTAAAGGCAAATTTGTGCATAATGTATGTGGATTCTTCGTTTGGGGTGAATAGTGAACATATTCTCCCATACCCGAAGAGGGAAACTGATTATTGATTATTTCTTGAGGAGTTGATATTATTTTGCTGAATGATAAGTTTAGTGACCTGCATCTTTCTAATTCGGCCAGGATTATTGAAGACCCTCCAGGGCCTCGGTCAAGGGAGATGCTGCAAAAACAAGAAACTATCGAGAGTGCTGCAGTTTCGTATCCAAAGGCAATCCCTGTAGCATTCGCTGAAGGAAAAGGCGCGACATTGAAGGATGTTGATGGAAATATCTACATCGATTTCTTCGCAGGTGCAGGAGTCGTAAATGTAGGGCATTGCAACCCAGAGGTCGTCGAAGCAGCAAGAGAACAGATGGGAAAACTAACACATATTCTTGATTTTCCAACACCCATAAGGATGGAGCTTGTAGATGAACTGCTCACGCTTCTTCCAACTAAATTAAGGGATATAGCAAAGATTCTCATTGTTGCACCGACAGGCTCAGACACGGTCGAATCAGCAATGAAACTCGTGAAGTTCAATACAGGTCGAATTGGAATGATATCTTTTGAGGGAGCCTATCATGGGATGACCGCGGGAGCCATAACACTGACAGCGAACAAGTCGTTGAAACAGGATCTCATGCCTATGATTCCTGAGGTGCACTTCGTACCTTATGCATACTGCTATCGATGTGCCTTTGGAAAGGAGTATCCTGAATGTGGAATTGAGTGTGCTAGATACCTTGAGCATGTGTTGGAGGACCCCAAATCAGGGGTTGTCGATCCTGCGGCGATTATCATCGAAGCTGTTCAAGGAGAGGCGGGATCGCTACCTGCTCCTAACGAGTTCCTCAAGGAAGTCAGAAGAATCTCGAATGAATATGAAGTTCCATTAATCGTGGATGAGATTCAAGCAGGGATGGCAAGAACTGGAAAGATGTGGGCTTGTCAGCATTCAGGCATTCATCCAGATATTATGACAATTTCGAAGGGGATTGGCGGTGGTCTCCCACTATCGGTTTTGGTCTTTGACGAAAGATTGGATACATGGGAAAAGGGCGCGCATGTTGGAACTTTCAGAGGTAACGTTGTAGCACTAGCAGCAGGAGTTGCAACATTAAGATTCATCAAGAAGCACAAACTCTGGAAGTATGCTGCAAGATTAGGAGAAGAGCTCTTCCTTCCATGGCTAAAGGATATGGAAGATGAATGCAAGTTTATCGGAGATGCCCGTGGAAAGGGACTTATGCTTGGAGTTGAGTTCGTGAAGAGTAAAGACACCAAGACACCTTGGACTGAGTTTGCGAAGGAGGTTCGAACTGCGTGCTTCAAGAGAGGTCTTATCGTCGAGATTGGTGGACATTTCTCTAATGTCGTTCGCTTCATGCCTCCTCTTGTTCTAACTCAAGAGATAGCAGAGGCAGGCCTTGAGATATTTGAAGATGCTGTAAAGCAAGTTGAGGATGCGCATAAGAATACCAAAGTTCCTGTCGTCGCTGGTTGATTGGTGTTTGTTAGGTGTGGTGTCTAGAAACTACAATCGCTTCAGAACCTTTCCTGGAAATAGATTCATCTGTTTGCCCTGTCTAACCACAATCTCTCCATTTACTATCACATAATGTATTCCTTCAGGGAATTGGTGAGGATCCAGAAAAGTTGCTTTATCTTGGATTTTTTGAGGATCAAATATGACAATATCAGCATAGAATCCTTCTCGTATCTGACCTCTATTCTTAAGTCCCAGTGTTTCAGCTGGGTAGCCCGTCATTTTCCAGATAGCCTCTTGCATTTCTAAAACGCCCTCGTCTCTGACATACTTAGCTAGTACTCGTGGATAGGTTCCATAGGATCTAGGATGTGGTCGACCATAACTGAATACTCCTGTTGGAGAAACACCCCAACCATCTGTTCCAACCATGGAGTATTTATTCTTCATAATGCGTTGAATATCGCCTTCATCCATACTTTCGATGGTCATTGTGGCTTCTCCTGCTTCATCGAGAAGCATCTCAAATAGCATCAAAAATACATCTGAGTAGTTGTACTGATCTGCTATTTGCTGTAAACTCTTGCCTTGGATACTATTCCACTTGTCTGTTTTGGCTGAAGCTATGTAGATACCATCCCAGCCAACTTCTTTGATTATGTTCTCCCATCCTTCAATGCCACCAGAAACATCTCTCTTGATACGTTCTATGGATTTAGGATTTCTTAGATGACCAAGAAGTGTTTCCATTCCACCTTCATGAACCCAAGGAGGTAACAAAGATATCAATGACGTCATTCCTCGATTATAGGGATATTGATCACATCTGATGCGGAAACCACGACTATTCGCATCTGCAATGATCTTCAACGTCTTCTTACTCGTCCCCCAATATGGGCGTCCAGCAATCTTGTGATGCGCAATTTGTCCTCCTCTACATCCAGACTCTTCCACTATGTGAATGAGCTCCTTGACAGCTTGAACTACAGATGCGCCTTCTCCTCGGATATGAGAAAAGTACAAGCCGTCGTACTCAGCCACGGTCTTTGCTAACTCAAGGACCTCATCAGTTGATGCGAAAATTTGTGGGGCATAGAACAGTCCTGTGCTCATCCCAAAAGCTCCCGCCTCCATTGCTTCTGCAACAGAAGCCTTCATGTTGACAAGTTCCTCCGTGGTAGGTTTTCTGTTCTCAAATGCAGGACCTGCTGAGATTCTGACGGTGCCAAAACCGACAAGGGGAACAATGTTCATTGGTATACGATTATTCTGTAGTTTCTCGAGGTAGTCACTAAAGCTTCGCCAAGTGATTTTCAGTTTCTGATCACGGGGGGAAAATACATCGAAATCCTTCTGGAGGAGATCGAGTCGATCCTCGTTTATTGGAGCTAGAGAAGAACCACAATTACCAACGACTGATGTCGTGATACCCTGTTGTATCATTGACTCTAATCGATTATCAAATGGAATACTCATATCAGAATGACTATGAATGTCAATGAATCCTGGAGATACAATAAGTCCTTTTGAATCTATGACAAAGTTTGCATCATTAGAGCTGTCTTTCTTGATGAAGGAGATATGCTCTTTTTCTATACCTATATCAGCATTAAATGGTCTGCGTCCAGAACCATCCACAATTATTCCATTCTGAATTAATATTTCAAGAGTACTCAACTAGACACTCTCCTTTGAAAAGGCCAGTTTATTTAAAGCAATACCTTTGAATCTCTGCTTAGTTCAGCTGCGAATTGTCAGTACTGCTAAATTTATGGTCTTCGATTAAAAATAGTATACATCATTTACTATCATACGTTCCAAAGCTCATAAATATGCTGAGATGGACATATTTGATGAGAGCCATACTAGATGTAATTCCTTTCTTCTTTTAGTTCATAGAAAAATTATGATTTACGTAGACCAGAGAATGTATATACTATCTCCACACGGGTGAACCATCTCATCGACATGAGAGACCTCACCTAACATCAGGCCCTGCTGTTTTTTGTTGGTCAATAATGTCCATCATAAAATGAACTCAGGGTAGAACTGGTGGTTGGAGGCATGAAGACATGAGAGAAAGCATCAGTGTAAAAGGAGCTAGGACTAACAATCTTAGAAATATAGATGTGGACATCCCGCGCGATAAGCTAACCGTACTTACCGGTGTATCGGGGTCGGGAAAGACATCGCTGGCTTTTGACGTTATTTTTAGTGAAGCACAACGCAAGTTCTTCGAGTCTATGTCAGCGACTTCGCGAACAATGCTACCCATGCTTGAGAGAGCCGATGTGGACTCTATCATAGGGCTATCACCTGTCGTAGCCATCGAGCAGCGAACTGGAACGGTGAACCCGAGGTCAACGGTCGGTACAATGACTGATATCTCAAGCTACATGAGAATCCTCTTCTCAGTGCTAGGTGAAGCGCATTGTCCATACTGCAATAAGCAGGTCCACACACGTAACGCAAACCAAATTGTTGATCACCTCATGACCTTGCCAGAGGGGACAAGTGTAGAGATACTTGCTCCTGTGAACAAGATCTATGATGAAGACTATCCATACGTGTTCGACGATATACGACAGAAGGGATACAAGCGAATTAAGATCGATGATGTCGCCTATAGCATCAACGACAAGATTGAGCTTGACGAAGACAAGGTCTATCGTATAGAGGTATTAGTGGATCGTATCATCATCAAGAAAGACCTGTATCATCAATTTGCAATATCTATTGAGAATGCGAACAAGGTGGGAAGTGGATTCATCAGATTCGAGGTGGATGAGTCAGCTTCTCCGGATGTGAAACAGAAGTTCT
>JAEORN010000357.1 GCA_016840825.1 Candidatus Thorarchaeota archaeon | reverse complement strand
CATCTTTCTGACTACACTATGAAGAGAAGACCATTCATTGTGATTGGTCTGATTGGATTCGGTATGCTTGCATATATGCTTGTAGCCAATGCTGAGGCTTTCGATACACTCTGGACTTCGGGGCTATGGCCATTGCTACCTGCACTTGGCTTTATCGCAGGTTCATTTCCACCTGCAGCAATGGCATATCTCACGGACATATCGAGCGCAGAAGCTCGAGGAAGTACAATGGGAGTCTATAGCATCTTCTTTGGGTCGGGGATGATAATTGGTCCTCTTGCTGCCGAGTTCGCGTATTCATTAGGAGGACTCTTTCCAGGTCTAGCTCTTCTCGTTGTGATTCTGATTGCTGTGGCTTGTATTGGCACTTACTTCCTCACAGAAGCTGCACCTCAAAGGCATTTGCAAGAAAAGAAATCAGTCGAGTGATGCTTCTTCTGATTACTAATTTAGACTCAGACATTGGAATAGAGAGAAGCTTCCTCAGCTAACTCCTGCGACTGAGTAATAGGGAACGGAGTAGTAAACGGTCTATTGCAGTTCTGGCATTTTACTGTATCATCTTTCACAAGTTTCGATGCATCATAGGAATACGTAGCCTTGCAGTATGGGCACCTGAATCTACCTAGAGGTGTTTGTTTTCGAACCCAAGGAGGTGTCGTTTCGTACCTGAATGGAGCTTTTGTTAAGGATGCGCCGCAATATTGGCAACGTACGACATTCGGCGGATTTGTCTGTGTGCAGTATTCACATTGGAGCAAGGTGACATCACGGTACTTGTCCTTTCGATCACGATACTTCTGGCCCTCATAACCACGAATTATTCCGCCGATGCCAGTCATGAGAAAAAGAAAGCCAGATATTATCCAGACTACAACACCGCCAAAGGCACTCGATGAGTTTGGACCGGGTGGTACAGGAAAACGGAGGATTGAGATAATTGGGATGAGTATGATTATGCAACCCAAAATGGCTGTAAGAAATCCTCCATCAAAAGATCTTGACGAGTACTTCGCGGATTCACACTCAGAGGAGCAAAACATCTCTCCCTTTGGAGAGTTTACCCACTGGGGGCTCTCTGGAGTACCACACCAGGCGCATCTAGCAAGATTGTCCTTTTTCAAGAGGAGTCTATCTGAATCTGGCTCTGACAAGTGGTTCACCCTCAAGGTATCATGCATTCGAAGGAATATAGAGTTTCTTCTCTGAAAGAAGCTGAACCATGACAAGAGTTAATAGAAACTGCGACTTGAATCGCTTTAGATACTCCACCTAAAGGGAGAGAGAATTATGGTTAGGTTAACTACAATTGGTAACTTTCTCTCAGGACTTGGATTGGCATCACTAGCTTTCACGATAGTAGTGAAGTGGATTGCGACTCAACCAGATCAAGTGCTTTACCCATTTTACATCTGGCTGATAGCACTAGGATTTCTAGTAGTGGTGTTGATCATAAGCGTGATAAACACATTCACTGAGATGACTGGGTTTGTTCATCCTGATGACAAAATGATATCGAATATGCTCGTATATATCCATGCTCTTGCGACGCTTCTTGTATTTGGACTTCTAAACGGAATAGGAGTAGATGAAGTCATTCAGGGATACCTATTTGATATGGGTACCATGATTGTCATCGCCTATATCTTCCTGTTTGTGTTCGTCTTTTTTGGAAGTAGAATCTCGGAGGGAGCAGAAACTGGACAAGTCAAAGAGATGACTTCTAGGTTCATGCTAATTTCGCTTGTACTAGGAGTGATCATGGCTGGGGCATATCTCTTGATGAAAGTTGTCAAGGACAACCTCGATTACAGTTGGGCAGCTGGCGTACTTATGGTATTTGCAGCAGCTCTGGTGTTTGTAATAGTCATCTTCCTTGGAAGACGCTATGAACCAGTAGGTGAATAGTCACAGAATGCATGGATGGAGGAATCTCAATCCATTCCTTTTCATTTCAATAGGATTCTTGTAAACTACATATACTGGAAAGGCTCTTAACATCGAGAGATAGATATGGCTATGTTTGGTGTTCAATATGGGAGATGGAAAACTCTGGCTTGGGTATAAGCTTGATAGTGAAGGAAAGCGAACCACTGAGAAATTCGAGATAAGCGTAGACCTCTTGCGAAGACATGGAGGAGTTTTTGGTTCGACTGGTTCAGGTAAGACCGTTCTTTCGAAATGCATTCTGGAAGAGGCAGCAATGCAGGGAATTCCTATTCTCGCTTTTGATCCTCAAGGTGATATTGCCTCTTTGATGCTTCCAGGAGATCCCAAGCAACTTAGTGAGAAAGGCGTTCCACCAGAACGACTGAAGGAGTATATGGACAAAGTAATTGTTAGAGTCTATACTCCAGCAAGCAGTAAGGGGCTCGCAATATCAATCAATCCCCTTAAACTGCCAGATAGAAAAGCAGACCAAGATGACATCATTCGACTACTTGATAATTCGGCTCGCACCCTAGTAAAAGTGCTCATGAAGGTATCAGGGCTCTCAAGATCTTGGGAGGGGAAAGCATTTGCAGCTGTCTATGAATTGCTCAGGACTATTTGGGAGAATGAGAAGACCGAGATTAAAGGTCTTGCAGAACTTGCTGACATGCTCACAGGTGCACCTGAAGAGGTGGGTGTAGATCTAGAACCATTCATGAAGTTCTCAGAACGGCAGACTCTAGCAACCCGTATCAGGAGCCTTACTGTTGGTTCATCCCAGCTCCTATTCAAAGAGGAAGGGGAGATTAATTTTGATGAATTGACAAAACCAGTTAATGGTAAGACTCCTATCAATGTAATCTTCCTTAAAACCCTGAGAAGTGAAGAAGAGAAGCATTTCTTCATTTCTATTGTTCTAAATCAATTATACTCCTGGATGTTGAGACAGGGATATACTGAAAGCCCACGAATGATGATCTTTCAGGACGAAGCTGCACCGTTCATTCCTGCAGGAATGCTGTCGCCTGGCCCCAAAGAAACTTTCTTGCTACTATTCAGACAAGCGAGAAAGTATGGTGTCGAGTGTCTGATAGCTACGCAGAGTCCAAAAGATATCGACTACAAAGCATTCGAGCAGTTCAACACAATCTCAACAGGCCGTATAAGTAGCGAGCAGTCACTCAAAGTTCTTGAGAGAATTCTGGAACCCATTGCTGGCGAAAAGGAATCTGAACAGATTATCACTCAGCTACCAGGACAGCAGACTGCGAATTTCATCTTCTCATCAGCTGACCTCAAACCAAAGGTCAATCACATCAGTGTCCGCTGGCTACTCACAAATCATGTCACACTCACAGAGAAGGATGTTCAGATGCACATGCAAAAATTAGTGGCTGAACAGGCAAGGATTTTGAAGAAGCTTGAAGAAGAACGGTTGGCTGCGGAGCAACGTAAACTTGCAGAGATGGAAGCTGCTGAGCGTGAGAGATACAAAGCAGAGGAAGCTGCGCGTAAAGAAGCTGAAAGACTAAAACTTGAGAAAGAACGTGCGAAAGCAGAGGAAGCTGCTAGGTTAGAGAGAGAACGATTACTGCAGGAAAAGAAACAGAAGTTCAAATCTGCTGCTGAAACTGACAAGGTCTTTGATACGCGTGGTCAGGCGGGACGAATTTCCTATGATGATCTAATCAATGCATTCATTGCTAGAATTGAAGCAATTGCAAAGACAACCTTCGGACTTGAGTTTCTAAGAGAACTGGTTAAGCGAGGAGAACTTCATTTCGAGAAATCTATGTCATTTTATCTCACCGAAACAAGAGAAGCGCAAAAACAAGGACTAGCCAAGAAGGTCAAGAAAGAGATTCAGAAGAAAGGGAAAACTCAGAAAGAAGAGTATCTGGTCTACGATTTCAACTACATGCTTCTAAAGGTCATAGAAAGCATAGGTGTAAAGGAACCAGATTATGTTGATGAGGAGCGTTTGAGAAAGAGATTCGAACAGCTTGTCAAGAAGGCAAACAGGAACAACTTCCTAGAACGCATAATATTGGGTGACCCTTTCCTCGAATTTTAGCTAGGAGACAAATATCTGATAGGTTCTGAGGCAGTACAGTCAACCCACTGCTTTACCATATTCAGAGTAATAGTGGCGGCGGAATCCATGATGTCTCTCGTTGCATCAGGAGCGCCATAGAGCAATAGGATAACCTGTTTACTCTTTTTTGTGACTTTTGTGCGATCGGAGTCATGAATTGCAAAACCATAGCAGATGATGCCAACATCATCAGCCAGAACTAGTTCTCTCCCGCGACACGTCAATTCTTCACCTCCTATTCGGACAAATGTCTCTCCCTGTCTAGCTTGTCGGAGTGTCAGCTGTCCTGATGCTTTAGCGGCATCTATGAGGCCGATTGGAATCTTGTGATAGGCTGAAGCTAGGTTGACAACATCGACAAGATTTGAAATACGCCAAAGATTCTCCCCTTTTAGAACTCGACGCAATACTGCTTCACTAGATACTCGTTTCTTAGTCGGATCCATCCCATAGGTCCAATGCAGTGAGCGATATGATTTGATTAACGGTTCAGATCCAAGATCGTCTAATGCATTGTTGGAACGAATTTTTTCGAAAAGAGATTGCTCATATTCCTCAAAGGCTCTGCTAGAATTGGTCAAATGTAGATTGTTTAGCTCTATAACGACTATACTCATTCCAAGAGTACTAGTTTCAAACTTGATGGAAATCTTCGAGCTCATGGTCTAACAATTTCAGTCAAATGCTTTGAGTGTTGTGACGGCCGTACTTAGAGTAACTTGATGATTTCATCCAATGAGTCAACTGCTATTGTCGGTGTTGTATCTAGTGCTCCCGACTCAAAATCAACGATGTTCTTGGGATCGCGTCGGATCAGGACTGTCGTCATTCCCACAGCGTTCCCACCTGCCACATCCGATGCTGGATTATCACCCACCATCACTGATTCAGATATTTCATATCCCATTATCTTCACAGTTTCGAGAACAATCTCAGGAAGTGGTTTTCCAACAGTTACAGCCTCAACTCCAGTAGCATGTTCTATTGCCGCTGCAATTGAACGCTCACCGATATAGACATCATCATGGCCAAGATAGACTCCCGGATAATCACGACTGCCACTGATACAGATGAGACCTGCACCCTGCCTTACCATTTTAGTGGCAAAATTAAGTTCGTTGAATGTCATACCTCTATCAGCTGCAACTGCAACGTAATCTACAGGGGGATTATTTGCGACATCAAGTCCTCTGGCAACAAAGTCCTCTTGAGCTCCTCCTTCACCAATCACAAAACAGCGTGCTCTGGGATTTCTGTTATATACATAGGCTGCTGCTGCTGCACCAGCAGTAAACACATTTTCCACAGAAAGATGGAAACCACCTTTTTCCACTGCCTGGTGGACCTGTCGACTTGAGAGCCTTCCAACATTCGTTAGGATTGCCAGAGTGACACCTTTGCTCTCAAGGGTTTTCCACAATCTAAGAGCATCTTCGAAAGGTGACGGATGTTCTACATCGAGTATCAATGTGTTATCAACATCGAAGATCCATAGTTTTTTCCTGCTCAGGTCCATTCGTCAGACTCCCATCGCTGCCACTCAGTATTAAAAGAAAAATATACCTACTCCTGATTCTAAGAGGCTACTATTCTTTATTCAGAAGAGGGATTACGCAAACGAACCGGAATATCTCTTTTCCCTCAGTATTATCATATCCGTGTGGCTCATTAGGTGGGACAAAAACGATATCATCCTTCTTGGCGTACCCTTCAAGATCACCGATTAGTTTTGCCTTTCCGTTGAGAACGAATATCTCGTGCTCTTCCTCATGATTGTGAAGTGGAATGATTCCACCAGGCGCAATTTCGAAAAGACGCATTGCATAATTCAGAGCTCCTGTTCGTTTGCCAATGAGCCAGCGTACTGTAACTTTT
>JAEORN010000356.1 GCA_016840825.1 Candidatus Thorarchaeota archaeon | reverse complement strand
TTCTTCTGTGCGATGATTGCCTCCGGGGGTATCTCCTCTATCTCATCCAGACCAAGGTTTAGTGCTGAATCAATCATCTGGATTGATTCTACAAGTCCAACGTGTCCAGTAATCTTGCCTTCATCGATATTCTTCCTAAACTCCTCACCTGTCATTCCTGTTCCGATCTTCTTCTGGAAGGAGGGTCTTCTATAACTTGAATTCATGTGACGTGTTACTCTAATGCGTTCAACTGACTGACACGGAGCGGTAAGGACTATTGGCAACAGATCCATGAGATATCCTGGATTGATACCTGTTCCAACCACCGTTTTATCATTCTTCATAGCTATCTTGTTGAGTTTCTCTGCAAGTTTGGGATTTTTTCGATAAGGAAATGAGAGCTCTTCACAGATCGAAATGACATCCAATCCCGATTCAAGGCATGCTGCAATTGTTGGAAAGATACTCTCTAGTGCAGATGATGTCGCTACGAGAGCAATATCTCCTCTGGTTCCTTTCAAGACTTCTTTCAGATCATTAGTAATTCTGATGTCACAATCAATATCATCTTGAAGGAGTTCTCTAATTGGTCGGTTTGCTAGTTCCGAGGCTGCATCCACAACTGCTACTAGCTCAAGATTTTCTCGTGTCAAGATTGATTTAGTTATATGACGACCAAGAGATCCGAATCCTATCTGGATGACTCTGAATGGAAGACATTCTGATAATGGCACTATGCTATCTCTCCTTGTATCTAATCCAATGTAATGTCTATGATGCACTCTTCTATTTGTCTATTGTTGGATAGAAGAAAGTAGTATAGACTGCGCATTGAGAGAGAGTATATGCGGATTCTACAGACTATCAAATAGCATGAAACCTAGAGGGTCGAAAACCAATGAGTCTGACCTTTTCTACACTTCTGTTTGAGCTGGCTATGCCTTCTTCGCAGTGAAGAAGACATACAGGAATAGAACTGAGAACAGAGCCAATAGACCAATGATAAGCCAAGTAACCACAGGAAGGGCTATTGTGACCACATTCCAAATCATCCCTATGGCTCCTAGGATGTTGAAGATGAGCTCCATCACCACATAGATCTCAATTTGATCCCATGTCGTCTTTCTATATGCCATTATGGAACCGACTGCCATCATGAGTGTCGCCATGCCTACTATACGCCCAGCTGCATACTCAACAGGCCAGTCAAGTAGCGAACTCCAGTACTCCGGCAGGAAGAACCAAAAGGCTCCTAGAATCAAAGAAACAATGAAGTGTAGTAGGAAAATATACTTCGATATAGCAGATATCTCGCTTGTCATCCTACTCACGCATTAGATTTTTGCTATATTGATGAAATAGCTTTCTTATCTGTATTTCTAGCCACCAACGAAAATACCTTTGGAGAAAGACGTTTTAGGAAATGACGTAATAATATAGTTGGGGATGCAAAGGACGGGGATATAAGATGGCAGAATCTAAAATATACACAAAAACGGCTAGCGCAGGCTGGTTCGTCGTCGGTTGCCTCCTAACGCTGATTATCGCAATTATCTGGACATTGACTGATCCAATCACCACGTTGGTTTCAATTCTTGGAATTGGGCTGGGAATAGGCATTGCTTTCATAATCATCGTCAATGAGGCATTAATTCTGACAACAGTTCAAACTCTTCAGAAAGCAGGTGAGAGTGCGGTAAAGCTACTAAGCCTTCGCAAAAACATGCAAGCTGTCCTGGCTATCTGGATTTTTGGACTGTTCACGATAGTTGTGTTGATGACACTCTTCAACCAGCTTGAACTAGACAAGTTCAGTGCAATCATGGGCGTATTGGGTGGTTTTGTTGCATCAGTGGTCGCATATTATTTCTCTACGAGCAAAACATGATGTAACTTCGTGAGATGCATATCAATTGCAGTTGGCTTCATTAGAAAATGGGCCTGTCAAAGATAGCGGTAACTCCGACTCAAAGTCAAAGTTTGGGCTCAAAAAAGAGAGTGAGAGAGGAATCCCTCTCTCAACCAACTGAAGTTTAACTTGTTCTTTTGTCTTTTTTTCCAATCTCAATTGTTCCAGTAAAGGATCCTGGGTCCACGCCAGCGAGCACTGAGAGTATATACCGAGTGAGAGGATTTGAGAGCAAGTCCAAAAGGGAGTCTATGTCCTCTGATTTCTTTTCACTACTCATTGTTTTGTTCCTCCAACCTGGCTGCTCTTTTCCTCGCGCGTAGTGATAATGCAATGGCAAGTACCATAAAGCAAATAGCGACTGAAACCAGTCCAAACCATTCGAGTGTGAAGAGCATCACTTCTCCTGTATATGGGAGCAAGAAAGACAGGGCTCCAGTTATGATGGCATTAACTGTTAGCAGTGTGATGCCAAAGAAGCTATTTCTATTTGGAGACCTGATGAAGAACCAGCTGGCGGAAAGAAACAAAACTACTGAAAAGCCAACTCGAAATTTCCTGAGTATGCTAATCATCTTCGCAATAGAAG
>JAEORN010000355.1 GCA_016840825.1 Candidatus Thorarchaeota archaeon | reverse complement strand
TGTTGCTTCCAGGTCCCAATCAGCAAGAGCATCTTGAACCTCTGACTCGAGTTTTTTCTCCTGGTTAGCAAGGAAGGAAATCACCTCATCAAAAGCTGGTGTGAGTTTCTTTAATGCATACTCCTTCTTTTCGAGCTCTCTCTTTCTGGTGAGTTGTCTAATTAGCTCCTCATCACCCACTATAGCATCAATAGTATCCGTCATAATATTCACAATTCGAATTCTTGCCTTAGCCAGGTCCAAATTGCCATCTTCAATATCTTGTCGACTTTGTTTCATCGATGCAATCATACTGTCTACAATTCGTATCAGTGGTTCAGCTTCTAGATCAGAAACCTCAATGGCCTCTTTTAGCAAACCAACTCGACCATCAGTCAGATCTGCATCACGTTTGAGTTGTTCACTTACCTTGTAATCCTTCAGAGTTAGTGTTCCAGGTCCCGCTTGAAAACTATACGCAGTCTTCAATTTATCATAGTAGGAGCCACGAACTAGAACTGAAAATTCTTTCTCGCCTACTAGTGGTTGTGCTGATCTTAAAACAATTGAGATGTCAAGAGTTTCTCCATGTGGTAGATTTCCTACAGTCTTGGTTCGTTCTCCTGAAATCAAATTCAGTCCTTCATCAAGATGCCATTCAACAGAGAAATTTAGGGCTTCACCATCCCCTGTATTCCTAATCATCACGCGAACGGGGAACTCCTCAGTGAATGTTACATCATTGGGAAGGATAAGTTGAGAGGATAGCTTTGGGACCTTTAATTTCCCTCGCAAAATCTCTCGAACCATATCGAGACCCTTGTCTACATATTTTGAGAACTCCTGACTGTTTGCACTTGCCAATGCAGCCTTCAGCTCTGTTACAGCAGCATTTTCTGCAGTGGCAAAGGATTCAAGGTTCACGGATTGAATGGAGCTCTCCAGCATCTGAGGAACCTGACTCAACCTAATTGTGGCAGGAAGTCGTATCTTGGATGAATGTTCAGCAACGAACCCTCGAGCCTTATAGAAACCGTCTGCCTCTTTTCCAATCATGATGTACATCATGCAGGCTGTCATTGCAAGTGCTGTTCCCTTACTCGTTTCAGCATCTTCTCCCCACATCAAGTGTTCAGCAGATGCATTTAGGAGATCCTCTGCGGCACCTGAATATGCCTCCACAGCTTTAGTGGCTTCACCGAGCTCCGAATACACATCACCAGCCGCGCACATATTCGCCGCTGACTTCTTGTAGCTCTTCCCTCCGCGATACTCGCTTGCAGACTTCAGAAATGCATCAGCAGCTAAGGCATATTCCTGCTCTGCTGCTCCAACATTGCCAGAGCTCTCTGCCTCTGCAGCCCTCTGTAGATGTTGACTACCAGCAGACTGTCTTATAGCATCTCTCTGTGACTCCTCGATCCATCTTTTTGCTCGTTCTTCAGACATCTTGAATCTCTCTCCTACACGAACTGTGGTCGTCTGTAAGTCAATCCTTCTTGTCTTTTCGTGGCATAGAATGACTTCAGCATTTCCTTCAGCTCTTGTATATTCCTAATAGACTTCACGTGGGGAATGCCTTAATCGATCAGGTAGTCCTCCACCATGACCCTCGATGACCAGTTCATATCCTCTGCCAATACGACCCTTCGAGGCGGTCTGAAAACCCACTTTCTCAATGCCACGAGCATTCCTTTCAGCAGCCCTTCGCTCAATCATGCTAGCCCCGCTGGGTACAACAAGGATGAGCTTCTTCAGAGAATCATCAACTGTGAGAGTTATGGGAGTGGTTGGAGTCCCAGAACACTCATGAAATTGACTGTTCTTGTATTCAAGCATATGCTTCATCTAGACTATTACACCATCCAGTAGTCGGTTCTGGAGAAAACCTGACGTGGTTACATATTAGGATTTTCGGGATGAAACAAATTGGGAAAAAGAAAGAGAAGAAGAGCCAGAGGACCTATTGGTCCTTAGGCTCAAATGATAAATTGATTCTAAGGATTAGTCTGGTGGAGGCGGTGGTGGAGGTGTATCATCAAGTTTAGTATCAACTGGTCTGAGTACCGAATCACGCTTCTTCCTCGTAAAGACAAAACCCATTATGATGAACAGTAGGCCTACTACTGCCACAATAGCACCAATCATGACGGTGTATTCGCCAAAGAAAGCATATGCATCATTAGTATATGCTAGCAGAGAAATAATGGCACCGCCAATCACTAAAAGCGCAC
>JAEORN010000058.1 GCA_016840825.1 Candidatus Thorarchaeota archaeon | reverse complement strand
TAATGATTGGTGTCTTTATCGATCCAATCTTCATAATCATAGCTCTTGTAATCATATCATCGATGGAGATTACAAAGGGAGGATCAACAGCATACATAATGGATAATATTCCTAGAGAACATAGTGGCCTCGCACTATCATTATTCACAGCGGGTAGAGTTCTCTCAATTATCACGCTAGCAGTTTTTGCATTTCTCTATCCATTTATTGAATTTGAAGCCTATCGACAGATACACCTCGTTGGTGCAGTGTGCCTACTCGGTTCCACAGTAGCACGGGCAATCTATCTAGAAAGTAGTCCACAGAAGCAAAGGGGAGCAGGGACAAAGTTATGGAGAACATTCGTAGAGGATAATACACGGGCGTTCAGGATTTTATTGGCAATAATTCCAGGGATGATGGCGGTCTGCATTCTTGACGCAATAAGTGATTCTTTCTTCAAGCTTGGTGCTCTGATTTACATGAATGATGTATTATCAATAGATGTTCAATCCATAGCAATCATGATGGTTATGACTCTGGTGATTCAAGTCCCACTCTTATTGAAGGTAGGTCGTCTATCTGACCGAAAAGGAGTGAAATCAACAGCACTTATGGTATACGCTGTAATGCCTATATCTGCAGCCTTTCTGATACTTGCTTATTGGTTTCCTGACTGGGCACCTATCACCTTCTCTGACACTGCTAATTTGATAATACCAGGACTTGGAGTTGTCTTTAAGACCTCGTTTATCGCTGTGGTTTTGAAATATGTTAATGACACACTATGGTATACCGTGATGCTCGTTTTGATTCGGAAGAGACTGCCAAGTCAAGATACCTCAAAGATACTTAGTATGTTTTGGTTTGTAATCTTCTTGGCGTCCTCAGTCGGTCCTTTCATTGGAGGACTTATTTCAGAAGCAACCAATATTTTGTATCTCTTTGTTGGTGTGCTGATCTTGAATCTTCTGATTCTTGGTTCAATCGCACGATACGATCTTACATCCCGAGCTCACCAGACACAAGATGAAACAACCCTTTAGTGGGATGATTTCATATGATGGTATCTTTAAAGTATAGATTCGTGCTCTTTCACAAATGTGAGGAATTAACATGAATGAAGAAGAGATGAGGGCAAAAGAAGTTCTTCGAAGATTGAAGATGGCCTATCCAGATGCACCGCCCACATACTTGCACTACAGTAATCCGTTTGAGATGTTGATCGCAACAATTCTATCAGCACGTGCGACAGATGTAGGTGTAAATAAGGTCACCCCAGTGTTATTTGGTAAATATCCAAATCCAATAATGATGGCAAGAGGGAAGGTAGAAGACTTAGCTCAAATTATTCGCTCTTGCGGCGCATATAACCGGAAAGCTGCTTATATCAAAGAAACTTCCAGAATTATAGCCGAAGAGTTTGGAGGAAGAGTACCTGAAACTCTTGAAGAGCTCATTACGCTTCAAGGGGTAAGTAGAAAGACTGCAAATGTGGTGCTCCAGGCTGTCTATGGAGTCGCTGAGGGTATCATTGTTGACACCCACATCATGAGAGTAACAGTAAGACTTCGTTTCAGCCAACATGATAAGAAACCAGATAAGATTGAGAAAGACCTCATGCAGCTTCTTCCAAAGAACAATTGGATTGACTACGCTCGTTTCATTGGAGCACATGGCAGACAAACATGTAAAGCCGCGCATCCAAAATGCTCAACTTGTTCTATCAACAGTCTGTGTCCTTCATCAGAGCTTGAAAGCTGAGTGTCATCGAAAGACGTTATAAGAGGATGTAATTGAACCCAGAGCTGGGTTGTTGTGAACACAATGAGGATTGGAATGGTAAGCAAGTTTGGCGCACCAGACGGGCTATGCATTAGAGCCAATGCCGTCCTCACAGGACTAGTCAAACGAAATCACGATGTGCATGCGTTCACTCAATCAAAGAGAGTGGAAAACCTTCCTCCTGAGAGAATACACAGATACAAAGCAATCCAGTTGAATCCTCATTTTTCTATTGATTCTGTGACAGCCCCACGGTCCATTGCTAGACAGTGTCAAGAAAGCGGAATCGAAGTCCTTCACATTCAAATGAACTCTGGAAGCACCGAGTTCCTATTACCCTATTTCAAGAGAGCATTACCACCTCTTGTCGTCACGTATCATCTTGCCTATGCTGCGGGCAGTTCAATATATACAACCCTGTTTGGTATTGCATGGATGGCTTCCTTATTTGCTAGCAGAAAATATGATCAAGTCATTCTAGTTGACCCTTCTCAAAAACCATATTTCCTTGAAAGAGGATTTTCAGAAGATGGCGTATCAGTGATAAGAAATGGAGTTGATATTGACCTCTTCAGACCCGACAGTAGTAAAATGATAGACGATGATATTGTTGATTTTGTGTATGTTGGTCGTCTTAGCTATGATAAAGGGGTCCATCTATTATTAGATGCGTTTCGAGAGTATCATAGCGAGAATCCGAAAACCAGACTAACACTCATCGGTGATGGAATGCTGAAACATCAAATCAATGGGTGTGTTGATGATGGTTCACTCTCTTGGTTAGGAGCAATTGAGCATGATGAAATTCCTGCAGTCCTTCAGAGAATGGATGCATTTGTGATTCCGCAAAATATCGGAGGACTTGGTTTGAGTGTCCTAGAAGCAATGGGGTGCGGACTCCCAGTGATAACAACAGCAATTGGTGAAACTGTTAAACTATTAGGAAAGGATGAAGGGATTCTCGTCGAGCCTGAGAATGTCAAGGCTATTATCGATGCGATGAGAATTCTTGCAGAAGACAAGAAGTTACGACAGAGGATGGGTATGCACTGTAGAAGAAAAATTGAGGAAAGATACTCTTGGCATAATCAGATAGGCCAAATTGAGGAAGTCTATAGAAAAGCTATAGAAAGAACAAGGTGAAAAGTCGAGTTTATAGAGAGAACGACTTATGAGGAAAGAGGCTCTGCTTGATTCAGCCAACTGATGTAGGAGATAATACAATTGCTGGATATTCGATTCATCCGTGAGAATGTAGACCTTATTCGAATGAATCTAGAACGACGTAGAGATAAGGTCAAGCTTCAGGAGTTTGAACGTTTTCTCAAACTTGATGATAGGATTAGGGCACTTCAGAGAGAAATACAGAATCTCAGAACACAACGAAATAGACTTTCAAAAGAAGTAGGTCAAAGAAAGAAAGCCGGTCAAGACGATTCAGAGCTTGTGGAGCAAGCTAATCAGGTCAATAAGAGAATCTCTGAAGTTGAAAGAGAAACTAATGAGTTGCAATCTGAACTTAAGCGGATACAAATGAGCATCCCTAATATACTTCATGAGAGCGTCCCATATGGTACTGGTGAACAAGATAATGAGGTCATTAAGGAATGGGGTGGCAAACCAGATTTTGATTTCAAGATTCACAGCCATGTAGATTTACTTGAATCACTTAACATTGGAGACATACCAAGAGCAGCAAAAATTGCAGGCTCTAGATTCTATTATCTCAAGAACGAGCTAGTAATGCTTGATATAGCTATGCAGCAGATGGCATTGAATATGCTGTTGAAAAAAGGATATTCTCTAGTATATCCACCGTTTATGATGCGGCGAGAACCCTATGAAGGAGTCACTGATCTAGCTGATTTTGCTGATGTGATGTATAAGATTGAAGGAGAAGATCTTTACCTTATTGCCACATCAGAACACCCAATGGCAGCTATGTATATGGGAGAAAT
>JAEORN010000354.1 GCA_016840825.1 Candidatus Thorarchaeota archaeon | reverse complement strand
TGCAGAGGCAGTAGATTGTGGTGAGTTTCCCTCTGACGATAATTCGATGTGGAGATATTCGATGCTTCTTCCAGTAAAATCCCCTTCATTCATAGTAAGCCTTGGTGAGGGTTGGACTCCACTTATCCTTTCAAGAAGATTGGGAACACATCTAGGTTTGAGATGCTTGAGGATAAAAGACGAGTCTAGAAACCCAACCTTGAGTTTCAAAGATCGAGGTTTATGTGCGGCAATATCCAAGCACATCGAATTAGGTGCAAATGCATTCGCACTTCCTTCAGCTGGGAATGCAGCAGTTTCTACTAGTGCCTATTGTGCCGCCGCTGGAATTCCATCCTTCATTTTCATGCCAGAGGACACGCCGTTCCAATTTTTCAAAGATTGTGAAATGTATGGTGCAATCACTACAGCGAGTCCAGGAACAATCTCCGATAGTGCCAATACAATGAAACAAAAGAAAGGAGATTGGATAGACCTTTCAACGACCAAAGAACCCTATAGAGTTGAAGGAAAGAAGACGCTCGGATTCGAAATCTCAGAACAATTAGGGTGGAGTGTACCGGATGCTATCATATGTCCAACAGGCGGGGGAACTGCGTTGATTGGTATTTGGAAAAGTCTTGACGAACTAGAAGCTATCGGTCTTATAGGTAAGGAGAGACCTAGATTATACGCGGCTCAAAGTGAAGGATGTGCTCCAGTTGTGGCAGCATTTGAAACAGGAGAAGATACAATCGAACCCTGGCAAAATGGACAAACAAAAGCTTATGGATTAAGAGTTCCTCATCCCTTTGCAGGAAGGCTTATTCTAAGAGCGTTGCGACGGTCAGGCGGCGGGGCTGTTGCTGTTGCAGAATCGGAAATAGTATCCACTCGGAACCTAGCAGCAAAAATGGAAGGGCTTGATGTGTGCCCAGAGGCTGCAGTTGGACTTGCAGGGCTAAGGAATCTAGTAGAATCAGGTGAAGTAGATTACGATGAGGATGTCGTAGTTCTGAACACTGGTTCTGGGATAAAATATAGCTAGAAAAGTAGCGTTGAAAGGGAGCATTAATAGGACAGTGTATTTTTTGAGAATGAAACGTTATCGTAAAGTGATGAAGTATTGACTTTAGAGCCTGATAATCACACTGTCCAACATGAGTACAATAGGTTTCAAGATGCGTTAGGTGCTAGTAAACTAGAATTCTTAATTGTGACTTGTCTACTTGTAGTTTACTTCTATACTCGATTTTTCGCTTTTGCCCATGACTTGCTTAACGTGCTAATACTCCTAGGATTGATAATGGGAGCTTGGCTAGCATTTCGTCCTTCTGAATGGGCCGTCGAGGGGTTGGAAAGTGTGGCAGGCCATCGAGGATATAGCGCATATATCGCAGGTCTTCTATCAAGTCTTGCTAGTAATATGCCTGAAGCTGTGGTCAGTGGATTGGCAGCGTACAACGGTTACGTACAACAAAGTCAAGATCTTCTTGATATCGCAATTCTATCAGTTCTAATTGCAGCAGGATTCAATATGCTTCTCTTGGGTGTTACCATCGTTATCTCAACCCGAGGAAAGGCCGATATGGAGGTGCCTAGGGAAGTTATTCGAAAGGATTCAGTTCTGATACGATGGACAATTGTTGCATTAGTTAGTATGTTTGCATTAGGTATCGTAGATCTTGCAGCTACAGCTGCAACAGGAGATGTGAACTATTTCCCTAGAGAAGCATCGGTTGTCTTATTCATCTCATACATTGTATATGCATTCTCACTCAAAGAAGGCGAAGTAGGTGAAGTTGGTGAACAAAAAATCGCACTTCCTCATTACTCAAAGAGAAACTCAGTAATCCTTACAATACTTGGTTTCATAGGTATCTTCTTTGCTGGGGAAATGCTCACATTTAGTGTGGAGCTTCTTCTTGAAGAGCAACATGCGCTAGTTAGCTCAATAGGGGATCCTGTCTATATTGCTGCATTAATTTTAGGAGCCGCAGGAGCTTTACCTGAACATGGGATTGCATTAATTGCAGCTTCGAAACGCAAAGTAGGACTAGCTGTGGGGAATCTTATTGGGGGTGTTCTGCAGATTGTCCTCCTTGTAGCTGGAGGAATTGGAATTTTCGTGCCAATCCCACTCGATAGATATGTTCTATTTCAGATCGTTGTCATAGCTGGAAGCCTTTGGTTCCTAAAGCAGAACATTACTGATGATAATAAATTAGATCTCTTTGAAGGATTAATGATAATTCTCCTTCAAACCTATGTGTTCATCTTACTACTTACCAGTTAAGAATGAAAGGTAGAATTTCATGCAGATCTTTGTCACGAACAACAACTGATGCGGCCTTAGCGACTTCTTCAGTTTCAGGATTAAATGCTATAGATAG
>JAEORN010000057.1 GCA_016840825.1 Candidatus Thorarchaeota archaeon | reverse complement strand
GTCAATGGTGTTTGAGAGAGTATTGTGTACAGAATACCTACGACAAGCGCGCTAACTAGTAGAAGAACGAATAGTATGCACATTGACCTCTTTCTCATATTCAGGCCCCAACCAGTTTCCAAGAGGACTGAAATAAACCTATGTGGGACTATACTCGTTCGTTCTGGAAACTAGTGTGAATGATATCTAAAGGAACAGAGAGAAAGGTACTTAGACACATTTTGATGGGAAAGCATCATAATAGGGAATCCTGAAGACTGCACATCAATGCCTTCCTGATATCCTATTGATAAGCCACATGAGTAAGAGTAGCATGAACTACCACATTATCCTCACTAGAAGATGCAATCTGAACTGCCAGTACTGCCACGGAGGAGAACAGACTGAGGATACGGAAGTAATCTATACTACTGACGATCTTGCCTCATTTCTTGAAAAGGATAATACTCCATTAAATCTCCTTTTCTACGGTGGTGAACCGACTTTAAGAATCGAGTTAATGCAAGAGATAATGGATAGATTTCCGAAGGCGCAATGCATGCTTCAGACCAATGCAATTCTGTTGAATCGAATCCCTATTGATTATATTCTAAGATTCCATTCAATATTGGTGTCCATAGATGGGACAGAAGAAGTAACAGACTTCTATCGCTCAAAAGGAGTTTATGCGAGTGTTCTGAAAAATGTAAAGTGGCTTAGAGAGATAGGATACAAGGGAGATATTGTCGCTAGAATGGCGGTTTCACAAGAAAGCGACATATATCGTGAAGTGCGTCATCTGATAGAAAGCGAAGAACCTAGGTTCGACCATGTACATTGGCAACTGAATGTGGTATGGGATGCAGAGGGAAACTGGCAGGATTTTGACAAATGGGTAGAAGTATCATACAACCCAGGAATCTCATCACTAGTTGCAGACTGGATGGAGATGATGAGAACCGGAGTGGTAGAGGGAATAGTACCATTTATCCCAATCATGAAATCGTTGCTAACTAAAGAGGAATCAAGATTGCGTTGCGGCTCAGGTTCGGATACATTCGCAATCCATATTGATGGATCTATAGGTGTCTGCCCAATCTCACCAGATTGGGAGTTCTCTTTGGTGGGGGATATCTGGAGAAATGACCCATTGTCATTGCTGGATGTAATGATTGTCGATGATCCTTGTCCTGCTTGCGAGGAGTATGGCATTTGTGGGGGGCGATGTCTATTCGCAAATAAACAACGACTCTGGGGAGAAGAGGGTTTTCACAAAGTGTGTGGAACTGTCAAACATTTGATAGCTGAGCTGAGGAAAATTGTTCCTGAGGTGCAGGAACTTCTCCTGAAAGGGATTCTACAGTTGAGTGATTTTGAATATCCTGAATTCAATAATGGTTGTGAGATTATCCCCTAGTTAGGATATCAAATCTACGAATCATATAGACAGGTGATTTCAGGAAGAACTGGAAATCTATTGATAAATGCATTCTCAAGTAATCATTCATCGTCTTCAATAACATCTTCTTCAATGAGGCTTTTTCTCATGACGATGATTTCTTCTCCTTCACGCACTGACTTTTCAATCATTTCGTAGCCCATGTTCTCATAGAATTTCTGCTGAGCTGGTATGACATTATACACATCAATCTCGATGAAAGATGCGCCCATATGCTCAAGGAGATTTTCACCATATTGTACAAGACGAGTTCCAATCTTTCTTTTTCGAAACGCGTTTGAAACAGCTACTCTACTTATTACTCCTGCATTTCCACGCATTTGCACACGCATACAACCTACAACAGTGTCGCCTACTAGTGCTACATACTGAGTACCCATCTGAATGTGACGAGATATCTTATCAAGTCCCTCTTGCAATGCGCCGGGCGTTCGAGATAGTTGTTTCTTCACACCAGCGTATGCCTCCTTGATAATGGACTTTATCAAATCCACTTCGGAGAGCTGAGCGCGTCGGATGATTACTTCAGCATAGTTGTAAATTGGCAATTCCACCTGTTAGATTATCTCTGAAAATGTTAGTACGCAATGCCATATATGATTTAGGCATTGTACATATATAGCAATACAGTCGTAGATGTGGAATATACTATGGTTGCTAATATACTTGTTCTACCTCTTGAGAAAGCGGATAGATCATGGGCTATCGATCTATGGCAGAGGAATTGGAATGGGGATATAGTCGTATCAAGAGGAAAGATCCATCATCTCAAGAAACTAAACGGTTTCGTGGCTAAGGTAGACGATGAAAGAGTAGGATTGGTAACATACGAGATCGCTAATAACCAGTACGAAATTGTGTCCTTGGACAGCATGATGGAAGGAGTTGGCATCGGATCTATACTCATCGATCAGTGCATTCAAGATGCCAAAAAACATCATTGCAAGAGAGTCTGGTTAGTTACGACCAATGATAATACTGAGGCATTGAGATTTTATCAACGAAGAGGCTTTGTCATCAATGCAGTTTACAAGGATGCGATCCAAGAGTCACGTAAACTGAAACCAAAGATTCCTCATGTCGGAAATAATGGGATCCCCATCAGAGATGAGATTGAGCTTGAATTCACATTTGAAAAGATTGAAGAATAGGCGAAATAGACAGTACTTAGGTTTAATAGCTGATACGTGCTCATTACAAACATCAGGAGGATAATTAATTGACTGACGAAGAATCAACTGATGAAAAGGAAATTGCTGAATCGCAAAAACTTAGCAAACGTGATAAAAAAGAGATTGAGCAAGGACTTTGTGTGAATTGTGCTGTTGTATCCATCCTACTGATGATAATTACAATGTTAGCACTGGCTCTGTAATGAACCTAGTATAGAATTGCTTCTTTACTGATGATACTAGTAACAGAAAAAGGAATAGAGGAGTCCCAAGGGACTCCTTGATGGTAATCTAATTTTCGTCGTCGTCTTCATCGTCACCGAGGCGTTTGGGAGCGCCAAGCCTTCTACTTGAATCCACTGAGAGTCGTTTAGAATCTGGAGCAGATAGATCGTGTCCTTGCTTTCCTTCTTTGATGCCTTCAGATCTCTCACTTGCCCATGATTCACCTGGATCAGGTGTGGCCTCATCGATGTCCTTGTCAACCTTATCAGGGGCGAAGGTCTCACCCTTTTCCCTTGCTCGCTCAACTATACGCTCTAGGCGTTCAGTCTTAAGATAATAGAGCATGGATAGAGTTGCTGCTATTGGAAATGCGATAAGCTTAGCAATATCTCTGAATACCCATGTCGCTAATTGCGCCTCTTCAGTGCCTACGAAGTTTCCAAACCAAGAAGTGATGGTTGGACTGGTTCCACTCAATGCAATAATTGAGTCAACAAAGAAGAATCCGCTCGCTAGGAAGAAGGTTAGCAAAGGCCCAAAGTCACGAAGTCTGGATCTTGATCCTTCGACAGATGATGTAATGGTCGTTCCAATTCCACTGAGAGCGTATACCAAGAAGAATAGGGTCATTGCCAAATCAACTGCCTCAATTCTAGGAGGTCCAGTCCTTCGCATAATGTTGACTAGGAAATATCCTGCATAAACACCAATGAAAATGACAAGTAATGATATATTCAATGCAGCGCCTCGCCTTGCGTATTTGAAGAATGCAAAAAGGGAAACAACAGCAAATAGACCCATCATAGCATACGCAACTACGATTAGTTCGAATTGATTTGTTATGTTGGTTACTGCAGCAGGGAAAATTCCTGTTATAGTGGTTCCCAAATCTAAGATGTTGTTTGGAATCAAGACTAGGGCGGCTAGTGCTTCAGCTCCGACAATCCCCAAACCGATTATCAATAGAATGAAGCTTCCAATGCCTATTGCTATGCCACCTTTCTTTGGTTCCACAATGGATGCCAATCTGAGACTTGTCCTTGATGACAGGAATGCTTGAAATGCGATCCAACCAACCCAACCAAATGCTGCGAAGAAGTAGAGTGCCAGATGTCCAAGTGTAACTCCAAGCATGACTGCAATCGCGAATGAGAGAGCCATCCACACTGCACCCTTTAGCTCAGTCACCCTTCCACGACCTCTTCTTGTTATCCAGAGACTATCTAGACCAAGTCCAGTGAATAAGGCGCCAAGACCGAAGTAGATTGCACCAGTCGCACCCACATACACAAAGGTTGTTGTGAGAACCAATTCAAAGCCAGTACCTGTTGCACCGGCGATGATTATTGAGAAGAATATCGATAGGAATGTAGTCGCTACAAACACTATCAGATATGCAACATATCTTTTTGTTTTGAAGAATACTCCAAGTCCTTCAATCATATTAGAGAGAATAGGGATTTCCAAATGATTACCTCCCTTGAGCTAGATGTGAATACCCTTCGAGAGTTATAAGGTTTGCATTAATCAATTGAGGATAATGTGGATCTATCTGTCGTGGAGTATTAAAAGAATAGTTACAAGATAATTTGATTTAATTTTTATATAATTATAGTCAAAAAATGAATTGATAAATTGGGTAAGTTTAAGAGGTATTCATTAGACAGAAGGTTGTGGTCAGTAGCTAATGAGGCCTAGTTTTCGTAACATGCCCTCATTACACAAACTCCCCCCCTCCTACCACAAAGCTTCATTGGCCCTGACCACACCTTTTTGCAGGATTCAATTCAAGTTCACTCCCCAGAACTGAACATGACCGGGGTGGAACTTGATAATACCAAAATCCTTGAACATCTTCTCAAAGAGATCACAAACTTCCTGTCCTTCTACCACACCAAGTTCAGGAAACATGTGTGCTGCTGTTAGACGTAGAAACGATTCTAGTGTGGGTTCAGAAGGTTCATCGAAGAACGCGAAAGGAACATGCATCATAACCCTACCTCCCTCTACAAGGATTCGTTTGCCTTCTACTAGTGTTCTCGGAAGTCGTTCTCTGGAGGGCATACCGAGTATCCAATATTCTTGATAGTGATTCTTCCTTGATGGAACATCCCATGCAGTCCCATCGACAGGCTTGAATTTCTTGTCAAGCTCTGCAAGGATGTTTGGGTCTCCTATGATATCAATCGAGTTCTTCCCTGCTCTCTCAGTTATCATCTTCAGTGTATCGAATTGGTCTGCCATCATTGGAGCAACTAGGGCGACTAATATCCTGCCTTGGATTACCTCTGGTCTGTAGGTCGTGAAGTCACCCATACTCTTGATGAATGAGTAATGTCGAAAGGCATCATAAAAATGAAGAACAACTCGCATTGAATCCTTGAGCACATCTCGAAGATAGTTCTCGCCTCGGGATCCCAGACAGTACTCCTTTCTTTCTGGACCATGAGGTCCTTTTTTCATGGCGCTTTCAACAAGTCCTTCTTTCTCCATCTCTCTGAGCCATCTATAGAGTTTTGTGACTTCGATGTCTCCGGAAATGGACAGTAGCTGACGCCGAATCTCGTAACCATGTGTTGGTTTTCTATCCAACATGAGCATAATGAGATTTCTCACCCTATCACGTGAAGCCATGAATAGCTATTGGTAAAAGTGCCTATAGAATTTGTTGAATAGCGTCTTATATCGAATAGGGATTCCTTAGATTTGAACAATCATGACAAAGCATTGTATTTCATGTGGAATGGGAATGTCAAAACCTGAGGACTTTGGCGGGAAGGATACCAAAAATGAAAGCTGCGTATATTGTAGCAATGAGGATGGTAGTCTGAAACCACGTAATGTCGTTCGAGAGAATATGGTCAATTTCTGGATGTCGCGTGAGAATATTGACCGACCAGCTGCAGAAAATAAGACAGATGAATATATGTCTCAAATGCCTGCATGGAAGGATTGATTCCTACGTCTAGCTCCAGAAACTTCTGGAGCACTCTCTTTCTTTTTGGCAAATGTGGAAATCGTTTAGATTATTCTTGGTATTGCAACTCCACTTCTTCATCATCGAAATTCAATGCAATTACTTTGTTGGGTTTGCCATCTTCTGTGAATTCAAACCTCAGGGCTCTAGCACTCAATTCTGCTACGAACTCTTTGTCGTTATATGGCTCAAGAATCTCTTCAAAATCCCCAATCTTGATCACAAGCTCATCATCTCTGAAGATGTATTCAACGACATTCTTACGTTTGTACTTCCCTACAAGTCGCTTTAGATCCTCAGGATTGACATCCTTTTTCGGGTATTTGAAGAACTCAGTGAGCTCCTTTTCTTTTTGATACCGCCCAACAGGAGCTACTAGCACCACGAACTCCTCATCAGGATCAAGTTCAAACAACTGATCCAGCTTGTCCTGCTCATAATAGCCAATCGCGACAGTACCAAGATTGATGGCTTCGCAAGCCAAGTAGAGATTCTGACAGACAATCCCAAGATCAATGGCGATGAACTTGTGAGAGAGTATCGTATAACGCCACTCAGTCCTGTAAGGAATCGCAGTCCAGAAGAAGATGACTGACGCTTTACCGACGAACGCCTGATCATACGTAAGCTTGCCAATCAATTCCTCTGCATCCTCGATAGGTTTGATGTAGAGGAGCTTATGCTCGAAGGAAACATATCGATATAGTCCGGGTTTCAGTCCCTCTACCCTATTGATAACTAGATATGTTTCTAGAGGGCTCTTTGCACCTGCAGAAGGAACTACACGAAGAACCCCTCGTCCAGATCTCAAGACTTTCTTTACACCCTGAGTAGTCCAGAGTAGGAATGACAATTCCTCCAAGGTAAGAGGCATTCCGGTGTATTTTCTTCTACTCTTTCTGCTGTTCACTATATCCAGAAAGGGAACCTTTCCAATTGTCAGTTCATCAGGATGTTTTAGATCAATGAGTGAGGCGTCCTGTGGATAGGGTTGTTGAAATTTTGGACGAGTCAACTTCTTCTGTTCATCAGATTCAGGAACTTTTTCCTTGTAATCCTCACTATCAAAGAAGCGTAGGAACTCCCTTCTTTCGTTCATAACTCAGACTTGCATCTCTATTTGATTAGTATATCTACGAAAGCAAGGAGCAAGAGGATTACTTGATAGTTGTAGTCTGCTTTGACATGAAGATTAAATCGTAATATCATAGCATCTGCATATCATGTGCTTCATCGATTACATTACTGGAGTTCAAGAATCCTATCGAGGTAGAGGTCTTGGAAAATGGCTGAAATCTGGGATGATTTTGCTCATTCGAGATAAGTACCCCCAAGCGACCTATATCACTACAGGTAGCAATGTATCGAATGCCCCTATGTTATCAATCAATGACAGGATGGGATTCAAAGTGCATTCCAAACAGAAGTTCTATGAGTTCGCCTTGCAGGATTTGTATAATCGATTGAAAAACTGAAAACGATGTTTATTTATCTCGCACACACACATTTCTAGGTACTCAATCATTAGATTATGGAAGAAGCTATAGTGCATAAAACATCATTCTGGTTCTCTGATATTCGCGTGGAATAAATGGTTTCTTTTTTCTAAAGGAGGAGGTAATGGGATGAGAGCAAGGGAAGTTAGAAGTGGGTATGGAACTTCGAAAAAGATACTGAAACTCATTTTGGTATGCAGCATCGGTTTGATGCTTATCTTCGTGGATTATGAAATTGCATTCAACCAACCAGATTTCAGCAATTCCTACGAGAAGGGTACTCCTGAAGGTCTTTTGCATCAGCTTGCTGAACAGGTCGATCCAAAAAGACCATACTCGCTTCGAGAACTGGTTGAAGGATTGCTTAATGTAACACCAATAGGAACCCCAGACACAGATTCGGACCAGCTACCAGATCCCGTCGAGGCAATCATTGGAACGGATTACAATAGTACCGATACGGATAAAGATCAATTGGATGACTATTTTGAGGTCTTCCATGATTCGGATCCCTTAGAACCAGACACGAACTTTGATGGTTTCCCAGACAAGAATGAGTTCAATGCTACCTCCTATGACCTAGATGGAGATGGCGTTGTAAATGTTTGGGACAAGGACAATGATAATGATGGAGTCAGCGACGCACTCGACCTATCTCCATTCGGATATACAGTCTCATGCGATACTTTTCAGATAGATGTTGATACCAATGGGGGGCCATTGTATATTGATTTTCAATTTTGTCCCTCAAAGAAACATCATCTGAACCTCCTAACCCAGACATGGGATTGGCCTTATGATGAAGAGGGAATCATGCGGGATTTCGACAGCTCAACTGAGGACATCACGACACAACCAGTCCTGAAGGTCGTATCGAACATCATCCCAGATCAAGCAGAGGTGGAAGATTATGGCATCAGTGTCGATATAGATTGCTTCTATGTGCCGGTCATGCCGGTATGGGATCGGGACGATATCGTCGCTCTGAAATCAAAGATATTCTTCCCAGAATCGGTTCCTGCTACGTTGGAGCTGAACATGACTCTTCAATGGAGAATCATAGGAGAAACTGACAATGAGATCTATTCGCTTGCAGCACTGTCTGGCGAGCAAGTGACTCTTGATGACGAGGGCACGTTCATAACAGAGGATTCTGATGTATCAACTCTTAGCCTAAGTCTCGTAGAGCTTGGACCAGAGCAAGTGGCAATCAGATTGAGAACAGGTCAATTTGCAACAATTGACAACTCATCGCATCTGGTCGCCGGAGGATATGCAATTGATGAACATGAAGTATTTACAATCGAGCACCTCGGAAGTGAACGGATTTTGCTACGAGCATACAATGACGAATACCTCTGCGTCCTAGATGATAGTACAATTGGACTTAGGGAGTTGATCTCAGATGAGGGAGAGGTAGCACTTGCGAATGACCTTTCACTGAATTGCATATTTTCCATATCAGATGTAGACTATGAGTCAGAAAGCATCCTTCTTGTGACCTACGAGGATAGTATATTTTGTACGGGACTTGTAGTCGAGGAGTTTACTCAATCACAAATTGGTTTCTTCTATGGCTCGAATAGAAATCAGACCATAGCAACAAATCTCCTCCTAGGAGCTATCTTTCTGAGAAACAATACCAATAGCCTCTCTAATGTTGATGAGTTGCTGCCACCATACGGTATTGTGATATCATCGCCTTGCTGGAACTACAGTCATCGAGATGGGGCACTCATAGATATGAGCAACACATTGCTACCGAATGTACTAGATGGTATGCCAGAGAATCAAAGCCTCCCTGTAATTCTAGCAACTCAAGAAAAATCTCGATTAGTAGATATGACAGAGCTCTTTCCCGGCACCTATGTGTTTCCTGCAAGCATCTCAGTGGACCTAACAACTCAGTCTCTGGCAACCATGAAATCCATGAAGATGAATTTCTACAACACCTCAAGCCATGAGGCTTTGCCACTTGAGGATATATTTCAAGAGATGGATTCTTGGAACTTGGATGACAATGGAACAATCGCTACAACCAGCTTACTCATGATATGGAACAGCGGTCAACAGACTGTTTCGGGTGAAGGAAAATGGAATGTAGAATTCACACCTCCGAATGAAGCGCTTACATCCATTGTCCCAACCGTAGCAGCAGGATTGGTGACCTTGGGTGTCATTGTATCCACAAAGTGCCAAGATCTAATTTCAACAACATTTCGCGCATTAAGCGTTTCAATTGGCAGGGTCATGAAATTCTTTAGACTCCTGAAAGAAGGCATGGGACTAACCGAAGCTATGAATACCATCAAGTGTATGCAGTCTATTTACAAGGCAGGAGATAGCACCGCTACAGCGTGGGCGAAGTTCGATATAGGATTGGCAATCCTAGGCATACTACTAGATGTTGGATTTGGGATATACGCAGGAATAGCAATGGCAAATGAGATTGGTGGGAAGATTGGAGTTGAGATAGGTGCAGTCTATGGGAGCGTCGCTGCGTTCTTTGGTCTAGCATTCGGGCTTACCATCTTCTTGGTCGGGATGTATGTCAATCCCCTACTTGGTGCAGTGCTAGGTATTATCTATGGGCTAGGAGCAATCTTTGGCAACTGGATTGGTGAACTTGCAAGGATTATAACTGAAGCCTTTGTGGGACCTCCGCATACAACATGTGATACTTCACCATATTTCGATATCACATCCACCGATGTTCAAATCCTTGATACAGACGGACTCGGCTTTAACGTTGGCGATTCAATTCAATTCTCCTCAGAGATTGTTGCAGGATTGAATGCTACAGGGGAAGACTACAGATATATTGACAGGAGTTACAATAAGGCGTGGCTGACAACCATTCTACCTTCTGGATCATCCTCCACGAATTCTTCCTCATACTCTCAAACCTACACGATACCTGTCGGAGGTTTACCTGAAACCTATACTGGATATACAGTAAACTCAGATCCTGCAGGATGGTACTATGTAGAGAATGATTGTAGTTCTACAGTGAATGTAGCACCTGGTACTGCAATGGTCAATTTTCCCATGAGCGTACGTTTCAATCACTACACAAGACTGACAACCAGATGGTATCATCGACCGTTCTGGCTGTTCGGTGAAAGATGCTATCACTTAGAGAGACAGGAATTGACTAACACCTCTGCATTCACAACGCTCTATTTCGATGTCTTCCCATCCACATTGGATGGGTTCATGCATTGGAGTGCCATTCAGAAGCTCGACTATGATAATGATGGTCTGATTGGAGATGACGATGAAAGACCCTGGGTGTTCGATTACGATTCGGATGGTTTGAGTGACGTGTATGAAGAGAAACATGGAATGGATCCTGAAACCTTCGATTCCGATAGTGATGGACTTTCAGACGAATGGGAATTGTACTATGGAACCAATGTAACTAACGCAGATTCAGATGGAGACGGACTTCGGGACTACCGCGAGCTTGCAGGCTGGGAGGTTCCTTTTGAGTACAATAACACGCCGTTCATCATTCATGTATTCTCTGACCCTAGAACAGCAAATTCAGATGGCGACGGATTAGATGACTACTGGGAGTACTGGAGTAACACAAACCCAAGATCAAATGATACGAATGGCGATGGTGTTCAAGATGAGAAGCGATTGAAGGCACAAACCGAATTGGAAGTTGAGAGGAGTTGGGGGTTTGATGAGGCATATGATACTTGGTCTTTGGAATTGGCAATAGATGATGCAGATGATATCTATATCCTTGAAACAGATGCTTTGCCAGACCTTTATGGAGATCTCATAAACACAGCCCATACATATTGGGCAATTCGAAAATTCGCATCGAATCTCAGCGAATACACGACCGGATCTTACTTCAATCCACTCATAGGAGGAGATCCCGATTGTTATCGTTCATTGACTGTGGATCAGAATAATGAGCATCTCTATAGCTCAGCTTCTGGTGGGATTGTATCTACAGCAAGAGACGTTTTTCTACAAAGCGATTTGAATGGAACTTCAGGCACTGTGATAGATCCATCAACATCTAGCTCAAGTTTCTACGAAATAATTCGCGGAATGGACGTAGCATCAAACGGATATATGTACGCAGTTAGTTTCTGGAGAGGTGAAGGTGCGGATTCATGGGGTATTGATGAGTTCACCTATAGTGGCGGGACATTAGCCAGTCGCTCATTGATGCTAAGCATGGTGGACCTAGAAGCATCGGTAGGAGACATCGGATTTTCTTTCCGGGATATAGCATATGACAATCGAACGGGATATCTCTACATTCTAGGTAGTCAGCGCATGGCGGCGTACGATCCATTGGGGGTCATGGATCCGTTCGTGTTTGATGGGACGTTTGGAGATCCCCGGGGAATTTGCATTGATGACGATGGGTTCATCTACGTGGTTGATGGAGCAGTAGGCGCTTGCAAGATTCATGCATTTGATTCTAATGGCGAGAAGTTCCCATTCTTTGGAAATAACGGTACCAATGATCTCAATCCATTCTTCGATGGGCTGGGAGATGATATCGCATATGACATCGTAGTGGATTCTCTTGGTAACTTCTACATCTGCGGCACGAATGAAACATGGGACGAGAGCACAGGATGGGAGAACCTACCAATGCTTCTCAAGCTATCACCGATTCGTGAGGCTGTAAGCGATTATCTAGATCCCGATGAGGATGCAGATTTCGATCAATTGACGAACTACAATGAAACAGCAGGTTGGGAGATCTCCATCACCTTCTTTAACGGTTCTTCTACATTCAACGTGACAAGTAATCCATTCCTGAATGACACTGACAAGGATTTGGTCAATGATTATGATGAATGGGTCTTGGGAACGAATCCCAATATGCCAGATTCAGATGGCGACGGACTTCGAGACGATGTCGAGATAGCACTAGGCACAGACCCTACCCATTTCGACTCCGACTCTGATACTCTACCAGATGGCTTAGAAAGAACGTATGGCAGTAATCCCAATTCCAAGGATTCTGATGGCGAAGGAGTCCCTGATGCAACAGAGTTCTCCTTGGGTTCTAATGCAAACAACTCGGATTCAGATGGAGATGGCATGAACGACCATGACGAGTATGACTTCAATTCGAGTTTGCTCCTCCCTGATGCTGATAATGACTTCATGTTCGATGGCATGGAGAACAATACTGGAACTGATCCGAATTTCAGTGATGATGATATGGATGGCATAAAGGATGGTTTCGAGATTCTCTACCATACGGACCCAATGTCCAATGATTCGGATTCTGATGGATTACTTGACGGTATAGAAATCGACCTCTGGTTGAATCCACTAAGTACTGATACGGATGGAGACGGTCTCTCAGACTTCGAGGAGCTTGAGCTGAGCACCAATCCGTGGTGCAGCGATTCAGATTTTGATGGAATTCCAGATGGGCAAGACGAGGACTCATTTATGACTATCAGCCTAGATGTGACCCTT
>JAEORN010000056.1 GCA_016840825.1 Candidatus Thorarchaeota archaeon | reverse complement strand
CACCTTCTTTCAGACCGGGGACAAACATGCATTGTATACTTGCAGGTTTGTAGTATCCCAACTTCTCTGCAACATCACGGGTTACTCTCCAGAATGGATCTTGGTCGATTGCACATGGAATGACACACGGCGTCTTCTTGCCATAAATCCATGAATGCAAAAAGGCAGGTACTGCTTGAATTGCAGGATGCCAGATTGATCCAATGTTCGTGCTATTATCAAAACCAAATGTAGCTTTTACTGTAGAGAAGGTTACTTTTCGAGCTACCTCAACTGCAATCTCATATAGTAGATCGATATGCTCAATGTCTTGAATGATGTAGGTGTCTTTGGGGTCAAAACCTAGTGCAAGCAAATCGAGTGTGTTTTCATATGTATATCGCTTAACATCATCGAGACTAAGGTGTGAGTTAAAGAAATACTTCTCATCATTTGTTATCTGGAAGTATAATCGTGTTTTCATTCGATCCTGAAACCATTTTGTGAACATCCAAGGCACAAGATGACCGATGTGGGTATGACCACTGGGACCCCTTCCAGTATAGATGATGAAGGGATTTCCCTTTTCATATTCATTGAACAACCAATCAAGGTCTCGGTGAGAGAAGAACAGATTTCTCTCTAGCAAGAAATGACTGTCTCCAGCAATTTTGAAGAGGCGTTTCTTCAACTGCTCAGTTATTCGTTGAGTACCGAACTCCTCGATTATCCGATCGTAATCGAGTGTCCCACTCACTTCATACGCTGTGACAACCATTTTTTCTTTATCATCACTCAATGATTGTGCCTCCTTGGATGAATTCTGGCACAGGGTTACTATCTTCGTACATAGGTATACTACAATTAAGCGTGCTGGTGAGTTTTTCACGCCTCAATTATATAGGCGAAGTTATATCCACCATACGTCTAACCCGTCTGTAGGGTCTGTGCTGCATGCCTCCAAAAAAAAGATACTTCAAGAAAGGTAGACCAAACCAGATTCTTCGTGTGGTCAAACCATTCCGAGAGTTCATGCAATATGAGGCGTCAGGTGGACTTGTGTTAATCTCATGTGTTATTATTGCTTTGATTGTATCAAACCTTCCTTTCGGTTCTCTCTACTTGCTGCTTTGGGAAACGGAAGTTGGCATCTCAGTGGGTCCATTCAGTATTCTTCAACCCTTAGTTTTCTGGGTAAATGATGTTCTAATGGTTATCTTCTTCTTTCTTATTGGATTAGAGATAAAGCGTGAAGTGCTGATTGGTGAGCTAAGCGCTCCAGAAAATGCAATTGCTCCCATAATAGGAGCAATTGGAGGTATGATAGTACCTGCCTTGATCTATCTGTTGATAAATCCTCCAGGTAGCAGCAATGCAAATGCATGGGCAATTCCTATTGCTACAGATATCGCTATCACTCTCGGGATTCTATCGCTTTTCGGTAAAAGAATCCCTACCTCCCTGAAAATCTTCGTCACTACTCTGGCTATTGTGGATGACATTGGAGGTGTCATAGTAATAGCTCTTGTATATTCACATGGAATATCTCTCATTCATATGGGAATAGCTGCAGGTGTGTTTTTGCTCCTAATAGTATTGAACAGACTAGGAATTAGGCATACTCTCCCATATGCCATTCTTGGAGTTCTTCTTTGGATTGAGTTTCTTCTCTCAGGAGTACACCCCACAATAACAGGAATTCTAATCGCCATTTCAATACCTGCGACTACTAAGATCAATATTCAAGAATTCAATGAGATTAGCGGTGAACTTGTGAGGCGGCTTCATGCTTCCGCACGCCAAGATTCTGAAGAGATAGACATCAGTTTATTCCTCAATACGACTAAAACCCTAGAAATGGCTTGTAAGGATGTTGAAACACCACTTCGTCAGGCTGAACATGCCTTCACCAAATGGCTTGCTTTTGCTATTATACCTATATTTGCACTAGCGAATGCAGGGGTCGCGTTTGCATCTGTAGATAGTAATCTCCTGGTAGGTTCAATGCCAACTGGAATTATTTTGGGACTTGTAATTGGGAAGCCTCTTGGGGTCATGCTAGCTATATGGATAGGAATACGTCTGCGGGTCATGAAGATGCCAGAACATGTGAACTGGGATGTAATGATATCAACGGCGTTCCTTACAGGAATAGGTTTCACAATATCAACATTCATTGCATCATTAGCAATATCAGATTCGAATTTGCTTCAAGCAGCTAAGGGTGCAATCCTTCTAGCGTCTCTCATCTCGGGAATCCTTGGATTCTTTGCCTTGCGATACACTCTACGAAAGCGCGAGATAGCTTTGATTCCATACATACCCAGCGAGATTCCAAAGACTCCGAATATAATCTCGTCAGAGGAGAATCAATCTCCGGAGCCAGTGAAGACATAGTTGCACTGCAAGTCAGAAAATTGGCAAAACAGTTATGTCTAAAAAGGTCAAAATTGAGTGAGGTAGAATATTAGCAGTCCACCTAAGGAGTTAGGATTATGCGTATTGAAGAATATGAATTCGAAGAGGAGAAAACGCTATCCAATCTTGCGGATTTACTCGTCGAAATCGCAGAACAAATTCGAGCAGGAGAAAGACTTGAGCTCCCAATGCCAACCCTCAAAGAGGGTATCATCGAAGTTCCTCTTGGTGAGCCAATCGAAACTGGTATAGAAGTCACAATTCGCCGTCATTTCATTCATGTCAATTTCGCACTGGCTTGGAGGAGAAGAGATAGCGAGGAGGTTTCATAGATGTCGGATGATATTCTTGATCGACGGGCTATTCTTAAACAACTAGAAGCGATACTTTCTGTCCAAGAGAAAGTCAGCGAGTATATTCACAAACGGGTTTGCATTAAATGCGATGAGGTTGTTGATGAGAGTTGGGAGGAAAGGAGGAAAGATGCATTCAAACAAGTACGGGGACTTGTAGACAAGTATTCGTTTTCACAGCAACTTCCAAGAAATGACTTGGGTGTCAGAGCACAGTCTATTGTCTTCTTTCTACTAGACATCCAGCATACCTTTCACAGGGTTCTTGTCATGATAGATATGATTCACGGAGAAGCCTTTGACGACATTTACCGAGACTCTATGACAACAATATCATCCAAAGTTCATGAGATGATGGTTGCACTCAGGAATATGGTTAATCAGAGAGCGGAAAATGTGGAGGAGTTTCATGAGACACTGGAACTCCTTGTTAAACTAGAAAGACAGATTGATGAAGATAATATTGTCATCTGTCGTCAGATATCTGTAGCCACCGGAGGGGACTCTGATTTTATCTGCTATATGATGAGAAAGATAGTTGCCGAGTTAGAGCATATTTCTGATTATGCAAAAGAATGTGCAGAGATTATCGCGGAGATTTGAGTTTCTGTGATGCAACAGGGAGAGCCATCGACTACAATTTTAGTCTTGATAGCGGGTATTCTCATTATTGGAGTTGCTATCGCGAAAATAGCCGAGAGGTATAAGGTTCCACACCCCATACCCCTAGTAATCGCAGGATTAGCGATGGGTAGAGCTTTAGTCTTACTAGAACCTGATAGTACACTTGTTCAGATTGCAGGTTTTGATTTCATTGCTCAATTGACCCTTGCCACAGTGCTCTTCTATGCTGGTCTTACTTTAAATTTGAGAGAGCTACGCCTATCCATCGTAAATGTAATGCTTCTAGCAACAGTAGGCGTGCTAGCCACATCATTGATTGGAGGATTTGCATTACAAATCTCAACAGCTGCTATTGCGATACCGTTAGGTATTGCTGCATTCCTCATTGGAGCCATACTATCTCCGACAGACCCCGCAGCTTTATTCTCGGTTCTTGAATCTGGTGGTGTAAGGGTCAAACGTAAGCTATTCTCGATTCTAGAAGGAGAGGCCGTATTTAATGATGCAACATCAGTAATTCTAGTGATAACAGTCTTCGAGCCAATAGTGATAGCTAGCTTAGCTAATACAGTTGGAGGCACAAATTGGGGATTAATTGTAGGTGAGTTTATCGCAAGTATGGGATTGGGAGTCGTTTTAGGATTCATAGTCGCCAGAATGGTAGGGTGGGCAATTCCGAAGGCAGGAGATGACACAAATATCTCAATACTCACTGCTACAACTCCATTTCTTGCCTATGGACTAGGAGAGCTCTTCACAATTTTCTATATTCACCCTGGCGCGCTTGCTGCCGTCTTTGCAGGAATCTTCATGGCTAATTCACGAAGGATTGGACTTCAGCCCCTGCCACAACGTTCAATGCGAGGAGTAATGAAAAATGTTTCATTCTTCTTTGAAATTGTTGTTTTCATCCTACTTGGGTATTCATTAAGCGTACCCCTAATAGAGGGTGATCATTCAACCGAGACTATTACATTCATATTAGCCAATCCTGGGATTTTCATACTTGGTTTAGTTATGGCAGTCTTGGTGATTTTTGTTGCTAGACCAATTTCGGTCTTTCTTCTCACCGCAGGAGATAGAACAATGAAGCTCAAAGAGAGATTCTTCCTGAGCTGGGCCGGTGTGAAGGGTGTTGCAAGTGCAGCTCTT
>JAEORN010000353.1 GCA_016840825.1 Candidatus Thorarchaeota archaeon | reverse complement strand
CTTCAAATTCAATCATAATCTCACAGTCTAATGATTAACAATCATTAACGAATAATATAAGCTTTGGCACTTCTCAGAATCTCGTTTTCGCCCCTCAAAAAATTCGATTATGGTCAAGTGGTAAGTTTTAAAAACACACTCTGACACGACGGCGTCAGCAGTAAGTATAGCCCCACGCTTAATACTATTCGATAATAAAGCCAGTTTAGCTGGGAGCTGCAAAACTGCAGGATGATTATATGGCACACAGGAAGAAGAACGCCCCACGTAGGGGTAGTCTAGCATTTCTCCCACGAGGTAAAGCCTCAAAGTTCGTTCCACGAATCAAGAACTGGGGCGAGTTCAAGGGAGATAGTCCGAAGTTGCTTGGTTTTGTCGGTTACAAGGCTGGTATGACCCACGCAGTGGTAACTGTGAACAATCCTGATAGTCCCTTCAAGGGGCAGGAAACAGTTATCCCCGTTACAGTCATTGACACACCTCCAATCCGACCCTTCTCCGTACGTGGTTTCAAAGCGACACCCTATGGAGTGAAGCTAGTTGTTGAAGTGCTCGCAGACAATCTTTCAGATGATCTGAAAAAGACCATGCCACTTCCAAAGAACTACGACCAGGCAGCTAAGATGAAGGAATTTGAAGACGCGCTCGAGTCCCTTACAGAGATTCGAATGCTTATCCACACACAACCACGACTTGCAGGCGTTTCAAAGAAGAAGCCTGATGTCATGGAATACAAGGTCGGTGCCTCTGATAATCAGAGTGCCTTTGAATATGCAAAGGAAATCCTTGGCACTGATGTACGTATTGCTGATATCATCGATGAAGGAATGCTTGTAGACTCCATCGCTGTGACCAAGGGTCATGGATTCCAAGGTCCAGTACGACGATGGGGAATTAGAATCCTACAGCACAAGTCCCGAAAGACCAAGCGTGGTGTTGGTTGTATCGGTCCATGGACACCCGGAAGTATCCGCTACACAGTACCACGTCCTGGTCAGACAGGATTCCATACTCGAACCAGCTTCAATAATGCTGTAGTAAAGCTCGGTGAGCGTGGTGAAGAAATTACTCCCGCTGGTGGTTTTGTCAACTATGGTGTGATACGTGGTGACTACATAATGTTGAAAGGCTCAGTACCTGGTCCAGTCAAGCGACCTATACGAATGCGATATCCGATTCGCCCGATGAAGAAGCACGTTGATGAGCCTATCCCGGTCAGCTACATCAGCACGAGCTCGAAGCAATAAGGGAGGATGAACAATTATGACTAGTGTTAAGACATACTCATTGAAGGGCAAAGCTGGAACAGAAGTTGCTCTTCCATCCCATTTCGATACCCCCTACCGTCCTGATTTAATCAAGAGAGCAGTCCTTTCTCTGCAATCTCGTAGGTATCAGCCACACGGCGTGGATGAACTTGCAGGTAAGCGAAATACTGCTCAGAGCTGGCAGACAGGACATGGCCGATCAAGAATTCCTCGTATCAAGGGTAGTGGTACCTCTGCAGCCAATAAAGGTGGATTCGCACCTGGAACTGTAGGTGGAAGAGCCGCTCACCCGTCTGAGGCACGAAAGGTTCTACTTGAACGTATCAACAAGAAGGAAAATCGGTTGGCAATCAGGTCTGCGATAGCAGCTACTGCAGACAAGGATCGAGTAAGTGAAAGAGGACACAGAGTAGAATCCATACCTGCTTTTCCTCTTGTCGTTGATAACTCACTTGAAACTCTGATTACCACAAAGGAAGTCCTAACGAGCATAGAGAAGCTTGGTCTTTCAGATGATTTACAGCGTGCGATTGATGGCCGAGGCATTCGAGCTGGAAAGGGCAAGATGCGCGGCAGGAAGAAAACAACTCCCAAGTCATTCTTAATCGTTGTAGGTGAGGATCAAGGCATAGGACTTGCAGCAAGAAACCTCCCTGGAGTCGACGTAGTCGAAGTCCATGGGCTCAATGCAGAGTTACTAGCTCCAGGCACCCATCCAGGGCGTCTAGTAATGTGGACAGTGTCCGCATTAGAGAGGCTAGCCAATGAGAATCTGTTCAATTGAGGTGAAGAAGATGCGTGATCCAAACGAAGTCATCATTCGACCTATTGTCACTGAAGCTAGCTTAGAAGGTGTTGAGAGGGAGAACAAGCTTGCATTCTATGTCATACGTACTGCAAATAAGAACACTATCAAGTGGGCTGTTGAGAGCTTGTATGATGTAGTGGTTGAGAAGGTTAACACACTGATAATGCCCAACGGAATGAAGAAGGCATTTGTGCGATTGGCACCGGAGTACAGTGCCGCTGAGGTCGCAACCAATCTGGGTATATTCTAAGGAGGGAATCAGATGGGTCGACGTATACTTGTACAGAGAAAAGGACGCGGTACAACTCAGTGGAGGAGTCCGAGTCACAAGAAGATCGCACCAGCAAAGCATCCCAAGTGGTCCCCAGATAAGACATACATTGGTTCTATCGTCAGACTTCTTCATGAAGCTGGTAGGGGTGCACCTTTGGCTGAAATCAAGTATGAAGGTGAGGATAAGCTTCACTATATGGTTGCACCCGAAGGAGCTTATGTTGGTCAGGTCGTGGAATGCGGTGAGGACGCAACTCTTGCCAATGGTAACACATTGATGTTGATGTACATCCCAGAAGGAACTCCCATCTACAATATTGAGGGAGCACCAGGTGATGGTGGTAAGTATGTGAAATCATCCGGTCTTACTGCAACCATCATTTCGACAGATAAGACCAAATCAATGGTACGACTTCCAAGCGGTGTCCAGAAACCTTTCAGTCCACGTTGTAGAGCAACTATAGGTATCGTTGCAGGTGGTGGACGAGCTGAGAAGCCATTCCTACGAGCTGGTGCAGTTTATCATCATACTCGTGGAAAGGCAAGAAAGTGGCCTATTGTCCGTGGTGCAGCTATGAACGCAGCATCACACCCACATGGTGGTGGTTCTCATCAGTCTCCTGGCAGACCTTCAACAGTATCCAGAAGTGCTCCACCCGGTCGTAAAGTCGGTAATATTGCAGCACGACGAACTGGTCGCAAGACCAAGTAAAACAGACAGAGAAGAGAGCAAGCTCTCTTCTTTTCTTCTCTTTTTGTATGGCACATAATCTCGCTGATACATCCAATCATTTTTGGCGCCATTTTTGAATATCAAGTACACAATCTCTACGTATTACATGGAATAATATCCCTCTATGACCCCAGTTTCATAGAGGACTGCTTATGCGTCTTATAGCTGTACACTTACCGGATAGATTACTTGACGATATTCAGGAACTGGTAGACAAAGGTCTCTATCCTAATAGATCTGAGGCTATTCGAATTGCCATTCGAGATCTGCTCAAACAGGAACTATGGGGACGCAACGCATCAACTGCAAGGGTGAGTGAAATCATAGGATGAAAACACTGATCGACTCTGCAAGGGAACATACTCGCCGAGAACGGTCTGTCGGATCTTCCCTAGATATGGGACAGGCTCGTATTGTCGTGGTTGGTTGTGGCGGTGCAGGTAATAATACCATCAAGCGCCTCATGTCGATAGGTGTACAAGGTGCAGAATGTATCGCTATCAATACTGATCGTCAACACCTTGCAGTAACTACCGCTCACAGGAAACTTCTGATCGGAGAGAAGATTACCAGAGGTCTGGGTGCAGGCGGATATCCGCATGTCGGACAGGCTGCTGCAGAGGAATCCGCTCATCAGTTGTCTGAGCTTCTTAGAGATGCAGATTTGGTCTTCATTGCTGCAGGAATGGGTGGAGGCACTGGCACAGGAAGCGCGCCAATTGTGGCTGAGATAGCAAAGCGAAATGATGCTATCGTAGTGGGTGTTGTCACTATGCCTTTCAGCCTTGAACGTACTAGAATCGATAAGGCAAAAGCAGGGCTCGCTCGATTACAGGAATTCGCTGATACTGTTGTCGTCATTGATAATCAGAAACTCATGGAGCTTGTTCCTGACCTGCCACTAGAGGAAGCATTTGGTGTTGCTGATGAAGTCCTCGCAGCAATGACCAAAGGTATCACAGAAACTATAACCATGCCTAGTCTGATTAACCTTGATTATGCAGATGTTAGATCCATCATCTGCAATGGTGGAGTTGCTCTTGTTGGACTAGGGGAAGCTATTGGTGATAATCGTGCAGAAGATGCCATCAAGAACGCACTGAACAGTCCCTTATTGGAAGTCGAATGGAAAGGAGCAACTGGAGCTCTAATCCATATCACTGGTGGACCTGATATGTCTCTTGCCGAAGCTAACGGCGTCGGAGAGAAGATATCTGAGAAGATGAGCACTGATGCTAATGTGATATGGGGAGCTCGTGTCGATCCGCGTCTTACTGGGACACTTCGTGTCATGTTAATTCTAACAGGTGTTAAGAGTCCACAACTTCTTGCGCGGTCCACCGATGAAAAGGAAACTCCTCGAACTAGAAGTCGGTTAGCTGACCTCGGTCTCATGGGCTCAGCGGGCTCACTAGACCCACGTAAGATAAAGGCTGAGTTCAGATCAATTGGGAAGGTTCCACAGGTCAGTAGAGGAACTTGGGAAGACAGATTAAAACCTCTAGAGAAGAGAGTAGACAGTCAGCTGGATGAGATGAAGCGTGATGAACGTCGTAAGAATCTGGATGATCTTGGACTGAGGCGACTCATCTAGCCTTCTCTTTCACACTCTTATCCCATACTACGCAGTTATCATACTACCATTTTCCAAGCCTTTATTGATGATAATGGTTAATACAACTCGCGCTGTATATGCCTTGGGGGAGAGGTGACCATGGATAGGGACGAACAATATCGATTTCCAAGAGAAAGTGCCACTAGGCAGCATAGGTGCCTTTGGTGCGGCAAATGGGTACGGCCAAGTCCACTAGATATGCCTGGCTATTTCAGTGAGTATTGTTCCTTTAAATGTAGGTCGGCTGCTATGCCCGAGATATCTTGGCTTACAATATGCAGTGGTTTCGTGATATACGTATTTATCTTCTCGTCAATCATATCCTCTGCAACAGCAACCGGAAACGCACTCCCAGAGGTTCTTCCATATTATTCTCCCATGTTGGTCTTCATATTTGGGATTTGCATGCTACCTGGATTCTACCAGTACTATATTGGACGTAGAGAGCGCCAACTTAAGGGGATTCGTGGTGGGAATGATCGTCGCGAAGGTGATTGGTCTCGATCAAGATATGACTAGAAAAATCCTATCACAAATGAATTCAACTCATGATAGATCGAATGAGATTAGCTAGCACACCATCACGACATGGTGAGATTTCCAAGATATTGAATCGTGAAATATACCCAATGTACTCCTTCATCGTTTTCGATATACCGGACTGATAGGTTTTCTGAGCATCTGTGTTGGTTTCAAGCGTGATACCAAGATTGGTGAAAGCATCCTGAATATCTATGAAATCTTCTCCGTCACAGTTCTTTCCAAGTTCAAGTTCGTTCAGTACGTTGTATCCATATGCTGTGTACCAGAGTGGTTCCAAGTTGATTTCGAAAATATCATACCCGTAATCAGTATGGACAGGAGACATCAAAATTGGCTGTAGTTGCTCTATCTCGCCTTTCCTCAATTCATGGACTCGATCTTTATGCTTTGCTAGAGTTTCATATTTGACCATCTTTTCAATATTAAGCCCTATTGTAGTTCCTCCCCGCTCTATCTGAGAATCAAGCACATCGAACACGATGTGGCGTATTTGCTGTTCTTTGTCAGAAGATGAAGAAACTGTCCAAATTCTTCTCATAAGATCGAGAGGATCCGTATCCAATAGCCCCACCCACTCTAGACCTAGAGTTGACAGCAAATTCTGAAGGATGTAGATGTGCAACCAGTTAGATTCACTGCCTTCGAACACTGGAAGTCTGTCAAGGATACTCAAATCCAAGATTCCTTTCTCTATGAGATTCAAGATAGTCCGCATTCTCCCTCGGTAGGGCTCATCATCTGTAGATGAGTCAGAATTAGATCGAATGAAGAGTACGACTGCGGTTTTACTTGTGGAAGGAGGCCAACCTCCACCTTCAATCAGTATCCTGTAATCATCTTTGGATATAGTTGTCAACGGACCACTATAATCATCATAAGGATTATAGCTCATAGCTAGAGATTCAGGATCCTTGTCAAAGCTTCTGTATTTGATGGAGAGAAGTATCTTCTGATTCCGTTTGTCGATTACAATAAGATGTAGAAGCATACCAGTATCGATGGATGCCGGAGGGGATTGAGTGCTAGCCATTCTTGGATTTTCCTCTTCCTATTTCTGTTCGGAGTGCCTAATCTTTCTTATCCCACTTGATACTCAACACTAGAACCACATATGTCGCTTTCTGATATGATTTCGATTGAACAGAACAGCTATACTAGGAGATCATGATAACTAGAGAGATGCACCACAATTTCGACACCGTTTATCTCCAGATTTGTTCATAGCGCCACATTTTGTACATATTCCAGATTCTACTACACGCAAAGTCGCAGTAGCTGCATTTTTGATATCTTGCATGTGAGTATCTGAAAGACCCGTCTTCTGCTGTGTCTTAGCATCCACTCTCTCACAGAAATACACGAGGTTTCTCAGTTTCGGAATTATTCTCTTCTCTCCCTTTGATACACGGTCTCGATCCTTGGTACTGAGATGTGCCTCTTGGGCTATGCCACTCTGATACAATGCCAGTAGGTCACCCATTATCGAGAAAGCCTCAATGAGGTCTTTTCCTAGGTCACGCGAGCCTTTACCTTTTGAGGGGTCTGGTATTTTCTTTATTTTATCATGCAGCTTGTCTAGTTTCTTTACGATTCCAGTTGGGATATTTCCTGAAGCGCCAGCCCCCGCCCGATATCCTGCACGGATGTCTGCCCCAGAGGAAGGTCGACGTCCAGTGACCCCATCTCCAAAGATGACCTTGGAAGTTCCATCTTCATTCCGCACAACGCCATAGGTACTATCTCTCTCGTGAATTCCTGTTCGTTTAGTATCAGAATGAATTTGTACTCTCTCTTTGGATAGGAACTCAACCTTCTTGCTAACAACATGACCACAGTACGGACATGTATTCTCACTCGCATCAATACTAGCGCCGCATCCCTCACAGTTTACCATGAATAACACCTCGGTGTGCGATGGATTGAAGGGTTCGAGGCAACATTTAGAGTTTCCGACACATAGCAGTTCGTTATATTACCAAGTGGTTCTAGCATACCATTGGCTGCAGGTCAACGATCAGATGTCGCAATCAGATACTTGACTCATATTCCTAGTGACCACTAGTTTGGCACGAAGGGAGTGGTCAACTCATCGTTTCTCTTAGTCTAGCAGACCACGGTCTCGCAACCATGGCTCGGCGACCTGTGCGACACGCTCGTAGAGCGGTCCGGTCCCATCGACGCCTTCGGGTGTGATCCTGATTTTGTTCATAACGACGATAATGCTCGTATCAGGGAAGTACTGGACACCACCTGGTGGGAACTGTTTCTCAAGCTCCCTGGCTAGCCCCTCTAGGCTGATTTCCTTCTCTGAAACTGAGAACGCTACGATGCTTGGACCATAGATGAACATCTTGGGGACATTTGCGTCGCCACCTACACCAGCTAAGACTATGCTCAGGGTTGTCTGGTCAATCCCGACAAGGGTGCCATTGTAGTTCTTACCATTGGTCAATTCGACCTCGACTGTAGCGCCGACCACCGCTGCCATCTCGCGGTTGAAGGCTCTCATTGCTGCGACTTCTGACATTCCTATTATCACCTTTCAAAGTAAAAGTGCAAACTATCTCAGTCGCGAAAGCATCCCGTTTTAAAACCTCTGTTGAGACCTTGCTCAATAAAGATGACCTATCTGTAATTCTGCTTCATACAAGGATTTAGCAATGTCCATTGAACATTCAAATACAAGTAGACACCATAATAATAGAAGACGATTCTATGTTGCGACCTATGAATTTTCATAGGAGCTGAACATCGTGCTAGAGATAATCATTGCAGGACTGCTAGTTCTCTTCATGGGAGGGATGTGTCTTGACTGGATTTGTTCAGGGAGTATCAATCCAATCGATGAGGACGGAAAGGATTCCAAGGATCAAGAGGTATTTCAGCCTCTGCCCATATATCACAAGCAACCTGCAAAAGAGGGAATGATCAGGTTGACCTGTCCCAAATGCAGACTGAACAGTGAATATGACATCGTGTTCGTGAAAACTCAAGGGTATGTGAATTGCAAAAGATGTGAACAGATCATCGAACATAAGGATCCCATCGAAGTGTGATTGAAGGCAGAAATCCTTGGATATCTCAATCAATCCAAGAGTAGATAAGATGACAAGCTCATATATTATCCTGAAGGTGGGTTTGGTGGATAGGCGAATACTCGTAGTTCTCTATTCCTTGTTATTTCTTCTCCCTATCGTGATATCAGCCATTTTCTTTCCTAATGGCTCAAACGTCTATCAAGAAATCACGTTCGCTGCTGTATCCTTTATCGGGGTTTGTGGGATGCTATACACTATTAGTACAATGGCTCCACGGTATCTCACAGCCTATTATCGACCCAAACCTAGTCAGCACTTCTGTCAATCCTGTAGCTTTCCGTATGCATCAGTTCGAAATGAAACATGCATGAACTGTGGGGCATCCCTTAGGCTTGAAAGCATCTTATAGCGTCCAGTAGATAGTTCGCAATCTAATCAGCAGTAGCTTTCTCTGATGCTAAGGTCATTTCCACCTTTTCCCTACTATTGCTACAACAATTACTACTGCTATCCCTCCGGCAAGAACCAAGCCATATACCAGAATCTGTGAATCATCACTGCTCTGCAATGAAGTTTCTATTTGCCAGATAGCAATTCGAAGGAGAAAATCCCATTCAGTATCAGGATCGATATACGCATCAAAGTCATTCGTGTCGTCTCTAGCACTCCCTTCTTCATATTCTGGATGAGGACTCGAAAGAAACGCATTACCATGTCCATAGGTGAAGGCAATCATACCGGGACCGTTTCCCTCACTGTACCTAGCTATAGGAATATAGTCAAATCCCTCCTCTGGAATGAAATAGGATGAACCCCAATAAAGGGTACTGAAGTTCTCAGGCATATCAGATAGGTCTGGCCCATCGCATGTCGTGTTAAGGGTCATCTCCATTTGCGCCATTGATATATCTCCGGGAACGACTTGTTCGTACGTCCCATTGTATATGCCAAGTCTTCTACTAACAGCTGCGAAGATTGCACCGCCACATATACCAAAGTATGACCCTCCTTCTGCAATCCAATCTCTAAGGTTCTCAATTCCACTTGTTCCTAGAGCGCCCATATAGGCATTGACCATGCCTCCTGGCATTGCAAGGAGATCATATTCATTGAGCGCATCTGACCTCACCTCACTAGCATTGACATATTCCACTGTCGCATTCATCCACTCAAACATGGCATGGAGTGCGATAGCACTGGATGTGACGATGTCGTCACTATAATACCAGACTGCCACTTTTACCCCTTCAAGATCAACTCTTTCAGAATCGCTCTGAGCAAAAGTTGGATAGGGTCCAATAAGTATGAGTACGAACAAAACTGCAGACAGGAGAAATATGACTCTTCTTTGCATTCACTTCCACCTTAGAAATTTTATATAATTGAGCAAGATGAAGTTACAATCTTTAATTAAGGCTCCATATCGGCGCAACGAGAAAGAAGAAGCGACTTGTCGCTAAGGGTATTGGTAAATCTCAGATTCTAGTGATTCTTCTATGAAAAGAATGAATTGAAACAGCTAGTATCGCTAGGTTATTCACAGCAAAACGTTCCGGCCATCTCAGTAGTACGGTGATAGCTGTGAAGACACCTGCTCCACATGACGCTGATAGAAAGATTCTTCTAATTTAGTTGACAATGTCAACTAAATATTTGCTTCAATCAAATAAATTAGTCCATAAGTGGGGAACTCTATGACCGAGAACCAAGTTGAAGAGAATATTCAATCCATTCGAAGGTTCAACCGGATGTACACCAGAAGAATCGGTCTTCTGAACAGGGGTCTGCTGAGTACCAGATTTTCCCTTTCTCAAGCACGTGTCATTTTTGAACTGGCTCAACAAGAAGAAATCAATTCAAGTGATATCGCTCAGAAACTGGGTATGGATCCCGGATACTTGAGCCGCATCCTCAGTGTCTTTCAAAAGGACGGTCTGATAACCAAAGAAAGGTCGAAGATAGACAACAGACAATGGATCTTACGACTCACCATTAAAGGCATCAATGAATTTCAGAATCTCAATAATCGCGCCAGCGAAGAGATTAGAGAAATGCTGGAGCCTTTGTCAAATGAGGACCAATACCGCTTTGTCAATGCAATGCACACAATCGAACATCTTCTCAATCAACCATCGAATCCCTCTTCCTATCTGGTCATACGCCAACACAGAGCAGGGGATATCGGATGGATTGTACACCGTCATGGCGTTGTCTATTCTGAAGAATATGGCTGGGATGAGACCTTCGAGGCTTTGACTGCAGAAATTCTAGTAGGATTCATTCAAAATCATGACTCAAAACGGGAACGAATATGGATTGCTGAACAGAACGGAGAAAAGGTCGGTTCAATAATGATTGTTGATGATAGCAATCAGGTGGCCAGATTACGACTGTTCCTCGTCGAACCGAAAGCAAGAGGAAAAGGCATCGGAAGGAAACTCATCGAAGAGTGTATTGATTTCTCAAAACGAAACGGCTACAGAAAAATCAAACTATGGACCCAAAGTAATTTACTTGCGGCACGGCATCTCTATTCAAAATATGGCTTTAAGCTCATTGAGGAGGAGGCATGCGAAAGATTCGGTCACAAACTTGTTTCAGAGTTCTGGGAACTCACATTATGATGATCGGTTGTTCTCCGGTATATGAATTCATACCGCTAGCTCGCTGGCAAAGCATCTTGCAGGCAGATTAATGTGACCTGAACACGCATATCCAACGGAGCATACCACTCCAGAACGAATGTGCATTTCATGAACGGCGCAATGAGAGGTTCAAATCAGCTAAGCACTTTCTGTATAATGATTAGGAAAATGTCACTATTTACATTGAATTTCGTTGAGAAGTGACTGATATGCAGTCAATTGTTTTCCTATACCTTCCTCCATCAGAGAGATTTTGCTGAGCTGTAAACAGTCATAATCATTCATACTGCATTGATATTCATGAAGCTACTCGCGTTCAATGCTAGTCCTCGAAAGGAGAGGGGAAACACTGACATCCTGATAGAGCGATTCATCGAAGGCGCACGGAAGGGAGGTGTGGAGATAGAAAAGCATCACATCTCAGACCTAGATATCAATGGATGCAGAAGCTGCTTCACCTGTTGGTGGAAGACTCCTGGGAAATGCATGCATAGTGACGATATGGACTGGATACTACCCAGAATTGGAGAAGCTGACATCCTTCTCTTTGGCACTCCTATCTATGGGAACAACATCACTCACTATATGCAACGCTTGGTCGAGCGTACTTTTCCATTCTCTCTGCCAGAGATGATAGTAAGAGATAGTAAGGTATCACATCCTGATAGACAGAAGAAGTTTCCCGAGCTAGTCATTGCTGCGACTTGCGGCTTTCCAGAAATCTCTCCCTTCAACATCGTTCGTAGTCTCTATCCCACAGCAGTCCATATCCTTCTCCCAGCTGGCCAAATCCTTCAGGATGAGGATGCACGTAAGGGGTTGGCAGAGTTCCTAGACTCCATCACTATTGCGGGCGAGCTTATGGCAAAGAAAGAGCCTATACCTGTCGAATTGCGAGAGAAGCTGAAGGTCGAATACACTGATGAGATGAAGATGGAGATCATGCAGAAGCACAATCTCTACAGTGCTTCTCGAACGAAGAGCATTTGAAGGAGCTAGTATCGCTACGTTATTAACGAGAAGATGGTCGCTCAACTCAGTAGTACGGTGATAGCTGTGACGACACCTGCTCCACATATCTCATTACAATACCTCCGTGAGGAAGCCCTCCCATCGCCTTTCTGTCCTGGATGCGGGAATGGTACAATCACTAATGCTTTCTTGAAGGCTGTGAAGGATCTCGGACATGAGGACCTGAGTGAGTTTGCCTTCGTTTCTGGCATTGGATGTGGTGCTTGGATTCCTTCTCCTCACTTCAGGGCAGATACACTACACACGACCCATGGCCGTGCAGTTGCTTTTGCGACAGGTCTGAAGCTTGCCAATCCAGAGCTCAAGGTCGTTGTGATATCTGGCGACGGCGATTTAGTCACTATCGGGGGAAATCATCTCATACACGCAGCTCGTCGCAATGTAGATATGACTGTTATATGCAGCAATAACTACAACTATGGGATGACCGGTGGGCAGGTGAGTGCGACCACCTTCACAGGAGACACTACTTCTACAACACCTTATGGTAATCCAGAGCGTCCATTTGACATGTCACGACTCGTTGCGGCAGCAGGAGCGAACTACGTCGCACGATGGACCACAGCGCACCCAAATCAAGCGGCCCGAGCGATAAAGACCGCTCTCCAACGCAAGGGATTCTCATTTGTAGAGATGCTTAGTCAGTGTCCAACTGCATATGGTAGAAGAGCAAAGATTGGTGAAGCTCAGAAGTTCTTGGAATGGTTCAAGGCCCTCCCAGTACGTAAGGTGGACGATCCCCTCAATTATAGAGTCCCAACAAAAGACGGACTTGACCTTGGGGTATTTGTGGATCGAGAGGAACCGGGTCTTATCGAAAGAATGAATGAGATGTTCTCTAATATCTCGGATGTGAGGATCGATGCGTCAGGAGATTAGAATCGCAGGTACTGGTGGGATGGGTGTTGTTCTCGCCGCTGTAATTGTGGGCAATGCTGCAGTAAATGCAGGGCTCAATGCAGTCCAAAGTCAAAGCTATGGATCAGAAGCTCGCGGGACCGCCGCTAAGGGAGAGATAATAATCAGTGATGGTGATATTCACTATCCAAAGGTCAGAAAGTCCGATATCCTAATCGCGATGAATCAGAAGGCTCTTGATGCATACTTGGAAGAGGCAAAGGAAGGTAGTGTCCTTATTGTAGACCCTGATCTTGTTGACACGTCAAAGATCGATACCAACTATCAGGTCTTCAAGGTCCCTGCAATGAGAACCGCAGACGAACTGGGACTCAGACTTGTATCAAACATGGTCATGTTAGGAGCACTTGCACAGAAGCTTGGAGCAATAACAGACGAAGCATTGGAGAAGGCTGTTAGAGCTTCGGTACCTGAGCGGTATGTCGAGATTAACATGAAAGCTGTCAGAGCAGGGGCAGCATTAGTCTAGCCTCCATGAACGAGAGGCAAAATAACAATCTCATCATCTTTCTGCAGAGCTGTATAGAGTCCCTCGAGGAGCCCCACATCGGTGTCGTTCTTGAGCAATAACGCATCTTGATCAATTTGCTCAGGGGACTCCCATGTTTCTTTTACGTACGGAAAGTCAAGCAGTAGCTTCTCAAGTGCTTGCTGCAGGTTGCTATCATCATCGATATTCAGATCGACTATATCTGTAGGCATTCGAGAAGCCAAGGGGCCTCTAAATCGTATACGAATTTTCATTCCACTTCAACTTTCTAGATAATGACTCTCTATGATAAAGTGAACGGCATCACTCAAAATGGCAGAGTACAAAATACTAATAGAGGAATGTTTCCGCCCTCATTTACCTTCTAATAGAATTCAAGGAGTGATAGTGATGAGTAGGTTAGCCAAAGCCTTCGGTCTACAAGACGCAACAGAAGCAGGTTTCGGTCTAGCCAAGACTCTAGCTGTCGTTCTTCCTGCATTCGCTATCGTCTTTCAGGTATCTACTACTTTCTGGACGATATTCATCGCCGAGTCCCTTGGGCAAGGGGATTACCTTGCAGGGATTACTATTGTCAGCTTCTTAGTAGTGATACAATTGGTTGTTCAGACCATATTTGACTATCCAACAGGCGCTCTTGGTGATCACATTGGGCAAAGATGGGTCATTGCTTCCGCTCTGGTCTGTTACGCAGTTGCCTTCTGGTTGACTTCGACTTTGACATTCACGACTGAGTTCATTGTCTATGTTGCCATCTATGCTCTCATGGGATTTGGCGCGTCACAAGAAAGCGGAGCATTTCATGCATGGTTCGATAATAACTATCGAGTGGCGATGCCTCAAGATAAAGATCGTAAGGCATACGGAGTCTTTTGGGGAAAAGTTGGGTTCATATGGCAGATATCATCTACACTCGTACTAATACCAGGAAGTATAATTGCCACTATCTTTTTCCGAGAGCTAGTATTCCAACTTCAAGCCATTGCATGCCTGCTCTTAGCACTAGTTGTGCTATCAGTCATAAAGGATATACCCGGAGCTCGTGAATCCTCCGAGTCCAAATCATTCAAAGAATATACCGGATTAATGAAGGATGGAGTACGATTCCTTTTCTCAAGCAGATTTGTATCTCTGGTCCTCTTTGGAGAGATTTTTCTCTGGGCTATTGGTACAGTATGGTGGCAAATTGTTCTCTTTCCTCTCTACTTTGCCTATCTCTTCAACGATGTAACGGTATCATCATTCAGGACTCTGGTATTCTTCCCTGAGGCATTTGGACAGGAACGTAGTGGTGTCATCGCTCAAAGGTTCGATCCTGTCAAATGGACCCCTCGCTTTAGGTTCTTCCAATTCCTTGGTGTTATATTCAACATTCTCCTAGCAGCTATCATATTCACATTACCGCCTCCGACAGAGGCTGTCGATATCGTCGGACTCTACATATTCGATATCCCGTTAATCGAGATGCCAACGCAGTCCGTACTTCCAATCGTTCTCATATACATCATTTTCATCGTGGGTGACTTGTTCGGTGGTATTGCCAATATCCTGAATCAGCGAGTATTCCTTGATGTTGTTCCTAATAGGATTCGAAACAGTATCTACTCCCTCCAACCAACAATAGCAATGATGATGGCAATACCCTTCATTCTTCTCTTTGGCTGGCTCTTACCATTACACGGATTTCCAACGACCTTTGCACTTATGGGATTAGTGACCCTGATTGGCACTCTGCTAATCATTCAAGGCTTTAGAAACCCCATACCCCAAGCAGAACTCGTCGTTCCTGCTGAGGAAGAAGCGATTGAGCTAGTTGGTGAGCTTGAAGTCACCTAACTCAATCTAAAGACCCATCGATTCTTTCAATACAGTGTGGTTAACCTTTCCTGCCTTGTGAATCTCACCTGTTGTGATATTGTTGATGGTCATCTCTGCTGGACTGAATAAGAGTGGGTCCACCTTGTAGAAGTCAAATTCAACGCTTTTGAACAGGTCATAGAACGGCATTCCATACTGCTCTGAGGATGAAGAAGGTGCTTTCTTAGCCAATTCTGCGAGGTCATCTCCTTCTGTGGGCCGAATATAATAGTAGGTCTGACCTGCATAGAGGATACAGTCATTTGTGATTCCCATAGCCTTCGCGTCTTTCTTTACAACGGGTGCTACTGGAGCCACGCCATGGCCATTCCGAATCTTTCTTGGATCAAAGCCTAATTCATGGAGTTTATGCACTCCTACCTCTACGACTCGTGCAGATATCTGAACAGACCCTACTTTACATGCAGTAGGTGCCACAATACAATACAAATCATGCGTATCGATACCACATTTCTTTGCCAACTTATCTGTCACGGTTT
>JAEORN010000352.1 GCA_016840825.1 Candidatus Thorarchaeota archaeon | reverse complement strand
CCGTATGCACGCCTGGCAACAGCTTTTCCGATTCTACCCATCCCGACGATTCCTAGAGTTGCGTTGTAAACATCAGAACCAAGAAGGAGTTCTGGACTCCATGCAACTTTCCAATGACCTTCTCTAACATACCTATCTGCTTCACAAATCCTTCTTGATGCAGCCATGATTAATGCCCAAGTTAGGTCTGCTGTTGTTTCAGTGAGGACACCTGGTGTATTCGTGACGATAATCCCCTTTTTCGTAGCGAATTTCACGTCAATATTTTCATAACCCACTGCGTACTGTGCAATTACTTTCAACTTTGGCAGCTTCTCGATTATATCAGCTCCAATCGGATCAGATAGAAGTGTCACTATTCCTTCACAGTCTGCTGCATTCTGTACAATTTCGTCCTTTGATGGTGGAAACTCACCAGACCAGACAGAGGCATTGAATTCCCTATTGATTGCATTCAAGCCTTCCTTCGGTATTTTCCTAGTGATGAAGACATTTTTTTTCAAGTTAATCACCATAAATGCACATACTACTTTCCGATCTAGACCTTTGCTCTTGAATCATCTCTCACGCATATCATGCAACATTTGCAGATCTGCAAGAAGTGCTTTGATGTCATCTCTTATATTCGTCATGTAAATGTAATAGCTATCGGTGGTAGTGAGTCAGAGATGCCAATCGAACTTCCTAACAGTGCATTAACTGTTTTGAATAGTCTAACAGCAGAAGGTCCTATGACTCCTAAGACAATAATCAGTAGGATAAACATGCCTTCTCGTACAATTACATACGCTCTTAGTATACTCATAAAGGAGAATATAGTTCGACGGGTGCCCAACCTAGCAGATATGCGCCAACCATTCTATCATGTCAATTGAGACAGAATTAAGGATGTACAACATCCATTCATGGTTAATCGCGTGACTCATCTTCAATCCGAGATTCGAAAAGGCAGTCACCGGGGTCATACATTCAATAGATAGTCTCATTTATTCCTATAAATGCCTATCCAATTTTGAGTAGCAACGCAAATTTGAGCCATACTGCTGTGACCTTATCTCTTATATTCTGTTGCACATACATAAAAGCTGGGGACAGAAAGACCCGAATACGATAGGGATGGTACAAAGCAAATGTCTATTGAACTTCCTCGTAGTGCGATAATTGTTTTGGACCGACTAACCTCAGAAGGACCAATGACACCAAAAGCAATCAGTAACAGAGTGGACCTTGCGCCTCGAACAGTGAGTTTCGCCCTTAGAAAACTCATGGGTCAAAAACTGTGCACAAAAATACCCAATCTCAATGATATGAGACAACCCCTGTATGCAGCTGACATGGAGCGAGCTAGAGAACTTCGAATGAGATTTGAGCATGTCTTCAGACAGGTCCTTGTCTAAGCTGGTGCAAACCCTTTATCCATTATTTTTCCTCTTTGCTTTACAGTGATTTTTTCATTTCTAATTGGAACAAGATGGCTATGTTAATAACTCGTGAGTGAATTGAACTGCGAGTGATTCTAGATGGCCCACGAAGGACTTGCCGCATTTTTGATTGCTCTAGGCATTCTGCTTTTTCTGGGATTCCTCCTTGGACCTAATCGGGAGATACGAGACGTAAAAAGAAACGAAGGGAAGATCATGCTGATTCCATCAGGAATCATCCTGTTCATTTTAGCAATAATTATCTACAGTGGAATTCTAGACTAGTTCTCCGGATAAGTTAGACTCACCAATCTGCAGAAAACAGTAGTTGAGATAATGTCTGCTGTGGTTCCAGGATTTAGTAGATTTTCTTCTTTTCTCAGTGCTTCATCCAACTTGACAATTAATTCTTCAGGATCCTCCACATCAGACCAGTTCTTCATAGTCACCTCTGCCAACACTCTTATTTCTTCAGCTCTTGCTCTGCCGGCCTTCTTCACAATCAGCCCATCAGGACGCTTTGATAGAAGCCAAATAAAGGACCTTACAATTGCTTCTTCCAAATCCTCCAATGAGCTGGATATCGCAGAAACATAAGGATAAACCTCTCTCAAAATCAATCGGAAACTATTGGCATATTCTTGACTTATCTCGTCAACATCAGAGGACATTCTGAAGAGGTCGATAAGCCGGAGATCATCTTCAATGATATTATCAATCGCATTTGGATTCTCAAAGTCATATCGTCTATGAGTATCAGACCATTCAGGTTCTTCTTTGATTTTACGTCCTCCCGGTGTAGAGCGGATGAAGGCTCGATAAAGACCAACAGTGTCGTCCACAGTCGTATCATCGATGACCGCCTTCAACCATTTCTCAACAGCATCTATCAAGAACTGTTGCCTACTCGCCAGACTTGCAGCCATTGATACTGTCAAAGGTACATACAAGAGAATCGAACCTAGGATGGTGTTTCTCTGATTCAGACCATTCAATGAGTCCATGACACAGATTTCAATCAACTCTCCTAGGTGCGCATCCTTTGGGGACAACTCATTAGTGCCAATCTTGATGCCCTGTGACGCGCATCTATGCAAGCCTCTAGACATCATAGAAGCGCTCGTAAGAAAGTGTCTATAGTCTGTGTCTGAGAAACGTGCACTTCGGTTCACATTGCCGGGCTTAGGCGCACTGGCCTCTAAGAGCAAAGCTAATTGTCCAAGTGCTACCAATCTCCATCTGATGTCGCTCATCACAGTTGCATTACATGATACCACGTTTAAGACGTCCGGTGACAGTCACATGGAATAAGTGTAAATAGTAGATACAATTTAGGAGCATTGAAACT
>JAEORN010000351.1 GCA_016840825.1 Candidatus Thorarchaeota archaeon | reverse complement strand
TGGTAACAGTGGTAGGATATGAGAATGGTGGAGCTACTGGCGTCTTGGATATAGGAACAATGGTAATGACGCCATCCGTCGTAGATGCTTTGGATATTCCTGTGATTGCGGGTGGTGGTATAACAGATGGTAGAGGTGTTGCTGCAATTCTGGCCTTAGGTGCTGAGGGAGTGATTATGGGAACCAGAATGATGGCAACCAAGGAATGTCCTATCCATGACAAGCTGAAGCAGGCCTTTGTAGAAGCAGCTGAAACCGATACATGCCTAGCATTGCGTTCTGTCGGAAATACTCATAGGATATGGAATAATAAGGCTGCCCAACACCTGCTTGAACTAGAAAGCCAAAAAGCACCTCTTTTCCAGCTGATTCAGGCTGCTTCAGGAGAGAAGGCACAGAAGATGTACGATGAAGGAGATATCGACATTGGTGTTGTGAGCTGTGGGCAGGGTGTAGGACTGGTCAAGGACATTCCAACTGCCAAGGATCTGCTGGATAGGATAATGGCTGAAGCTGAAGAGGTGATCTCACGTCTTCATGGGATATCTAGCTAGTTTCCTATGAGTGACGATTTGATCCGAAAAGTCCAAGTCTGTCTACTGGGAGAGAGGGGATATGGAGGAAAAGAAGACTACACTAAAGGATGGGAGAGAGGTTCTTCTACGTTTGCTTAGACCTGATGATAAGGATTCATTGTTGAATATGATGAATGGCCTATCACCTAAGGCGCTAAGATGGAACAATCCACCCTATGACGAGGTAAAAATTGACCGTTGGATGAGTGGTGTCGGAACTGGACTTTCAATCGTAGCAATCTACAAAGATCGAGTAGTCGGAATATCAGCAGTCCATCAACTTACACGTCCAAGGGAGAGAGGAATTGGAAACATGATGATCTATCTCCATCAGAACTTCCATGGAGCTGGGCTTGGAACTGTTATGATTGAGGAGATTCTCATGCTCGCAAAATGTAGAGGCCTTCATCGAATAGGTCTAGAGGTGGTAGAGGACAATGATGCTGCAGTAACCCTCTACAAGAAGAGAGGGTTTGAAGTTGAGGGAGTCCTCCATGACGCATACTTTGGTGATGATGGAGAATATCACGATATGCTTGTAATGGGTATCATTCTTCCCGAGAAATAGGGTTTAGTATGATATTTTGATCCAAAAGTGATTCTATTGTCCCGACAATCGAGAATATTCGACCAAATGTATTGCATTGTCCTCACAATGATTAGAACATACACCACATCCATGACATTCCTCAGGCTTCACAAATGCGATTGAGTTCATTGAACCTACTTTCATGACTTGGAAGGGACATAATTCCTCACAGACTCTGCAACCTGTACATCTTGTATCGTCCACAGATGCCACAAAGTGTCCCTTGTGCCACGGAGATGAGATACCTAAGCGCTGACGGTGAATATATGGACGGCAAACCTGCATATCGCAGTTGCAAAGCATGCCTATGTAGGGAACTCCTAATGCTGAAACAGCATGAACCAGTGTATCCTTTTGTTTCCACTCCTCTAACAGATTACTCGCTTCTTCGGCGCTCATGTACTGATGGTTGCCACCCAAATATCTTGGGAACTTCCGAGTGTATTCATAGGAGAACGCAATTCCAAAGCAGCGAAGATCCTTATCTCCTCCATATGCTGCATGTCGACATATGCATGGAAATCGCACGACCGCACGTTCATGTTCGTCAGTCTGTCTGCTTGCTATCTCTAGTATCTGCTTTGCTTCGTTTAGTGTAACAACTTGATGGTGGAGGTATTTACTATACCTCTTATCAACCTGTTCTTTCTCATTATCTTTGATGGGATGTGATATTCTTTCTTCAAGGGATGTGAAACCATCAGGTCCTTGTGCTACCTCTCTAGAGAAATAGGATTCGCAAAAGTCACGAACATGAATACTTGATGCTAGTTCCTTTGAGTAGTTTCTAGCATTTTGATACCATCGTACTCCAGCGCCATGCTTAGTGCAATAATCACACATCGTAATCCCTCTAGATTGTTCAGATTGATGATTATAATATTCACTCAAAAGTCAATTGCCGTAGTATGACGGCATCGATAGTTGAATGGATATGGTGACTAAGGCTCAGAAGCAAAGTTGGCGGACTAGGAGGTGTTTACATAGGAATGAGAGAGATGATTGTTTGCAAACTGAGATGCTAGAGGCCTATGGATTAGTGTCTTCCTTTTTTCCAAGTTTTATTCTTCGAACTTGAAGTCTTTGTATTCAGTCACCTCTTCAGGAGGCCAACCTCTCTCAGTTGGATATGTACGATAGAAGCGAAACATACACGCTGTTCCACCTATCGCAAGATTCTGACTACGATTGAAACCAATTTTGATTCCCCTGTACATTGGATAGTCACATAAGCAAAGGTAAGGTGCTAATTCTAGCGCATTCTGATTTTTTAGGAAATGCAGACCTGCACAGTTTGTGTAGTCGATACCAAAGAGTAGGTTCTCTTGGTCTCCTTCAACAAAAGCACAATGAGAGTCCTGAGGATCAACAGGAAGGCGTCTGTTTTCTATCTGCTTCTTGATCTTCTTCCGAGTAGATGAAGAGAGGTAGATTCTGCGCATTATGAATTTCATGATAGGATTCAGACTTGCATAGTATGCCTCACCAATTTCAAAGATTATCTGTCCAATCGTGCGAAGTTGAAATCCTTCCTCTTGTAGGGCCCTATAGAACGCTAAAGAGAGAGCAGTCTTGACCATGTCTATTGAAAATTGGTTTATTTCCCTTCTACCAAAATCCGGGATTTGAGGCAGCAACTCTTCGAATCGCTGTTGTATGCTCGACTTCAATTCCACTATTCTTTCGGGAGTGAGATGTTTTTGAAGCACAGAGCGCTCAACTCTTTTATTCTCCATAATGTCACGATAAAATCTCAGCCAGTGGTCCTTCTTTTGAACGTAATAATTGTCGGTCGTTACCATGGCAATAACATCAAAAATGCTAGCTTTTAACCCCTATAATCAAAGCAATAATCGTGTAGAGTGGGAAATCGGTTATGATTCTTGAAAAACAAGGTTTCGAGACTACTAAATGGTGGATTTAGAGAGAATAGAAAAGAGGCAGGTCAGACGGGAT
>JAEORN010000350.1 GCA_016840825.1 Candidatus Thorarchaeota archaeon | reverse complement strand
TAACTCATTCTCCGCAGTGGTAGTTGATGCGCTTCTCAGGAATGCCTTGCAATATGGCAAACCAGTCTGGTTGAAGGATAGTAGACTAATATCCGAGATTCGAATTCCTAATTATGATGCAGTCATAAAAAGACTGGGATGGGAAGAGGTTAGGGATCGAATTGGAAGAGTTCTAAGGACACCTCCACTCCCACACACATTTGAAATTCAAAAGAAGCTATTTGATGGTCTCGAGATGGGAGAGTTGTTTGGAGTGGATATGAAAATATCAGATATACTCTGTGAACTCCCTGATCTTGTTGATGTGAAAGAAGGATTGAATCAATTCTACACCAAGATAGTCAAGCAGATCATAAAGCAATTGCAGAATGGAGGTTCTACCCTATTCTTCAATGTGGATAGACTTTCAACGACAAGGGGAGCAATCTTGGTAGATCCGATTGCAAAGAGAAGAAAGCAGGAAATCGAAGAGTTGAAGCTTCAAGCAAACCAGAGTAGTGTGAACCTGATTCCACTTTGGCTTACGGGATATGGCTTCGAGATCCTTAGAAAGATTGGGGCTGGAAGGACAGCATCACTTAGCAGATTCAAATCAATCCAAGAGGTCTTTCAGGAACTGGGCTTTAATCTTCAGTATGAAGAAGAACCACAGATCGACTCAAAGATCATGATACAACATATCTCTCTTGAATTGCAGCGTCTAGTCATTGATTCAATTCGATCAAGCGGTAAACTTCTGAGCGTTCATCCCTGATATATCATAGATGAATGGGAACAGTATCGTTGTTTTCTTCATCCTGTAATGGGCAGCACTCAAGTTCTGAGGCTAATTCTTCACATATGGCTTCATGCTTTGATGACAACCTTTTTGGGTGTTCAATAAGCGCGCACCCTAGTGATACTATGGGAAATCGAGAAGAGGTTTCCAGAGCAGCAGGAATTTCAATTGTGGCTGCAGTGATATTAACTTTGATTAAAATCGTAGCAGGTATTGTTACCAACTCATTAGGTATAATATCTGAGGCACTCCATAGTGGATTGGATTTGATGGCTGCTGCAATTACGTTTGTTGCAGTCAATCGGGCAGCGAAAGTTCCAGATCAAGCGCATCATTACGGACATGGAAAAATAGAGAACTTCGCGGCATTAGCTGAAACGGTACTGCTATGGATTACATCGATATGGATCGTATCTGAGGCTTGGACTAGGATTGCACATGAGGAGTGGCCAGAAGCTTCTCTCCTAGGAGTGGGAGTCATGATTCTGAGTATACTCGTAAATTACGAAAGAAGTAAAATGCTATACAAAGTTGCCGAGGAGCACAACAGTCAAGCCTTAGAGGCAGATGCACTTCATTTCTATGCAGATATGATATCAAGCATTGTCGTTCTAATCGGACTTGGATTCGTTTGGGCAGGGTTGCCCATTGGAGACCCGATATCTGCCATTGGAGTAGCGATCATCATCTTCTTTGCATCAGTAAGACTCGGAAAGGAAGCTTATGATATTCTAATCGACACCGCACCGACCGGACTCGAGGAGGATGTACAGCTCATTGTGTGTACCATACCTGAAGTACAGGAATGTGAGAGAATAAGAATCCGTCATTCAGGACCTATTCTATTCGTGGACGTAACAGTCAAAGTAAAGGATTCCCTTTCGATCATCGATGCACACGCAATATCGACTCAGATTGAATCAAGACTAACAAAATTGAGTGACACAGTCGATTGTGTTGTTCACGTAGAACCATTGGGACGGAAGAAATCTGTGGAAAAGCAAAGTGGTTTTCAACCTTCAAGTTTATAGGTAGCCGTCATTCGACAAGCTGTATGGATGATAGAAGTGAAGCCAGCAGGGCAGCAGCACTATCCATAGTAGCTGCAGTGATATTGACCTCTATGAAACTAATTACAGGAGTTATTAGCAACTCCATAGGCCTCATATCAGAGGCACTTCATAGTGGACTAGATCTTGTTGCCGCTGGCATCACTTTTGTTGCAGTGACCAAGGCATCTCAAGCTCCAGATGAGGAGCATCAATATGGACATGGCAAAATAGAGAATTTCTCAGCACTCGCAGAAACCATTATTCTCTGGGTCACCGCAGTTTGGATTATCTATGAGGCTCTAAGAAGAATCATCTACATGGAGTTCGCAGAACCCACTCTATTGGGAATTGGGGTTATGATAGTG
>JAEORN010000349.1 GCA_016840825.1 Candidatus Thorarchaeota archaeon | reverse complement strand
TGATAGGAAATCGCCTTACGGAGGGCTACTGTACCGTTCGTCTGAGAGTATCTAAGTTGCATGTCCAGAAGTTGGTCCTTCAACTCCTGGGTTTTGAGCAAGTCACGGATGTGCATGGGTTCCACACCACTCTCACTCAGGTTGTACTCAACCTGATGTTCATTCTCAGACTGACTTCGTTCAAGCTCAAAGCGTTCAAGTTTCATAGGTCCAAACACCCAACGGTCTCTGGAGTATCGTGCCATATGAACCCTACTTTTAACTCACTTTTCGAGATATTTCTCAAGTTCTTTAGTCTCCATCTGCGCTACGATTGCTTCCCTGTGAACCTTGAATCCAAGTCGCTCATTGATTGAGAGCATCGGAACATTTGTTGTAGCGTTCCCAGTGACTACAGACGTGACGGTTGGGAATCTTTTCTTGATTTCTAGAAGCATAACAGCTTTCAACCACTTTCCTTTCCCAAACCCGCGGTACTTCTGTATGACACCAGTTAGGTCCTGGTAGATTAAAGGGTCCTTGGATGGACGATACAAAACCTCAGTCAGACCTGATATATCACCATTGGGTTCTCGGGTAATAGCAGTCAGCCAGGTGACATCAACATTCTTCTGATATGTTTCATGTTGTCTGCGTAGCTCAGGTGTGATCAAGAAATCGCCAACGCCCAACTCCTCTCGAGGAGCTTGGTTACCGACCTCTGAATAGACTTTGCAGTACTCCTCGATGATATCATCAGGTGCATCTTGAAAAAACTCCACCTTGGAATCGGGTGACCTGACTGGACCCTCCAATGCCCATTCCTCCACCATGTTCCAATCAAGTGTTGTCAAGTCTAGACGATTCTCAACGGCTGAGAGAGCCTCCTGAGCTTTCAGCTTCTTGATGAATTGTTTTCCATCAGCCTCTGTTGTCGAACCGACTATGAGGCTCTTCTCGTGCCTCTTTGTATACTCAAGCAACATTTTCAGTAGCTGCTTGCCAATACCATTCCCTCGATAGGGGGTGAGTAGTTCTAGATTGATGACTTGACAAAAGTGCTTGTTCTCCTCATACGAAGGTGATGATTCCTTCAGTACTCCTATACGCACGAGACCAATTTGTTCATCGGGTTTTCCTTTGAGATGAACAGTGTGAGTTTCAATATAGCTCTCTTCCCTCATGAAACGAAGAGTGTCCTCGACCACCTTATCAGCAGTTATTGGATCTCCCGGATGGATTTCGGGATACCTCTTGTACCGATATTGATGGTAATTCCTCCATTCTTCATCCGTCGCTTTGAAAGGATCAAATAGTCTTAGCTCAATTTCCATGTCAAGCACTCGCTCTTTTACCACTCGAAGATTATGTATTGTGATTAAGTTTATTGATTGACGTAGACTATATTGGGAATTCTATATCGAGGATTGGAATGACATATCGTTGGATATATCCAGTATCAGAGTCATATACCACGCTCTTGAGAGTACTCCGGAAAGCTGGGGCAATAAGTCCATCATCAAATGACCTTGCGAGAAGAATAAGTTGAGCTCCAGATACTGTGATGAACAGTGTCGCGGATTCTATTGTGTTGGAATATGTCAACCTATCGATACCCTCCATAATCTCATCTGCAATCTTAATCGCCGCTTCATAGACTGCATCTTTTTCTGAAAAGCCTCGCGTATCATAGACCATATACTGCGAGGTTTGAGTTGTAACTTGAGTCCCCATATCCATTTGTGCTCTTCTTAGAGTATAAAATCACCGTGAAAAATGAAAAGGTATGAAAATGAGAATGAGAGTACCCGCGTCAAGCACGGGCACACTCACACAGTAGATTGATTCACATGGCTGATGCTTCGACCTCTACCGATTGTAGAGGTAAGCATAGGCCAGTGCTTCTGTGCTCTGAACGTTCTTAGCATGGTTCAGCTTCTTCTTATGGGTTTTTGCGAGTGCCATTACACTTCACCTCCATTCCTACTCATTTTATCCGAGCATATTCATAGTAAAGGGAATCAAGCGTTCTGATCCCAGGATTTCCATTCCCCCGCTTTGCGAAGGACTTGTTCCTCGTTGTGTCATCAGCCATTTTTCCTTCATCTCCTCTCCAACACAGCGACAATCTTTCCGATTAATTCTGGTTGGCATGTATTGTGTAACACTATTACAATATTTAAGTATTATGGTTACTAATAAAATAGAGTAAAAATGTAATAGCTAATATTGAGATAGGCACTCAGAGCCTACTCTTCATAAATCAGAACCATAGATGCCCATTAAGAACGACTTCCACATTCATATGGGGAAACTTCGCTTGCATCCAATTATCACGGAAGACTGATTCATTGCCAGAATCTCATCAACATACCATCTAGCTTTTACTCTGATGATGACAACAGGATTACCCCGAACAAAATCAACAATCGATATGGCTCTATCCAAGTCAGTGGCTCCTAATCCTCTAAGACTCCAGAGTAGAACAAACCATGATAGAAATGGTATGACATAGAATTCGATTGGAAGTAAGATTC
>JAEORN010000348.1 GCA_016840825.1 Candidatus Thorarchaeota archaeon | reverse complement strand
TCAGCTTTCTTGTCCAACGAAATCATCTTTTCGGGGGTATCACCAATTGTAATCTTCGCAGGCTCTGTGGTTGGCTCACCACCTAAATAGTCAATACGTTCAGCAATGCTTTCTGCATGTTCCATTTCTTGGATAGCGACTTTCTTCAATTCGTCAGCAACAGCCAGATGGTCGAAGCCATAAATCTTCACATGTTGCCACATATACTGAATGCTAACTTGAATCTCCATTGAGATCGCTTTATTCATCATATCAATCAGTTCTTTGGAAGCCATTTTGAAACCTCCCTCAGGTTTGCATATAATTAAGATACAGGCTGTATACAAATCCATCGATTGACTTACAATCAAATCCTATTGTAGAAAATATGATACATCTATACGATTCGGTGCTATTCTCTCTTGACATAGAAAATGTCCTGTTCTACTTTCTTTTTTGTAATTTTTCCGCCCTTGAGAAGGTTTCCTATCACCCGCATTGCAACAGGTGCTTGTATCCCCAAGGATGCAGTGACATCAGCAAGTCTGCAAGGTCTACGTCTGAGCAGGTCAATAATTTCAAGCCTTAGCAATTTATGTTCTTTCCATTTCACAGGTTTACCCCGGGCATCATGAAAGCCATATATCCATAGCTTCTCTAAATCAAGATACTCTCCAAGGTCCTCTCCGAAATGATGTAGTACCGAGCTAGAAAGCTGCATCACCCCCTTCATTGCTGAAGGTCGCCAAGGAGTGTAGATTTGTACGATGTCCGGATCTATCTCAAGAATTCTTTCAATGAGTGATTTCCTTGCATGTCCTTCAATATTCGTCAATCCCTTTGGTCCTCGAAGCAACATTACTTCTAGAGCGAGAAGGCCACTCATTTGTTTGTGTAATTTCTTGATGCCTTCTACAATCTCCTCCAACCCGTACGTGCCCTTTGCTGGATGATTGATGAGTTTGAATGTCCTATCGTCTCCAGCGTCAAGCTTTGCTGAGATGATATCAAAACCAGTTAGGTTGGACCTTACTTTGGAATTAGGCAAAAGAGAGGCATTTGTAAGGAGAATCACAGGCAAGTTTCCAACTTCTCCCAGTATCGCATCCACTATAGATCCTATGTCTAAATTCAGAGTGGGTTCTCCAGCTCCTGAAAATGTCATGGCATCAATGGAACCCAACTCTATTCGACTTAGTATTTCACTGACTTCTTTAAGGACATCCTGAGAAGGCGGCATCTCATCTCTGATATCCTCTGGTGTAGCTACATGTTTCTTTGTAGGACCTAACTGACAGTATATGCAGTTGAAGGTGCACTTCTTTGGGTGCGTTACTATATCAATACCCAAAGAGCGGCCATACCGCCAGGATGAAACAGGTCCATAGGTGTAAGTCATCAGAATCCAATTCTCTATCCATCTTGAATCTCATCGAGTCTCTTTTCGATTCTGCTAAGACTCTCCTGAAGACTCCTAAGCTGAATCTCAAGAACCTCCTTCTGGTTCTTAAGAGCCTGCAATTCATCTATGCTCGTGGTTGGAGCTGCATCATCTCGCCCGATCCCACTGAATCTCGGCTGATATCCCATATACCAGCAAGAACCGCGTCCATAGAGCCATCCAGGTCTCTCCCATGGTGGAAGATCACGAAATGGTCCATTCCCTGGCCATCGGCCTCGCCCTCCTGAGCGACCATATCCTCCTCTCATGTTTTTTCACCTTTCCTCTTTGTTATGCCAATTGTCTTACCAAGCTGTTCAACAACATAACCAAAAGATTTCGCAGCCTTTGATTCTGGATCTTCTATAACAAAGGGCGTCCCTTTGTCGGAGAAGCTAATAATCCTGGGATCTAATGGTAAGAATCCAAGATGTGGTATCCCATACTCCCTGGCGGCTTTCAGAGTAACTCCCTCTCCAAACAGCTTATACGATTCACCACAGTGTGGACACACAAACTCACTCATGTTCTCTATGATTCCTAGAATTGGTACTCCCATTTTCTCGACAAGTCGAATTGCTCGACGTGCATCAAGTACAGCGACCTCTTGGGGGGTTGATACAATAACAACACCATCAATCTCTGGAATGGACTGGAGGATGCTCAG
>JAEORN010000055.1 GCA_016840825.1 Candidatus Thorarchaeota archaeon | reverse complement strand
GTCCGGGAAGAGGATTGAGCTGATCGCTTACGACCTCCTATGTCATATCCAAAAGGCGAACATTCTTGACAATCAGATCATCTATTATCACAACTGCATATTGCATGACAATATCTCGCTCTTTCTCAGATCCCACAGCAAATGCAATTTCAGAAAGTGGTTGTCGAAGTTTGCAATTCGCTTGGTTTCTTGCTGCATGACCAAGAGAAACTAGCTGTAGTACGAATGCCATTTCAGTATTCAATTCGGCATCAACATACTCACTCACAGGCCAATCGCAAAGATGAACACTCTCTGGAGCTCCTGTATTGATGCTTTGTGTCAGATTCTGATACATCGCCTCAGATATAAAGGGAACAAATGGCGAAAGCAGCTTGGAGAGAGTCACGAGAACGCGATATAATGTGTCATATGCCGCGTTTTTATCTGCATCAATTTCATCACTCTGACCAGATTCAGCCCAGAAACGCCGACGGCTTCTTCGTAGATACCAATTACTCAGATGTTCAATGAAGCGATCTATCGAAGCTGTAGCCATATTTGGTTCGTATGAATTCAAGAAATCTGTTACTTCACGAGTGACTTCATTCATCCTTGATAGTATCCATCTGTCCAAGAGATTCAGAGAAAGTCTGTACTCATCTCTGGGTGTCCATTTGTCTATGAGGGCATAGGTGACAAAGAATGAGTAGACATTCCATAATGGGATTAGAAATTGCCGCCTCACTTCATCAGCACGATGATATCCGAAGCCAAGATCCTTCTCAGGTTTGTGAGAGCAGTATATCCAACGCATGACATCTACTCCCATTGAGTCTGCGGCATCATTGAACTCGACCATGTTGCCCCAAGACTTGTGCATAGGTGTTCCATCCTCAGCAACTAGCGTCGCATAGGTGAAGACATCTCGGAAGGGTGTTCTACGCTCAAGTATGGTGCTCATTGCAAGAAGACTATAGAACCAGTTCCTGAACTGTCCTGGGAAACTCTCGCTGATAAGATCTGCTGGGAACCACTTTTCCCAGTATGCTCTATCCGAGTTATACCTCACTGTGCTCATCGCTACAATACCCGCATCCAACCAAGGATTACCAACATCTGGGATTCGTTTCATCCTTTTACCACATTCACTGCACTCTATCTCTATCTCATCGACAAATGGTCGATGAGGTGAGCGCCCCTCGAAGGTGTCCCATCCAGATACTGCACCATCTTTTAGTTCCTCCCTACTTCCTATTACTTCAAAGTGCCCACAATGCGAGCATTCCCAGATTGGTAGTGCAAGTCCCCAATACCTCTTTTTGGAGATCATCCAGTCATCCATATTTCGTAGCCAATCTAACTCTCTCTCTTTACCAAAGGAAGGATACCAAGTGGTTTCATTGTTAACGACTTCCATAATCTGATATCGTAGATTCCTCTCTTTCTGCTCCTCTGTGATTTCCTCATATGGGCTGTCGAGTTTTGCCCCCATCGAGATAAACCACTCATCTACTAATCGAAAGACTAATTCCTCCTGACACCTCCAACAAACAGGGTATCGGTGAGTGTAGTCCTCTATTCTGTAAACCAGTCCCTTTTTCTTTAGATTGTCAAATATTGGCTTAGCAACATCATTAACATTCATACCTGACAACCAATCAAAGCCATCTATGAAGATGCCATTCTCTGTGAGAGGTGCTATGACAGCAAGGTCAAGCTCTGTCGAGAGTTCAAAGTCCTCAGCTCCACAGCCGGGTGCTATGTGTACAATCCCAGTACCTTCCTCCTCACCTACCTCATCCCAAACAACCACTCTATCTTTTCCAGCAACTCCACTCTCCACTTGAGCTGGGAGCTCGTCAAATGGTCCACGGTAGATCCAGCCCTCCATATCTAACCCAAGCCGCTCCTCCTCGACTTGGTAGTCACCTTTCAACATGTGGCGAGTCCTACTACTCAGGTATAGGACTTCTTCACCCTGCCGCACCTTGACATAGGTAAGGTTCGGACCAACTGCAGCAGCAACATTACTACTTAGAGTCCAAGGAGTTGTTGTCCAAACAAGAAGACTCTCTCCTTCTCGATCAACCAATGGGAATCTTAGTGTGATGCTCGGAT
>JAEORN010000054.1 GCA_016840825.1 Candidatus Thorarchaeota archaeon | reverse complement strand
TATCAGATTAGAGAAGTTAAGACCACATCTATTCGTCCAGAGGATGTTGGTTCAGCAATGACCAACTTCTATTATGATTGCGCCAAGTATCTTCCATCTGCTCTCACTGGAAAGAAGGTCTCCCTCGAAGAGGTCCCAAGGGTTGTTCTTGAAACGGTATTTAGCAGCACTTTGACTGAAAAGGGTCGCGGAGTATTACTTCGATCCTTCGCTCCAAAGAAGACGAAAGAGATTGGTGTATCAGCTTTTGCTGATGTCGGACTTCCCTTTGCTCTCAGACAGATTAACGAGATATTCGAGCCTGAAAGAATCCACCTTTTCCTGCAAGATTATCGCTGGCTCACTCCACTAGAAACAATCCTACAGTTGTTGAACCAAGATACGGTTCTTGAGAAATTAGTACCTAATCTTCTTGGAAGAGAAATAGATACGCTTCTTGACTTATTCTATGGAGAAGAGATATTTTCCTTCTCACATCTAACCTTTGATGAACGGGTCAAGACAGTCTCATCATACCTCTGTCAAGGTGCAAGATTGGTGACAAATGATCCAACACTACCACCAGGTGAGACCGTGAGTACACCAGCCTATGTCCTTATGCAGACTATAGAGGGATATCCACAACCTCTTGATAGGATGCAAATTGATTCGGTGTTTCGAAAACATTCACTCACAACGCAGACGATTGGGGATAATTGGATCATCGCTGAGAAGGGAGGTGGACCCTAGTGTCTGAGAAGAAAGCAGTGCGTGAGCTGTTTGTAATTCATGCTAGTGGACTTCCAATAACTCATGTTGGAAGTGGACATGTACAGATAGATGAAGCACTCTTTGGCGGGCTCCTTTCCGCAATTGAAAATGTAGGTGTAAGTCTAGGTCTCGATGGAGATGTAGCGCTTGATACTATCAGATTTAGAGCATACGAACTTGTCTATACGAGGACTGAGAATGGACTCATAGTCCTACTAACTGACCAAGATAGGAGCGACTTTCTCGAAAAGGCAAAACCAGAACTAGCACATATTGGAAAGGAAATGGAAGAAGGAGGATTCATGGAGGATTTCTCATTTCGTACTACAGAACGAACTGAGCAAATAAATGCCATAATCTCTCGTCATGCAAGAACCATTTTCGCAGAGTTGGATGATGTCTTCTTTTGGGATGAAGAACATACATTCCAGTTAAGCGAACACGAAAATGAACGTTGGAATGGACGAACCCTGTTTAGGAACTATCTTCTACCATCACCTTTGAGTAAGACACTTGAGATGGACACGAAAGACATCATCAAAGTGTGTGACCTTCTAGAAGAGAAAAAGATGCCTTCTGAGATAATACAAGAACTCAAGATGGATGTATTGGATGAACGGAAAATCGAAAATACGATTCGACTGCTTCACATGTTTGGTCTCGTTCAATGCTTCCGATCAACATTCTAGATATCGCCAAGAGGAGATATGAGGTCTCATGAGCAAGGTCACGAATGAAAAGATTCGAGCAATCTACAGTGCATCTGCTCAACGATATCAGATGCTTCTCAAGTTCTATAGAGCTTTAGGAGTAAATCTGGCAAAATGGAGAGAGGACGCGTTCTCAGGTCTTCCTGATTTGAAGAGACCTCGAATTTTGGATGTGGGGACGGGAACTGGAGCCAATCTTCCGTTCCTTGTTCAGAGATATCCTGATTATGAATCAATTACAGGAATCGACTACACTCCTGCTATGTTAAAACAAGCAGTCCGTCGTGTCAGAGATAATGATTGGAAAGATATAGACTTACATTTAGTAGATGCAAGAGAGATGTCCAAAGTAGTCGATGGTTGTTTTGATCTGGTTGTTTCAACTTATTCACTTTCCATTATTCCAGATTCTCTTCGTGTTCTTGATGAGATAGAGAAGCATGTTTGCGATGATGGATATGTTATGCTGTTGGACTGTCAGAAATTCAAAGGTATCCTACGAATCTACAATCCATTGGCTATTTTCCTCTCAACGAGATTAGGTGGTAATTTACAGACATATTCAGTGCCTGTAAGTGAAACCGCTGCAAAGATGTTTTATCCAATTCGTAGAAAGATAATGTATTCAGGTATGTTCTACGAAGACTTGTACCGAAAGAGGTCTAGGTAGACTGAAAAACGAACATCTGGTATCCAATATTTCCAGATTCTATCTGTTTCACAATCAGATTGATGATACGGACTGCGTCCTCCATTTTACTCTTAGTTTCCAAATCTTCGTTGACCTGACTAAAGAATCGAGCTCGAGTTCTAGCCTTTCTAGCCATATCATCAATCAAATCCGTATGAACAGAAGTCCCGAGGAGGGTGAATCCTCTCTTACTGAACAACTCAATATATTCCTCTGAACTGAGCGCATCAGCAACACACGCAACTCGTCCCAAGAGACCTCTAAGTTCATCATCTAGTTCTTCGTGATTGCGAACGGTCACATCATTTAGGCCAACTACTCCATTCGGTTTCAGAACTCGTGCAATCTCTGCGACTGCAGCATCTTTGTCAAGAAAGGTGCACAACGCGCACTCACTTATCACTGCACCAAATGAATTCGAATCAAAGGGAATCTCACTTGCTAGTGCTACCTTGAATTCCACACGATCGTCAACCCTCATCGTCATTGCAAGCTCTGTTGCAGCATGAATCATATCTGGGCTAATATCTATGCCAGCCACCTTTATCCCTAAGACCTTGGCAAGATAACATACAGTCTTTCCGTCCCCACAAGCAATATCGAGTAAACGGGAGTCTATATCCAAACCCATCTTATCTACCATGAGCTTACTCAAGGCAAGTCCACCAGGATGAAAGATACCATCTAGAAGCTGGACTATTATCGGATGATTGTAGAAATCCGCACAACAGATGCCGATGTCTTTCTCGTCAAGGTTTTGCCCCAGTGATACTACCTCCTTTTCGGTGGAACATATTGAAGTTGCAAAAGGGAATTAGTTTACCATCAGGCTGAATCACATGGATACAACACTTCTGAGATCGTTCAAGTTGGAATGTATCCGCATCCATGAATGCATGGACTGAGATGATCTTCACCGATTTCCCCAAGACCTCTGGGATAGTCATTCCGCAAGCCACGCAGAATGCCTCAAGATTAGTTTCGGTACCAGGAACTGCACGTGTTGAGAAGAGCTTTGTAAAAGCTTCATTCATTAGAACCGCCTCATTCACAAGAGTCCTATCCTTTGCATAGTCTATGTATTCATCAACATTGACAAGGTCTGTAAGTGGAGTGGTCTCTTTTTCATCAACTAACATATATGATATCGATGTGCAGTGAGGATGGGGACAATGTATAGGTCGAAAGTCAGAGGTTTCAACCAATGAATTTGTCTGGATTTCAATCTCCTGAAGCATCTGCGGAATGGTCAATGTTCGAGTGTGTGGTAAACCAACTCGTCCTGTAAGAGAAACAGGTTGAAAGTTTATTCCAAAGACCTTCTTCTGTGCAAACCCATATTCGATTATTGCACCAATCTCACTTACATTCAATCCTGCAATAATGGTGGGGACTAGTACTGTAGTCATTCCGATTTCATTGCACACCTCAACAACTCTCTTCTTCTCCTCGACGAGATCCATTCCACGAATTTTCTTAGACACATCAGGATTGAAAGTATCAAACTGGAGATAGATCACTGGATCTGTTTCAGCTAAAGCTCTTGCGAAGTCATCCTCCAACAATCGGAGACCGTTTGTAGAAACTGCAACATCTTGGATTCCAAGATTCTTAGCATATCGAACTATCTCAATGATCTTAGGATGGAGAGTTGGTTCCCCTCCACTTAGTT
>JAEORN010000347.1 GCA_016840825.1 Candidatus Thorarchaeota archaeon | reverse complement strand
TTGTGTGTTTTTTTGGAACTTAATTGCAAATGAATAAATAGTGGGGATGTCAATATGTGGTATTCCTTTTCAGATTCGAAAAGGTATGGTTTGACGTATACGTCAACACTTGAGAAGGAGGTATTCGAAGAATGGAAGCAGCAAGTTCTGGCAAGACAATGCTTGTTGTCATGTTCGTTGTAGGTCTTATTATTGGTCTTGGAGTCGGTTATGTCGCTCCAGCACTAGTAACACCTGATGACTATGACGTTATCATGTCACGAGGCACGATTATTGTTGGAACGAATTCAGGATGGCCGCCATTCGAGATGATCAATACCACTACTAACGAGTTAGAAGGTTTTGATATTGATCTCGCTGAATTGGTAGCAGAGTATCTTGGTGTAACTGTAGATTGGGTTGACATGGAATTTGATAATCTCGTCGGTGCATGTCAAGCTGGGTCAATAGATATGATCGCCTCAGCAACATTCATCACAGCGGAAAGATGTGCAGTCCTACAACCAGTGACTTGGTACATCAGGACTAATGAGGTAATTGTTGTTAAGGGTGATTCAGATCTTGAGATAGAATCACTAGAGGACCTAGTTGGATACGATGTTGGTGTACAAACTGGAACAGTTGAGGATGAAGAGCTATCCGACATATCCGGCATAACACTTCATCGCTACCCACTTGTTGAAACAATGTTTCAGCATCTGGATGCAGGAACTCTTGATGCAGTATATGTAGACGAACCAATTGTTGGTTTGTATAGTACAGCATACAGCATCAAGATCATCTTCACCGTAACTGCCCCACCAACTGCATTCTATATCAGATATGGTAGTGATAGACTCGCGGCAGCAGTAAACAGTGCCATTGCTGAGGGATTTGCAGACGGAACAGTTGACGCACTTATTGCCAAATGGTTTGGGTGATAGAATTTGCAAGAGTCAGAAGGATTGGTTGATATTCTCATACAAATTATGGTGAGAGGACTTCCAATGACTCTTGCTCTCACCCTCCTCTCTTTATTTATTGGCTTTTTTGTGGGAACAGGTCTCGCTTTACTGCGAGTGTACGGCCCAAAAGACCTACGCTGGATTCCAGTCGTATATGATCGAATATTCCGAGGAATTCCACTATTAGTCCTTCTATTCATCTTCGCAGTGGGTTTACTATCTCTTTTCTTGTGGGCTGGTTCAGTGCTTGGAGCATTGTTTCTATCAGCTATCACTGCACTTGCGTTGAGGAGTGCAGCGTATCAATCCGAAATATTCCGAGGTGCAATACTCTCTATTGATGTTGGTCAGATGCAGGCTGCACAATCAATCGGAATGACAAACTCGCAAGCTACACGACATGTTGTCCTTCCTCAGGCGTTTCGACTTGCCTTGCCTGGTTGGGCAAATGAGTATGCAGTTATTATCAAGGATACATCATTATGCAATGCAATCGGTTTGGGAGAAATTCTATATCACGTTCAGGCATACACATGGACATATCCAGAATGGTTCTTTTCAATAGTAATGCTTAGTGCACTTATCTACTTTGTATTTACATATCCTGTTACGAAGTATGTGGGTGAGAGTATGACAACAAGACTTAGACAACTTGGTTTAGGTGGCGGTAGAAAATGACTTCAGTAATAGAGGTCCGAGATGTATGGAAAGCCTATGACCAGCTAGAGGTACTAAAAGGAATATCCTTTGATGTACAGGAAGGAGAGGTAAAGGTAGTTTTCGGTCCTAGTGGGTCTGGGAAAAGCACGCTTTTGCGTGTAATCAATATGCTTACACCTCCCGATAAAGGCGAAGTCCTTCTTAGGGGTCAAAGTCTAATGGATCCAAAGGCAGATATCAATAAACTGCGTTCACACATTGGATTTGTCTTTCAGCAGTTCAATCTATTTGCCCATCTTAGAGCAATAGATAATGTGAGTATTGGTCCACGCCTAGTTTTAGGGATGACAAAAGAAGAGGCTACAAATGTTGCCCATAAAGCATTGGAAAAGGTTAGGATGGGGGATAGGAGTCATCATTATCCTGCAGAGCTAAGTGGTGGCCAACAACAACGAGTTGGTATTGCACGTTCCTTGGCGATGAATCCCGATGTTATCCTCTTTGATGAACCAACATCTGCTCTTGATCCAGAACTAATCGGCGAAGTGCTACAGGTAATGCTTGATATCGCTAAGGAGGGCACGACGATGATTGTCGTTACTCATGAGATGGGATTTGCACGAGCTGTTGCAGACGACATGATTTTCATGGATGAAGGTGTTATTGTAGAAGAAGGTACACCCAAGCATTTCTTTGAAAATCCAGAATCTGAACGCGCACAAAACTTTCTCCATAAATTAGAGGTGCTTTATGGACAGTCAGATATTGAAAAGGTCAAGTTGTAACTGGGGAAATCTAGATGATAGGGACAATACCAATTCCTGTATTCTCAATAACACAAATCTCACGATACATACCCGAGCTTGTTGATGGCTTTTTTATGACTATGGGTCTGTATTTCTTCGGACTTTTTTTGGGGTTTGGTTTGGGCTTGGTCTTGGCTATTGCTCGTCATTACGGAGGTCCAGTTATTTCTAGAATTTCAACAGCCTATATTGAGTTCTTCCGAGGGACTCCTCTCCTTGCACAGATCCTTGCAGTAACATACTTTCCCATTTCACTTAACTACTGGCTGATCGAACAAGGATATGCTGTAATTGATATAACATGGCAGATAATTGTGCCTGACATTTTTGGCATTCCCATCATCATTCTAAGTCCAAATATCCTTCTCTGTGCTCTGGCTATTGGTTTGAATAGCGCAGCGTATCAAGCTGAATTCTTTCGAGGAGGTATGGCATCCTTATCTGCTGGACAGACCCTTGCAGCAAAGTCAATGGGGATGACTCAGCGGCAAGAGATTATACATATCGCTCTTCCCCAAAGTCTCAGGCGTGCGATACCAGCTTGGACAAATGAGGCCGTATATCTACCAAAGTACACAACCATTGCTTACTTTGTTGGTGTTGCTGAGTTCTTTAGTGCAGCTAAACTTGTGGTGGCTCGGACATATGAGGCATTGATGGTCTACGCGCTAATAGCCATAGTATTTCTAGCACTTATCGCTTTCATAACTTTCCTAATGGATCGTTTCTATGCACGAGTCAAGATTCCAGGTATCTGATATCCTGGGACTAGGATAATAGGTTCCACTCATTAAGATGCCAATCCTTAGTTCTTTGAAGTGCATTGAATTCAGTAGCAGCTTCAGTGATCCTCATTGGTCAGGTTCCAAAACTATATATGTAGACATCTACATACAATTAAGTAGAGTTCTACATATGTAGGTGTCAACATAATGGCCTTCTTGGGAAAGACTGGGATACGCACAAGTGCTGGGAAGCTTAGTATTGTACAGCTTCTTGTACTCGTTCTTCTGAAAGAGAATCCTTCACATGGTTATGATATTCTTCAGAAATTAAAGGAACGATTAGGTGCATGGAATCTTAGAAGCGGCACGGTGTATCCGGTCTTACATAAGCTTCTAGAGAAGGAACTCATATCGGGAGTTCACATTCCTCAAGAAGGTAGCCCTGATGCCGTTGAATACAGCCTTACTCCCCAAGGCAAGGATGTATTACACGAAGCGTTACATAGTCTTGATACTGAACTCAAAGTTCAGGAAGATCTATGGCAATTCCTTTCGAATGCTTTCACTGCCGGCTCTATGAAGAGGATACGACAATGGACTGTTCGAGAGCAGAGTCCCATTGGATTCGTTGTGATGCGTCAGCATTGCGGTTCTCACTGCAGAGGTGCGCCACATGTAGAATTCCTGAAACAATACAAGGAATATCTGCAGAAGGAACTGACTTGGGTAAGTAAGCAACTGACAGAACTCAAAGAATCTGAGTAAAAGGAGGTGAGAAGACATAGATGTGTGATGGACATTATTCTAGAGGATTGGGTTTCTTTTTGGGTCCGATGATGCATGGTATGTGCGGTCCTGAACTGAGTAAAGAAACTAAAATCAAGCAGCTTGAAGCCTTCAAGTCTAAACTTGAGGATCATATCAAGCACATAGATGAAACAATCAAGGAACTCGAGGGAAAGAGTGAGTGATTATGGTCTCGTTGACCATGTTGGTCGACGGACTGCGTTCCCGCGCAATCGCTCACTCTTTCATCTTTTTTATTTCTCTTTCTTCTGAAAAGGTTACTTGTCGCGTCAGAGACCTCTAAGATATCCTGGTCGAAGTTGACTCTCATCTGCCTCACTGAGAGTCTTGGTTAGAATGGTTAACATTCTAACTTTATCATGTGGAAGAGTTCCACCTATTGGGAGATAGTTTGACGCGTGATTTGTTCTAAAAACACAGTTAGAGAGTTCCAAATTCTCGATCAGTACTTTCAATTCCTCCAGAATCTCTAATGGATGCATAGGGATAAAATCACCTTTCTTCATAAGTTCATGAATTGGAGTCCCCTGTGGTAACATGAGCGTGAGAGCTCCCACATATTCGGGATCGATTTGATTGAGTGCCTCTGCAGTCAGTTTTGCATGCCTTTCTGAGTTTATCTTCCCTCCTAAACCCAAGATGATAGTTAGAGAGAGCGGAATTCCGACACTTCTGATTCTATTGCATGCTAGAATGTTCTCTTCTGTGCTGACACCCTTTCTTGACCAGCGAAGTAATTCATCATCGCCAGTTTCGAGACCTAGGTATATAATTCCAAGACCTGCTTCTTGGATTAACTGAAGGTCCGATGATGATTTCTCTCGCACATCCTTTGCGTATCCATATGTACCAACTCTTTGAAGTGAAGGTAAATTACTGTATAGAGTCTCTAGAACATCCAACATTTGCTGGGTACTCATTGCGAGTGCATTTCCATCAGCAAGAAATACCCGTGTAACTCTTTCCTTGAGATCAGTTGGTAGCTTTGATAGATCTTCTATGATGCCATCTTTTCCTCTTACTCGATAACTCTTCTGTTTATAGGAAACACAAAACGTACAGGCATTATGGGAACAACCTACAGTAGCTTGTAAGATCAGACTTCTTGCTTCACTGGGTGGTCTCCAAATTGAACCTTCATATTCTAGCATGAACATATCCTCAAAATACTGGACACCTTTGGAGGTTGTATCACTACCTATCTAATTTATGGAATGGCAGTGGGGAAAGGATTTCAAAAAAGTCATTTTTAATTGATTTATCATTGACATCAATACTTGCAGTCCATACCCAATCTCTATCAACGAGTTGCAAAGAAAATCCATTCTTACTTAGATGCTTCATGAAATTCAGATAACGCAATGCCGTTTCAAGAATGATGTCTGCGTTTTCTTCAAAGTGCGTAGATGAATCATCTGGAGGTAACGATAGCTCAACTTCTATTGTGTCCATATGATCCTGATCTTTTTTCCGAATTAGTAATATCCTTAGCCATTCATCCTGAAATAATGTAAGGAGATGTTCATCATCTGCGTTAAATTCTAGGTCTTTGGATGGTACAAGCATAGACTGCTTGTACCTTTCCAAAATGCTCATTCCATCCATAGGATTCAGCTGCCTATTATCTTCTATATTGGACCTTGTCCATATTTCATGAAGATTGCTCTTGCTTTCTCTGAGTCTACTATGTAACGAGGTCTCCTCATATCTTGCAGATTAGGTATTGGACGACAGACTTCTAAACCTCTAAGATGTCTAAGAGCAAAACTAACCGTTCGAAGGGGGATGTTTGCTTTCCTAGATATTTCTCTAGGCGATGCTGGACCTTTCTTTGTCAAGAAATTAAGGACCATTAACGCGCTTTCAGGAATTTCTACTGTCATCTTATTTCGTATTGATGCACTCGGAAGAGAATATTATTTGACGGTTCTCAGTAATAGCGGAAATTGGACTGCAAGATGGCAAAAAAGTCCCAAAACCGAAGCTCAAGCTTCGGAATCTTCCAAGAATATATGTTACTCTACTTTAATAGCAGAGTATATCTGAATTCCACTTATACTAGAGTCTGGAGGACGTTATAACTGAGTGTTCCAGTCTACAAGGTTTTGCTAGTTGGAGAGCCAAATGTTGGTAAGAGTTCAATAATTAGGCAGCTCTTATTGGGAGAGTTCGATGAGAATTATAGAGCAACAGCAGGTGTGGACCTGAGTGCAGTTGCATTGAATGTTGATCCTTTTACTCCAGTCATTCTCACCATCATCGATTTAGGAGGACAGGAAGACTTTGGAGCGCTAAGGACTCAGTACTATCGGGGGGCACATTATAGTGTTCTGGTCTATGACATCAGTAGGCGTGATACCTTCGAGTGCCTGCCAACATGGTACGCAGGTATCCTGCAAAACATCGGTGCATCAGGTTCATCTAAGGACACATTACCAGGCATTCTCATTGGAAATAAATGTGACCTCGAAAGTGAAAGAGAAGTCAATTCTAAAGATGGTCGTCTATACGCAGATCTAATAGGTTGGCAATTCTTTGAATCTAGTGCCAAAACAGGAGAGAATCTTAAAGAGATATTTACGCGAATCTCCAAAGAATTGTATTCGAAATTTCCTCCTTTACCGTAGATATAGGTTCATTACTCATTCTTAGGGAGAAGAACTGAAAAACGAGATGCGGCATTGACACTTCTTCCTGGACCAAAAGCATGCTTTGTGGGTTCAAAGTCGCAATCAAGTGAAGTAGCGGCCCACATATTTCCAGCTAGCTCTCCCTTGCGGCTTTTAGTTCTTCCATTACCTCTTTTATCTAATGAGATGCTATAGATATAGAGAACCACGCCCATGACCAGTCCCAATCCAAGGAGATAGAATACAAGCACGAGTTGATCACCACATTACTTATGCACTATAGTTATTTTTAACTATAATAAACTTAGTGACGTGGAAATCTTTGTGAAACTTAATAACTCCTCGTGTCCAGCTCATATATGGTAGACGAAGTTTCGTGGTGCGGTACTAGATGAATGTCATACTAAAAGACTCAATTGTCCCTCTCTTTTGGGATGAATTGGAAAATCTGCTTGGACCAATCTTCCAGCCTATTGTTGGTCCGCTATTTGATTTTCTACGTGTCGATGCGAACCGCCTATTCCTTTTGACAATGATTGTATCATTCTGCATCTTCTTTGTGTTAATCACTTACTTGGTATACGAACTTCCAGTTGTATTCAGGTGGCTAGCTGCTAGTAGCGCAAGTCTTGATGGAAGACCCTCAAAAGCCAAACCTACTCATAAGACAACTTCACAGTCGACTCGATATTCAACAAGGGCAACTTCAGCTCGTCATGCGACACCAGCGGCAGCATCTTCAGCTGAGGTAATAGGTGATGTTCAGGTCACATCTAGAGTTGAGAAAAAGAGAGAAGAAACTCTTCTAACAGTGAATGTCACCAATAAATCTGACCATGAGATCGAAATGGTCGTTGTTGATCTAAAATTGCCAGAGGGTATCGATATATTGGCAGGAAGCTTCAGAATGCAAAGGATAGGTACTATCCCTCCAGGATCCTCCTCAGCGGCAAAGTTCAGACTAAAGCACAATTATGGCTCACTGAGCGAGCTCTCTGGTCAGGTTGAATTCATGAGTTCATCATATGAGATCACTAAGGTGAATATCCCTAGTCCTGAGATTGAGTAGGTTCGAATTGTTTTCAGTACATTCCATAGCCTGAGTCCTGAAGTCGTTGAGTATAATCCCCTTTTCCTCTGAACATACCAACACGTTCCATGTGTTGGATATAATCCTCATCGAATTTCTTCACTAGGATGCTGTCTTGGTATTTAGCTAGAATGAACCACATTGCTCCAAAGAAGGGGAGTACTGATGTCAGTAATATTATCGATCTGAAAAGTAAAGTGACTCCAATGTTGATGTAAATAAAACCTGCACCTACAGGATGCCTAATCTTCGCGTAGATGCCCTTTTTTGGAAATTCCTCCAAATCTTGGGTTCTTACCTTTGTTTCCTTGAAGTCGTGAGCTGATGCTATATAGCGAATACCTTTGATAGTCCAGTAGGCACCCAATGCAACAAACAATGCCTCCCAGAAATCAACACCAAAAGTCTGCGTTGTTAGACCAACCTGAAGAAGGACAATCAAGTTCAGTCCTCCCAACAGGCTAGGAAAGACATTTGTTCCATAACCATCTTCGGTCTTGTAGTCATTCATCTTCTCGCTACGACCCTCACTACTCGTTTGTCTGGAACGCAAATAACCTTTCGCAAAACAAGGAATGAGGAGAATGGGGGTATTCAGTCGAAACGCCCCCACCTCTTCATGGGAGATAGAGATTTGCAACTACAAAAGTTGTAAGCGACTTTCGCCGCTACCAGAATGTTATCCATATTCATATAAAAGGTTTGTCAAGCACGCTATTTTGTACTATAAGTTGAATAAATGTACTATTATAGCATGGTATGGTGTGTACTCCACATTGATAATATACTCAATTTTGAGAATAATACTCTTATGTGGCCTCGGCAATCTCTAGCTCTTCAATTTCCTCTGTTTCCAAGATTATCTCTAGGTCCCTAGCCTTAGGGATGGGATGCTTGAAAGCCCACCAGATAAGAATCGTACCAGCAGTCGCAATGATGAAGAACCATGTAAATGATGCAGCGTATCCAAAGTATGGTGTCAGCCAACCAAAGAATGGCATCAGAGGTAGTGATGCAAGTATCGTGAGAGATGCTCGTAGGGAGTAGACTCCATTCCTGATCTTATTTGGTACTACATCAATCAGAATCCGTTGTGTGAGGATTCCACTGATACCTCCAAAGAGAGAGGTTGTTATGAAGAGGATTGCAATGAGAACCACTGGAACAACAGTTGAAACCGGGAATTCAAAGATAGGAATGCTGGTTCCAGGAATGATAATGCGATAGACATCTCCTTGTTCAGGAGGAGGTGGGAATAATGTAAGTATTGCCACCAAGATTCCACTAAATGCTGCACCTACGAACCCAAGAAATCTGAACTTTGGAATCCATTCAGCTGGTTCATACTTTTTGGACCAGACACCTGATCTTTCTGTTGTCACTGCTAGTGGGGCAAACATCAATGTTCGAAATCCTGACACACCTATGTCAGTGAAGAGATATGCAAAGTATAGCGGCCAAAGCATAAGACTTCCCCAAACTGGTCCAACGCTAAATAGAATAATCTCTCCCAGAAAGAATATTGCAATGAATCGACTTGATTTTAGGAATAGCAATCCTTCTTTCATGTTCCCAAAGTATTCCCGCATTGTTGGCTTTTGGTTTTGTTCTGGTCGAGCTCCAGGAAGATCATTGAGAACGCGTAATATGATGATTGCTAGCAATATCATAAGGAAACCTTGTAGCTGAAATACCCATGTTCGTTGCATAATCAGCGCAATGATACTGCCAGGGATGATGATTATGGTCGCAAAAATCTGTGATATCATGCCAAGTCGACCTTGGAAAACACCATATTGCTTTCTATCCTCATCTTGGGGCATCGCCACTCTATAGTTATTGTCGAACCAGCTTCCCCAAGCACCAGATTCTTGTGATGCTCCAAGGCCTAAAAAGAAGTAGATTAGCGCGAAGAGCCAGAAAGGGGAATCAAATGTACAAATCGCTGTTATCCAGTAAGCCACCGCATAGCAAAGCAAAGCTGATGCAATCACATACTTGTGGCCAACAGTATCGCCGAGACTACCAGTAGGATAATCCAGGATCGTTTGTGTCACATTTTGAATTACTAGAAGAACTCCAACGAGTCCCATCCCAAGAAGATAATCTCCATTACCTAGTTGTTCTGCAATGAATATCATCCAGAATGTTGTGGAGAGTTGAAATGAGAGTGAGAATATCGGAATTAGTGATGCGATTGTAATGCCTAGACGCAAACCTTCTGGCGTCGCATTTTCCAATCCAAGCAGCTTTCCCACTCTACTCATAGTCCATCAACTGAGTTCATTGATCTGGTCTTTTAAATAAAGGTCACTTGTAAGAGTCACATTACGTGTACTCCAGAAGTGTGTAATGCTATTAAGGTACGAATTAACGCAATTGCTCTAGACTGGTCACTAATAACCAGTAATAGTATATGTTGTGACCACTCAGTGTAGTCGATGTGAACCCATACAACGTTCGAAAAGATATCGTGGAGGCGTTCAAGAAATAATGATTGAAAAACTTCAAGAATGCGTCAGTATTGGTAGAGATCTTGGAGCAGACTTCGTTGAGGTACGTTATGATGACCTCAACCTTCGTACTCTGATACGAACTGACGATATATGGAAAGAGATACAGGTCAAATCCCGTTTGGGGTTTGCTATATCTTGTTATGTGGATGGAGTGAACGGCTTTTCATTCACTCCGAGTCCAGTGACTAGTGAATTAAGAAATGCTGTCGAGCGAGCTTTTAAAATGGCGAAGGCTTCATCTAGCGCCGCAGAACTCAAACTACCTTTCGATGAACGACCAGCAGTAAAGAGCAAGCCTTCTGATACACTATCTGTCAAAGTGCATCCTAGAGATATAGCTCTTTCCGACAAGACAGAGCTTGTTAATCGCGCAGTTGAAACTGCAAAGGATAACGCTGAAAATGCCAGAAACATTCAAGGACGATATGGTGAGCTATATGGTCAGAAGGTTTTTGCTAATAGTGATGGGTCTGAGATTGACTGGAATTTTCTGGTAGTTGATTTGCGTTGCACAGTTACTTCAAAGACAGACTCTGGAGATATGGTCATAGGTTCTTCTGCAAAAGGCGGAACATATGGTCTTGAAATATACAAGGAAGACGAATCTACTCCAGAGCAAATGGGAAATGAAGCTGCCTCTCGTTCGAATGAGCAATTACAAGCAAAAGCATGTCCAGCAGGAAAGTTCCGGACTTTAGTCGAGGAAAGTCTTGTTGGAGTGTTAGCGCATGAATCCTTTGGACATCTATCAGAAGCTGATTTTATTGTTACTGGAGGCTCACCTCTTGCAGGAAAAATCAACGAGAAGCTCGGAACAGAACATGCTACTATCGTTGACGGTGGCATAGTTGATATCAAGAAAACTGGAGGTCTCTGGCTGCCTTATGATGATCAAGGTACACCTACTGGCAAAACTACGGTATTAGATAAAGGAGTCCTCAGGCATTACTTACATAATCGAGGAACTGCTCAGAAGTTGGATCAGAATCCTACGGGGAACGCACGTGCTGTTACCTTTATGTATCCGCCAATCCCTCGAATGACGAATACCTACTTCATGCCTGGTGATTTGAATGATGAACAAGAGGCATTAGAGCTTCTGGATAACGGAATCTATGCCATTCAGTCATATGGAGGCCAAGTTCAAGGGGATGGTTCGTTCTTATTCAAAGCAGTCAGGGGATACTATATTGAGAATGGAGAAATCAAGTATCCAATCAGAGAAGTATCACTATCAGGAAATATATTGGAACTTCTTGGGCGAGTCGAAGGAGCGACCAAGGAATTGAAGATCAGGTCTGGTTATTTCGGAGGTTGTGGAAAGGGAGATCAATTCCCATTACCAACTGGTCTTGGAGGTCCGATGGTGATTATGGATGGTGTGACCTTTGGAGGTCAAGCATAGGAGGGCGATGAACATGGATTATGATACATTAAAAGATGAATTACTTTCAGCTGCTGATACTGGTATTAAATACGCCAAATCAGTTAATCCCGATGCTGAATTTGAGGTTTTCGTGATTTATGAGAATAATTCAGTTGCAAGAATGAATCAAGGTGTCGTTTCTGCCACTGATGGAGCAACAGCTGGGAATGCAGTCCGCGTTGCAATCAATAATAGAGTTGGATTTGCCTCTTCAAGTGGAGTCAGTGCTGAACGAGTCAAACTGAGCATAAGAGAAGCATACGAGGTTATTTCAAGCATTGATGTAGTAGATGATCGATTCAAGGCACTTCCTGATCCAAAGCCCATTGGAAAGGAAGTTGAATTCGATGAGAAAATCCTAGAAATTGGCATTGATGCTCTTATAAAAGACTGTCAGGATCTCGCCGCCGAAGCTAAGGCTGTTGATGAGAGAATCCATTATGCACAATCGCTAGCCACAACAGGCTGGGGTAGCTATGCTGTTGCAAATTCAAGAGGTCTCATTGGAGCCACGCGATATGGAAGTTGCGGCTGTTCAATAAATCTACAAGCCAAGGTCAACGAAGAACGTCGAGAGGGATTTGAGTTTGACTACGCGCCACATCGACTTTACCAGAAGGAAGGTTTGGCGACAAAAGCAGCTGAACACGCGTTAAGTTTGCTAGGGGCAAAGAAGTATGAAGTGACTGAAAAGATGAAGACAATATGGACCCCCTTCTCTGCAGCAACATATATCCTAGCAAGTGTCGCTCAAGCAGCACTGGGAGATCCAGTGGTTGAGGGCATTTCTCCTCTTTGTGATATGATTGGGGATAATATCGGACCATCTAATTTGTCTATCATTGATGACGGTCAAGCTAGACACGGATTGGGTACCAATGCGATAGATGGTGAAGGACTTCCACAAGAAAGAAACCCGCTCATTGAGAATGGTATTCTGAAGAGCTTCCTGTTTGATTCATATTACGGGCAAGCATTTGGTGTCGAATCAACTGGCAACTGTGATAGGACTGGAGGAGTATTTGGAGGAGGTGCACCATACGAGAACTCTCCGGGAATCTCTACCAAGCTCTTAGATGTCGCTCCTGGCAAGAAATCACTTGATGATATCATTGCATCAATTGATGGAAAAGCCATCATGATCTTTGATTTTCCAATCGGTATCTTTCATGGCTCCGTAGCAACGGGTGAATTCTCAGCAGTTGCAGCTTCTGCATATCTAGTTGAAAATGGTGAGAAGAAATATCCCATTGAGCCTATGTCAGTATCTGGTAACTTCTATGAAGGACTCAAGAATCTTGTCGACATAGGATCTGATTTGATACCGATACCATATGGAGTAACTATACCTACGTTGGTCTTTGATGGATTCAGTGTAACAAACCAATAACACATTCTGAATAGGGAGCTTGATAGCTCCCTTTCTTTCTAATCGAATAGCTTTTCAGCATATTTGCCCTTGATTTGACATTAGATACATGCCACCATGATAGAAGGCTGAGATGCATGAGTTCGATTAGAGACAAATACAAAGTTCTCATTGCTGGCGATGAGGAGACTGGTTTTAGTATCTGTCTACGATTAACCGATAAACAAATCGCAGAACCTCGCGCTCAGGCATTGGAATCTCTCACGAGAGAATGGCCTAAAGACGAATGGACAAAATTCTATACTGTTTCTGAGGATGGCGTGATTTCAACTGTCGAACTTGATCTAGAGCTACATGGGCCGTGGGTATGGGAGCTTTACAATGTTATGGATCCCAGTGATTACTTCAGAAGATTTGATGGAGCGGTGATATGTGGAAATCCAAAGCGTCCTGATTCCCTCGGTGTCATCTCCTCTCTGATAGAATCCATTGAGAGTAATATAGTGACGAAGATTCCTATAATCATCGTTGTTGATTCATCAACCGGATTGAAATCCA
>JAEORN010000346.1 GCA_016840825.1 Candidatus Thorarchaeota archaeon | reverse complement strand
GCACTTGTATTTAGTCACGACTACAATTTTACATTAGAGTATAAGATGGAAAACAGCACAAGAATAAGAGAGGCGTCAATCACAATTTCTGGTGCAGGTAGTGATTGGGTGATAGTCGAAGAGGGATCGTCAGGGGTCTACTTGCTAAGTCTTGTACCACAGGATATCGGTAACTATGAGATTACCCTCGAATTTAGTCGCAATGGGTTTACTACGAGAACCTCAACTCTTACCTTTAGTGTCAGACGGGTTGTTGTTTCCATTGTAGATATTCAAGGCTTATCGGGATTAGAAGGACAGCTGACACAACTAAGTCTAAGAGTGATCGAAACAGAATCCCTGACACCGATATCTGGTGCTACTGTTGCATTCCAGATCATCGTTAATGGAGTGACAAGCACATCGGTAATAATGGATGAAACTGAGGCGGGGCGATACACATCATCTTTCATTATGCCAAGTGCGGATTCAGATGTTAAGATTCGCCTTTATGTAGACAAAGAGAATCACAGAATGGAACAAGATCTTGAATTCAGGGAAATGGAGATGACTCCAACAATTAGCGAGCTGACTGCTCTTACTCGTACTTTTGTTAATTTCTCACCACTTATATTACTAGCAGCTGTTATGACGATTGGATATCAGGTTAGAAGATCTTTGACTAAACGAGAACGGAAACAGAACCTTGAAGCACTTGCAGTCAAACGACGGTTTGATGACGTAAGAAATATGGTCGGAGTTGTTGTGCTTCATCGCGAAAGCGGAATACCAGTCTACTCACGTATGTTGCGAGCGGGATTCGATGATTCATTAATCTCCGCATTCATTACAGCAATATCACAATTCAGATCGGAATTTGATGTAGGTGAAAAGGAATGGCAGATCACACCTATCTCAGACATCATAATGGCTGTCAAGACTCAGAATCTTGTTTGTGCATTCATAACAATGGGCAGCCCAACACCTACCCAGCAAGAAAGAATGATTCAATTTGCCAAGTCAGTAGGATTTGTATTTGATAGTAACTTCGAAGAGGCTCCAGTTCTTACAATTGATGATATAACGGAAGAGAGATTTGACGAGCTGTTTGACGAGCTTCTTGATATGAATCTTCATCAGAAACACAAGATCATCGACATTAAGGGACTTCCAAAGGGACCAAAATGCCTCAATCAAACCATCACTGAGTTCAAATCACTGGAGAGCTTTGACCTCAATGATATGGCTGATCGCATGGCAGCTTGTGGTATTGAAGAAGCAAGAGCATACAAGATTATCCTTGATGCAATCAAGAGCAAACAGATGATTCCAGTGGAATTTGAGGGTGAAGAGATCTTACCGGACATCACGGATGAAATCATCACACCTACATCTGATGATGCAGAGACTGATGATACGCCTCTGGATGATGAAATAGCTCCTGGTGATCGATTTGTTGACGAGGTTGAAGCGCTTCTCAAGTCTGATACAAAGGATATCTCAGAAGATACTGATAATACAGACGAGCGATTAGACCTATAGGTATGTCTTACAAGGATTACCTTTTATCGGAAACATGAAGGCTTGAGATAAAGCTCTTGTATTGCAGGGAGGCGACATAGACATGAGCCAAAATCATGAATGGGAAACAGAGAGATGGTTAGATAGCGCAAAGAATCTAGTAGAGTGGTCTAAATCGACACCATCGGAAAGCAAAGTGCTGTTGCTCATCAGGCATTCACATAGAGATGAGATACAGGCTCATACAGCTCATCTCAGCACAGAACTCACTCCTCTTGGTTGTAGAATGTCAAATGAGATGGGAAGAAGATTACCAAAGGATCGAGCAACAAGGATATTCTTCAGTTTTGTTCCCCGATGTTATCAAACAGCTAATGAACTCTCAAAGGGCTTGAAAGAATCCGATGTGATAATTCAGGAGTTCGATATATTACCGATACTTGCCGCACCGGAGATTAAAGATTCGGACGTTTGGGATGAACTTCAACCGGACGGGAAGAATGTCACGGAGTTTGTGAATAGATGGGGCGATGGAGAATTTGGTGAGATGATAGAGCCTTTCGAAAAATACGAAACTCGTCTGTTGAATAATCTTGTTGATAGACTAACTGATGATAAGCCAGGTTCATTGCATCTCCATGTCACTCATGACCTCGCTCTAATGGCAACTAAGAGGATTCTATTTCGTGGAGCAATCAATGAAAAGGACAGAGAGGCATATCTTGGCGGATTAGGAATTGCAGTTGATGAAGGAAAAATAAGAGTGTTCATGGGAAATACGAATCAAGAGTCCCAATACACTACTTGATTTTCAAATGAAACACTCTCTGCGCGTTCCAGTTTGTTAATAATAGGCCAAAGCTGTCATTACACTCACAAGGTGATATCCTAAATGGGATGCTATGTCAACATCGCAAGTGCAGATACAAGACCTAAGACTACAGTAGTGTATGCGGCCATACTATTTCGTATCATTATCGGAGTTGTCTATTTCGGTATGATTTTTCTGGTTGACCCCTTGTTCGCACCAATTTTCATTGGAATCGGAATACTAGAGTTCACGATCGGATGGTGGCTCTGGTCACTACGAATAGAAGCATGGGGCGTAGCAGTAGGATTCAGCTTGTTTCACATTCTATATCCTCTAATTCTATCAGTTTCTGAAATTGGCTTTGTGATAATAGGAGGTGTGGTTTCGATAGAGATACTACTTCTCCTGCTTGCTAGACAAAAGGGATACTATAATTTCAATACCCTAGCAATGATGGATCCTATCGACTCCTTCAACGCATCAACAGTCCAAAGAAGAATGTTCAACCTTGTCACTATTGCTCAATTGATCAAAGGTCTAAGTATGTTCCAGGGGGCATATGTCCTAGCACTCTATGAATCTGCCTCATATGAGATGCTGGTATGGTATGGGTATCCAAGGGTGCCAATGGTCATCATATTAGGGGCTATCGATATTATAGCTGCAGTGAGTTTTCATCTTCATAGGGATTGGGGATTTCATTCCATCTTAGTCATGGCGGCCCTAAGTTTTGCAGAAACAGTACTATCTTTTTCATTGATGGTATTCCTACTAGGCATCTGGATTATCACTCTTATGATGCCCTGTTGGGTGAAATGGGGATTCTATGAGGGATTACTTTCGCGGTATAGGAAGAGCAATCCTATGGAATCAGTTTCATCTCTTGAGGAAATAAGTGACACACCAAAGAAGTAATCAATAGAAATGCATGCTC
>JAEORN010000345.1 GCA_016840825.1 Candidatus Thorarchaeota archaeon | reverse complement strand
CTTCACGTGATTATGAAAACCTTCTCCGAGAGAAGATACTCTTCGTTCTAGATCTTATTCCATCGTCGACACGAGGTGGCCGTAATCCGTTCATATTCACTGTATCTGCTGCATATGCTAGTGATCGCTTGCTAGCATCTGAGCATGGAAAACGATGTGTGCTAACTCAAAAACTTGCATCTCAGGCAACCGAAGTCGCGGAATATAGTATCCGTGATCATTTTGGTATGATAAAGAGTATTGTTGAGAGTACGGTTCCTTCAGTGGTATAAACGGACTCTCTACTGCAACAAAAATGGAGAATGAAATCCAGATGAAAAGGAATGAGATACAGGTAATTACATGTCCGGATGTACGTTGTGAAGGATGTAAGTTTGGCACGTCTCTTGGGCTTTGCGAGTTAATGGCTTCTGGAAAAATGGAAACATCAAGAATTTTGCTAGTTGAAGCAAGCAGGCGGCTCATTCATTTGACAACCAAAGATGCTGAATCTGCAGCAGGACCACCATGGTACAGAAGTGGATGGGACACGGTTTATATCAATCATATGGAGAGTATTGTAGAGAATGGATGGCATCTTGTTGATGCTTATAATGTCGGTCCATATATGTCTCTTTTCCTTTATGATAATACCACAGATGTGATGTGGCTTCAGGCGGTTCCGAGAACAAAAACTGCTCTAGAGAACTCGTTGATACATGATTTAGCTGAAAGCTCTAGTTATGCACCTAGACAAAAATCAACTAGAACAAAACTTCAACAAAAGCTAATGCGCATGTCTAAGGAAGCGTTTGCAAGGATTGAGTCTTCAGTTCCCGAAATCAATTCTGCAACAAAGAATGTTATTTCGGAGATGATATCACATAATTCTACAGTTCTCACATTTCTATTCCCATTAATCTTGGACGATGAAGTTGAGGAAATTTATCTTGATAGACCAGGTAGTTCTATCTATTTTGATCATCGTAGATTAGGTCGAAGTCAGATATCTTGGAAACCTGATGAAGAAGATTTGATACGTCTTGAAACGTTCCTTAGAGCTGAAAGCAATTTGCATTTAGACAGGAGAAATCCATCACTAAAAACAGATATTACTATCGACGGTGTGCCCCTTAGAGTGTCAGTAAGCCTTCCGCCTTTGGCATCAGAAGGCATGCATCTTGAAATTAGGCGAGCTCGTTCCAAACCTTACACTATATTGGATTTGATAAAAAATGGAACGCTAAATGTGGAAGCAGCATCTATTCTACTACTTGCTGTAAATTCTAGAATGAATATCACTATTACTGGAGGTCCTGGAGTAGGCAAGACTACATTGATGAATGCGCTTGATAGAACTACTCCACAGAAATGGAGAAAAGTCTACATCGAAGATGCCATTGAAAGCAGACTGTATGAAGGACACCACCAAGTTAGAATTAGGGTTGATCCTGTTGATGAAACAATGGGCACCTTTGATAAAGCTACAGAGATAGTGAAAAGCTTGCACAGGTCTCCAGATTATTTGATTCTGGGAGAGATCCAGAATGAAGACCATAGTCGTGCCTTGTTTCATTCGATTGCTGCTGGTCTGCGTTCTATTCAAACATGTCATAGTTCATCAGCATTCAGTCTTATTACACGCTGGACGAAGAACCATCAAATCAATGAATCAAGTATTGCTCTGTTGGATCTTATTGTCACACTTGAACGACCTCGACCTGGTGAATCATCTAGATATGTAAAAGAGATTGTTGAAATCAAAAGAAGAAACAACAAAGGTATTGTTGAATTTCGTGGATTGAATTTGCTTTACGAAAAGAATAATTCTGCTACAAGTATTATTTGGTCCGAAGAAGGAGCATTCTCGCATTCAGCCAAGGAACATGGAATTAGGAGTCATATCAAAAGCTATGAGAAACTTGTGAAGCTCCTCCGCAGGAAGATTATTGACGGAAGCAATGATGTTTCCGATATTAGTAAGACTCTTTGGTCCGATTTTTATCCGTTGGAAATGGGATTAACCCAAGAGTAATTGATTCTGGTTCTCGAGAGCATCATCATTTGTGGGGCTTAAATAGCATTTAGGGAATCATAATGTAAGGTGTTCTATGATGACTCTTCCTTCTACATTTATCGATGATGAAACTGGTGGACCTCTAGTGGAAGAGAGTCTACTTCTTGGCCTCGCTGTCATCACTATTTCAATCGTTATTGCGGTAATCCTTCAAGCTACTGGATGGGCTCAGGAAGCAATAGCAGGATTGTTACAGCTTCTACAGGATAGCTGGAGTGGCCTTACAAACCT
>JAEORN010000344.1 GCA_016840825.1 Candidatus Thorarchaeota archaeon | reverse complement strand
CTACTGATGGTCGATGGTGATGTGGATTCCAATGCTAATGCACTAAGCTCTGGCAGTGGTTTCTCTAGTACGCGTGACATTACTTCTAGAAATCTACCAGTTCCTGCGCTGCACTTATCGTTAATCTCGAAATCTTGAGGGCGTCCGTTCTTGCCAATCCTAATGACTTTCGAATCTTGTCCCCCAACATCAATCAACAGAGCAATTTCAGGATTCAAATGATTCACACCTCTGCTATGACAGGTTATTTCTGTAATTCTTTGAGCGGCACCACTCACCTGAGCACGACCGTAACCTGTACTGATTATCGAAGCCGGTGTTGCATCAATGTATGTCTTTCTAGTAATCTCTTCAACACATTTTGCAGCCGCGCCTCCGGCATTTCCTCCCGTTGACATGATATGAGATGCAATGATTTTTCCCTCAATATCTATCAACACTGCTTTTGTGGTAGTAGAACCAACATCGACTCCTATGCCAAAGTCCACACTCATTACGAACCCTCAAACAAACATCTCTAGTAGTGCCTCGACTCTTGTCTGTATTTGAGCCTCATTGAAGAGTCGACTGTCTACCATATCACCTTCGATTATTGTTCCTGGCACACCAGTTCTCTCAGTGACAAGCTCTCTCGTCACCATCTGCCCAAGAGAATATCTCTTACAGGAGCGAACAGAGTACATAATGAACCCATCAAGGTCATAGTCTTGAATCAACTGTACCATCTTGTCAGCCTTAGCTTCGAGACCCTTGTTCAAGTACACATTGCTGTAGATGTTCGTTACACTGTCATATAGATCGGTACCACCTATTTTACCAGACCATGCATGAGTATAGGTATCAGCTGGGAATGATACCCCTTTTTGAGCAAGACCATTGAAGAAATTGAAGATCTGGAACCAAGGAGGGATATTATCCCAAAGAAGTCGTATCTTTTCATCCCTGATTGCTCCAATACCATTCTGTACTCTACTGCTAACCTCGTCAAAGAGCGCTTGATAGAACTCAACACAATAATCCTTCCCGCGACTGCTGACCACAGGTGCCATAGTTAGGAATCTGTCAGCACAATTGAGAGGACTTGGCTTATTCTTGCAAGCTTCAAGCGAGCTCGTCCAAAGACGAATAGCTTCGCTTGAAAATTCTGCCACTTCACGGAGTTTCTCTTCTTTCATCTCAGTATTGAAGGTTTTAGCAAGAAAATCAACGAGATTGAGAATACCTTGTCGAACATATGCTCTATGATGAGGTTGTTGCTCAGAATCTATTGGAGGAGTATCGAATAAGAATACTGGCGCTTTTGTGATTTCAGAGACCGCATCATACCACCTGAGAACTGTGCCACAGATATTGTTGCAAGCTAGTAGAGCTTGGGGTTGTGGTAGACCTTCAAGCGGACTGTCCTCAGGTTTTAATGCTGCTCCTATACTCGCCCTTGCATACGAACATATCTCATTTGAGTAGCCATATTCTTCTGCATACTCACAGATGGTTGGTCCAACCTTTTGGGCACCAACAATCGCAGTGTATTGTTCCGGATAGACCACCCCAACATCCATGGCAACAGGAATCTCAACTGGAAATCCAGAGGTGACCCACGCCAACTTTCCCTCTTCACTAGCTGCATGAGCCTCTAGCATATGCCGAAAAGATAGCTGCTGAAGCTGTTTTGAAGTTTCAAGACGCCGATATGCCTTCTCCTCAGTCACGTTAACTTGCCTCCTCTAGTGTTTCTAGGAATGTTTGAATTCTCCCCTCAAGACGACCACGATCGGATATCTCTGGGTCAATGGGTAACCGTAATGACGGAACCCCAAGCTGGTCTGCAACTCTAAGTAATGACGGTGTTTCGAATTCATCGGGATCGCAAAAGGATTGTTCACATACAATAATTCCGTCAATAGCTAGAGATTCCATAATTTGTGTAAGAAAAGCAGCTCGTTGTGTCAGACCTTCTTGAGTTGGTTCTAAAGGAGCTTTCAGAATCGCTTCTGCCATAGATATGAAGGGATCATTAGTTAAGTTGACAAGCGGTGTGAAAATTGTTTTGAAGCTGAAACTAAGAAGGTCAAGTGACACTGTACTGTCAGATACACCTTCAATTCCTCCGATAAGTCCGGCCAAGTTAATTGGATCAACCATTCCACCAAGAACAAGTAGTCGAGGACTACCCGAGTCTTTCTCGAGGTGGACCTTTGAAAGATCCTTGGTAAGTAGACCTTCCATTACTCGTTCTACTAAGTCAATCTGATTTTGCTCTTCTAGGAGGGTCTTCACCCACGACACCTTCTCTTCAGCATCATCCAAGACTTGTTGTTCGGGTGCGATAAGGAATTGTAGAACAAGTTCCACAAGCTCAGAATAGGAAAGAATACTTGGGTTAACAACTCTGCTGGCATACAAGAATTGAGATGCTCGCTTGTAATCATTGACTAATGTTGCAGCAGCTGTGTAGTCTGTTGGAGAGAAAGTCTTACTGTATAGCCTCTCTATCTCCTTGCTAAGTAGTCTCATCTCTTCAGCTAGGAAGTCTACCGCTGAATCCGAGTAAATTGCAACGGGGTAAGTTAATCGAAGAACTTTATCTTCGGGGAATCTTTGTCGCCATACATCGCCTACATTCTGAAGGGCATCACACGTATTGCCAGGAAATAGAAACCCACCCATCTCCACAAAACCGCCCTTGGCTCTTTGTGAAAAAATATTTCGACTAAAGGCACAAGAAAAGGTTTGCAGACTATCTTCAAATCCGGATGAGACTATAGGACTCACTCGTATCAGGGAAGGCGTCAATCCATGTGCCAGTAATAATTCAATGGGCGTATGCGGGTAGAGGTACCCGATGATTATCCCGCCTTTCTCGCTTAGAACTCGTAATCGTTCAGTAGAGCTGCCAGTCACTTCACCATAGCTCAAAAGTTCATCCCGCCTAGTATGTATCGTTGATAGTTCAATATTCACAGTCTTATCTCTTGTGTTGGATTGTTTTGTTGGCAAAAGGTGAACTTCTCCCGTATTTTCTGTTTGTAGAAGAACATATCTAGCTGGAATGCATAGGTGACAGTAATTGGATAAGCGAAAATTTACGCTGAAAACAAGCGTACGTTGAGGAGTGAGAAAAATGGAAGAATATCTTTGGCATAAGCATAGATGGCCTGAAGGAGTCAAGAAAGAGATTGATATTCCTAAGGAACCACTCTTTGCGATGCTGGACAGAGCTGCTGACACTACTCCGAATAACCCATATACTGTTTATGATGGACAGTCTTGGACATTTGGCGAGGTAAGAGCAGATGCAAATCGAGTTGCCAATTTCTTGGCGAGTCGAGGAATAAAGAAGGGAGATAAAGTAGCTATTTTCCTACCGAATCTACCCCACTATCCACCTGTATTCTTTGGTTCTTTGAAGGCAGGTGCGACAACGGTAACCTGCAATCCTGCTTACAAAGCAGGAGAGTTGAACTATCAATTGAAGGATTCTGGAGCAGTCGCAGTATTTGTCATGGATCATGCATCATTCACCCCTGTTGCTTACGAAGCAATCGAAGGAACAGATGTTAAGACCGTGATTGTCTGTGGAATGAAACGGTTCCTACCCAAAGTAAAAGCTGTACTTGGAGGTCTCCTAGGCAAGATACCAAAGAGTCCATTCTACAAAGAAGGCATCACGTTCTTCTACGATGATATTGTGGATAACTACGAGCCTGTGGCACCATCAGTAAAGATAGATCCGGATGAATTAGCACTTATTCTATACACGGGTGGCACAACGGGAACACCGAAAGGAGCTGCACTCAAACACTCGAATCTTGTATCGAATGTACATCAGGTCTACGAATGGGTCACACTTTCTCCTGATGATATTGATGCACCAAAGAAGATACAAAGAGAAACAGAAGTCTTTGTTGGAGCTTTGCCGTGGTATCATAGCTATGGCCTAACACTCACGATGCTCATGTCTACAGAGCTAGCCTGTAAGTTGGTTTGCATCCCAGACCCAAGAGGTGGAAAGCCACCTCTCGCGGATCTGTTGAAGGAACTTGACCACAACAGAGGAACTATCTTCAATTGTGTTCCTGCGCTATACGCTGGAGTTGTAAATCATCCTAATGTCACGAAACATGATCTAAGCTCGGTCAAAATATGTAGCTCAGGAGCTGCTCCGCTTCCTCCAGAGCTTGCTAAGAGCTTCGAGGCTGTCACTGGATCGATACTCTTCGAAGGGTATGGCTTGAGTGAAACTTCACCAGTCACGCATATCAATCCAACAACAAAGAAGGATAGGAAGTTCGGATCGATTGGAAAACCAGTTCCAAACACAATAGCTCATATCGTTGATTTGGACACAGGTACAAAGGTCCTCGAACCAGGTGAGACCGGAGAGATTGCTGTTTACGGGCCTCAGGTTATGATGGGTTACTATAACAAGCCAAAAGAAACGGACGAGGTTATGCGTACCATTGATGGTAAGCGCTTCTTCCTCACAGGTGACATTGGACACATGGATGAAGAAGGCTACTTCATAATCTCTGACCGTAAGAAGGACATGGTGAACGTTGGCGGCTTGAAGGCATATCCACGAGAGATAGAGGATATCTTCTACACCCATCCGAAAGTCCAGATGGCAGCTGTCATTGGGCTTCCCAGAGATGACGATCCAAGCAACGAATACGTAAAGACCTTCATTGTGCTGAAGGAGGGAGAAACAGCCACAGAGGATGAGTTCATCGAGTGGGCTAAGGACAAGATGGCTGGGTACAAGAGACCAAAAGAAGTCGAGTTCGTTTCCTCCTTGCCATTGTCACAAGTAGGCAAAGTACTACGTCGTGAGCTTCGAGATGCTGAGCTCAAGAAGAGAGGAATGAAATAGTCTAGGAGGGGGGCTTTCCCCTCCCATCTCTTTTTCTATCAATTCTATAGAATGACATACTAGGGCAAATACTGCTAAAAATGAGAGAATGACCAAAATTCTTGGGAAATCTGTTGGCCCTAAGAATTAAGAGTCATGGTTACAGTATGTTGCAACTAGCATTTGCCGTTTATTTTATGGAGATGATATATGTTGGGTGACCTTTTCTGGCAAGATGGAGCAGCTTGGCCAAAGAACGCAGCAAAGTCAATTGAATATCCAAGAGAACCATTGTTCGCTATGCTTGATAGAGCAGCTGACAAGAGTGAAGGACTTCCGTTTACTTGGTTCATGGGTCAAACCAGAACATTTGCAGAGGTGAGGGATGATGCAAATCGTATAGCGAACTTCCTCAAGAGCAGAGGTGTCAAGGAAGACAGTATGGTTGCGATCTTCCTGCCAAATGTTCCTCATTTCCCACCTGTGTTCTTTGGAGCTTTGAAGACAGGAGCGAAGGTTGTCACCTGTAATCCACTCTATAAACCAGGAGAACTGAACCACCAATTAAGGGATACAAATGCAACAGTTGTCTTTGTCTTGGATCATCCAACATTCACACCTACATGCTATGAGGCAATCAAAGACACTGATGTTGATACCGTGGTTGTATGTAGCCTAAAGTCATTCATTCCTAAGGTAAAGGCAGTGATTGGTGGATTGCTAGGAAAGGTTCCCAAGAGCCCATACTATGAGGAAGATAAGACATTTCACTATCATAAGATTGTAGCTGAATATCCTTCAGAGATGACAAGCCCAGCAGTTGACCCTGACGATACAGCTATCCTCATCTACACTGGGGGAACGACAGGCACACCAAAAGGTGCCGAACTAACTCATATGAATCTCATATCGAACGTTCTTCAGATTGGAGATTGGGTATACTTAGATGAGAATGATGCAGCACCACGGCCGCCTGGAGGGGTTCGATACGGAGAGGAGGTGTATGTTGGTGCAGTACCTTGGTACCACAGCTACGGACTAACCCTCACTCTCTTGATGTCGGTATGGTATGCAGGTCAACTCGTTTGTGTACCTGACCCAAGAGCAGGCAAACCACCGCTTTCTGAATTGCTTGGGGATTTGGAGAAAAGCAAGGGAACAGTCTTGAATTGTGTCCCAGCGCTGTATGCAGGAATCGCAAATCATCCAAATGTCAAGAACTACGACCTTTCATCGATATCTATCTGTAGCTCTGGAGCAGCCCCCTTACCACCTGAGTTGGCTAAGAGCTTCGAAGCTGTTACTGGAGCGATACTCTTCGAAGGATATGGTCTCACGGAAACCTCTCCTGTAACACATATCAATCCCACAAACAGAAGGTTCAGGAAATTCGGTTCAATTGGACTACCTATTGCAGATACTATCTGCAAGATACTTGATCCTGAAACTGGTACAAAAGAACTACCTATAGGAGATGTAGGAGAGATTGCCATTCACGGGCCTCAGGTTATGAGGGGCTACTATAACAAGCCTGACGAAACTAAGAATGTGATGAGAGAGATAGAAGGAAAGCGATATTTCTTGACAGGAGATATCGGTCATATTGATGGGCTTGGCTATACATACATTAGTGATCGCAAGAAACAGATGATCAATGTGGGCGGACTTAAGGCATATCCGAGAGAGATCGAAGATGTGCTCTTTGAGAATCCAAAGGTGAAGAATGCAGCTGTAGTTGGACTTCCAAGGAGTGGAGACCCATCGAATG
>JAEORN010000343.1 GCA_016840825.1 Candidatus Thorarchaeota archaeon | reverse complement strand
ATCTTGAGTTTCCCTGCCCCGGCTTCTAGAATTAATTCTCCAAGTACTTTGATAAATTGAGGATCGCTTGAAGCTGGATATGGATCAGCAGTGTTCAAATTTGGTTTTATGGTCACAGTATCATCAGGGGCTATAATTTTATCAAATCCACCGATAAGCTTGACCGATTGGCTAACTGCGCTCTTCAGATCACCACTTACATGCACTTTACTCACAAGATACCTTCCGTGATTGGCATATTGGTTTTCAATCATTTTTATTCACAAATAAGTAGCAAATTTGGAATGAAATAGATTACTGTATAGCGAGTTTTTCAAGAGGAGCCGTAATATCAATAAGGACACCAGAGAAACCATTCATCCAATCAATTCAGTAAGCTAGGTGGATTGTTCTTGACAAAAGAGAGTGGAATGTCATTCGGACTACTAATTCCAATTGCAGTCCTATTCATTGTAATGTTCTCAATAGGTGAAAGATGGCTTTTGCTGCCCATTTTCATCTTGCTAATTATATTCATAGGCGACGCCGTGCAGAGTAATAAGATTGAGAAGAGAGAACAGCAGTTTGATTATTGGAAAGCGCCTGAACCTGGTAAATATAGTTCAGGAACAATTCAAGACCGTCCCATTGTACAGCCGAAGCCAATATATGATCAAAAGAAGCAGAAGGAACAAGGCATCACTTGTGGTACACTGATTCCGATCATCTTTATTGGATGGCTCTACTGGGAATCACGTTCATGGGTCTTTCTAATTCCACTTTTCTTCCTCTTTGTCGGTTTGATTGAAAACATGTCAAGAAGCATAAGGGGCAAATCAAAGATACGGGAAGAGATACAACGAGAGAATGTGCGAACAGTATCTGATATTTCAAGTAGAACAGGACTACCAGAAGAGAGAATCAGACAACGTATTGTGACTGAGAAGCGAAGTGGCTCCACTGATGTGTGGTTTGATCCTGCATCCGGAGAGATAACACGCACACCAGTTCGTGCTGTTGATGAATCGACCAGAGCCTCAGTTGGATGTTTATACTGCGGATTCGCATTAAAGCCTGAGGATAGATTTTGTCCCTTTTGCGGAGCACCAATAAGAGCGACTGGCTAATACAATCATTGTTTTCCTCGTTTGGGAATTAAGAAACCCACACGATCTCGATATTCAATATAGGGTTGACCAAAACGGAGTACTAAATCTCGTTCTTCTGCGAGACACATGATGTAGAGGATCGGGATCCAGAGGAATGAGTAGAGGACAAGAAAAGGAGAATTCAGAAAAAGCGCAATTGGAAACCACATCACGGATTCCCCTATTGCCTGCGGATGACGTACCTTCTCATATATTCCGGTGTAAAGACCATGTTCCTTCTTGGGTTCAAGGGTTTCTTCCCCAGCATCCCTCATTCCTATGATCATAAGGTAAAGACTTGGGAAGAGAATAACAAGCGCGATAACAACAGAAATCCACCACTCCCAAGGAAGAATCAATGGGAGTCCAATAGGCAGGGGGTAGAAGACATAGACAATATAGTTGACGACAGTAATCCCTTCAAAGATACCTGCTATTATTCGATATGTCTTACATTTAGAATATGCATTTTCACCCATTTTCTGTTCAAGATGTGCGGGGCTCACACTCCTGATATAGAATGCAAGGAATAAAATCGAGGCGAGAATCAGAACAAAGAAGTTAATCCATTCAATCACAAAAACCACTACCCACCTATTATGCGACAGATGATATAAGATTGAAGGATTTGAATAAGGTTCTATTTCCTCTAGCTACGTTTTCAAGAAACGCACATTTACCGCGGTCGTGAAGTTAATATTCTATTAAATATTGTTAATAGCATGTTTCAAGAATTGGAGAAGAAATTAGTAGAAGTCGTTGAAAGGATTATTCCCTGTGTTGTGAGCGTTTCAACAACACGACTCGCACGGACTCAACTCTCGAGTGTGATCCCTGTTCAGGGGCAGGGTTCTGGCGTTATTCTCTCTGACACTGGTTTTATCGTGAGCAATGCACATGTAGTTGAGGGAGCAAGAGATGTCGAAGTGACTCTCCACGATGGACGTTCTTTCAAAGCAGTTGTTGTTGGAGAATCAAAAATGAGAGACCTTGCTATACTGAAAATCGAGGCAACAGGACTAATACCAATTGAAATGGGAGATTCAAGCAAATTGAGAGTAGGCCAGTTCGCCATCGCCATCGGAAATCCTCTAGGGCTGGGTTCATCAGTGACATTTGGGATGGTGAGCGCAGTTGATAGGACAATTCAGAGTCAAAGTTCATTTCTGGAAGGACTCATCCAGACCTCAGCCCAAATTAATCCAGGAAATAGTGGAGGGGCTCTAGTTGATTCGGAGGGAAAACTCATTGGAGTTCCTACAGCAATGATCCCATGGAGTCAAGGTATCGGCTTTGCAATTGCTGTAGATGCACTCAAAGATGTTTTTGATGAACTCATAGAGACCGGTACAGTCCGAACGCCATGGATGGGTATTGTAGGTGTGACACTGAACAAAGGTATTTCATCACACTATGGTCTTGCCGTCGACAAGGGCGCCCTTATTCTTGAAGTCCCGAGAGGTCCATCACGAGTTGCCAGTCTACAGCCAGGAGATGTTATTGTAGCCATGGATGAGGACGAAATAAGTGGCATGGAAGATCTTAGAAAGAAGGTAATGCGCGAAAAGGTTGGAAAGAAACTACTAGTCAGATTCTTTCGAAACCGAGATGTCTTTGAAACGTACGTCGAGCTGACTGCAGCTCCGCAGTAAGTCAGAATCCCAGTACCACAAGGACAATTCCAATTAACGTGGCCAGTATTCCAACAATCGCAACAGGTGTTAGTTTCTCTTTTAGAAACAGGATTGAAACTGGAATGGCAAAAAGCGGAGATGTAGTAGCGATGACTGACATTATTGCTGCGCCAACTGACGCGACTGCTGTCACATAGAGAAGAGATCCTACAGCCATTCCAAAGAATCCCGCAATTACCACTCTTAAGGTGACTTGCTTGGTTGGAGCAGCTTTCCCTTGGTAGCCTGCGATGGCAAAAATTGGAATAAACGCAATGCTGCCAAAGAGTACACGAACGAAGCTGCCACTAATTGGGTCAACACCCTCAATACCAACTTGTAGAAGAGTTGTGCCAACTGCATAAAGAATCGCGGTCATTAAAGCCCCTCCAATACCCCATAGATCAAGTCCACGAAGCCCATCAATCTCTTTCTGATTTCGGTTTTCCTCATTTGAAATTAGAATCACACCAACTACTGCAATGATGGCTCCGGCCAGTCTCGATAATACTGGTGCTTCGCCCAGAAATACGACGGTGAGAAAATATGTCATGATTGGGAATGACATTGCGATTGGAAATGCATACGATACACCGATTCGCTCTTGGCTCCAGAGATAGATAGTGTCTCCAATCACCGCTCCAAGGATCACTGATGTGCCAAGAATTGCAATAGCAGAAAGTGGCAGGAAAATTGAATCGAAACCAGGAAGGACAAGCACAATCACAGCCATGAAAGGCAAAGCCACCCACATCTTAAAGGAGCTTACAGCAACCGGACCAATCTCATCAGCCTGGGAACGATAGACAACGATAGAGAGTCCATAGAGGGCTGAGCCCAGAAGACCAATTAAGCTTCCAATCAGAAGTTCAGGCGATGCTTGCATGCAATTTTCAGAATTATTGCACCCTAAGATAGTATCGGAAGGGTAGATATTCTATGTAATGCTGTGAATGCTTGTAGAGCAGTATTAGTTGCTGAAAATAAGTGACTTGAATCTTAAGACACTCACAGTATCTCAATGTATTCAAAATGAGAATAAAAAGTGGGGAGAGGGGATTTGATTTTCCCCTCCAGTTTCATTTTTTCTTCGTCTTTGAAATCATGACAAACGCAATCACGATTATTGCTATCACTCCAAATGTGCCTACTATAAGCATTGGATCGACACCCCATCCACCATCAGTTGGAGTTGTGGTCGTTGTAGTCGTGGTAGTTGTTGTCACCGGGATATCGAGGACAGAATAACTATAGTAGGATCCTTCATTATCATCAATAGATACTTGTCCCGAACCATCCATTGCAGTCACATAGAATTGCACTTCCGTACCATTTGGTTTTGCAGGGATAATAGCAGTGTACCAGCCATTTTCGCTGTAAGTTCCAGACACATCAGACCATCCGCCTCCTGTGGAATAGCTAAATGTAACTGAGAAAATGCCAGGACGCACATCGCCAACAATAGCACGAAGTTCGACTGCTGATGATGAGGTAATTGGATCTGTTATGACAGAAACGGATGTGAAGGCTGGAGCTGTTCCATCCTTGAAGTTCATATCATCACAAATCAACGAGGTTCTACCTCCAGGGCCAGCATACTCATTGATAATCATCCGAGTCAGAATCCAATTTGATTGGCCAAATGCTTCCGTAACGTCGTATGTAATGTTTCTCACGAGATTGTTCCATACTCCAGTCTGATTGAAATTATCAGCCAAGACATGCACGTAATTTGATGTATTGGCAGGAATGCTGTAGAGACCTGAATGGCCCAGTCGATAATTCACATAATATGAATTATTGAACGATAATTCCAAATACGCCCAACCGAATCCGGCATTCGTGACGTCATCTAAGCGCCACCAGAAATCGGTTAGAAGCGATGAGTCAATTTGCAGATTGATAGGGCGCCTCACGCCAGCATAATCATTCTCGACAACAGTCAAATTGCATGCCACTAATCCGGAGTGAGCATCAGACGTTCTACTGATGACGCCAGTTTCACCGTTCCACATATACCATCCAGCAAAAGGAGTCTCAGCTGATGAAAACCATTGAACTTCAAAACCAGGGTCTCCGGTGGGATCGGTGAGAATCTGGAAATCGTCGATTCTCGTTATGACAGCTGCTCCGACATCAGTAGCATAGCAGTAGAATTCCATCCTATAGAGTGTCATATTTGGAGTACCAAACATCATAACGTAGTCGTAGAGGTCAATCACTGAGTGTTGCCAACTATTTCGCGATCCAAAACCGGTAATGTTGACATGCTTGCTCGTAGTTGAATTTGTTGAGCTTGGATTATCATTCCCATGTCCAAGATATGCGTAAACATTGTAGGTTGTTGACATATACTGGAAATTAAGATGCAGATAGGAATATTGCCATCTCAATCCAGGTGTATCACTGTAGAACCAATCGAAATCAATTGTTGTTTGACCAGGATAGGCCGCATAGTATCCTGCAGGATAGAAAGCTATAGAATCGTAAATGCTGCAGTAAGCTGTTGATGAAAACTGTATTTCAGGTATATTCAGCTCTACAGAGTAAGAGCCATGCGTACTATCTGGACTTTGGAATATTTGAGTGAGGGAGCTTAGATACGATGACCACCCACTACCCTCGCCTGATTCAACATCTCCATTACTGAACCATCCGGAATATGAGCCATCATCTAAAACGAAGTCGTCAAAGACGACCTGTATCTTCCCTGTTGCTCCAACCAGTGAATACGCATACAGCCATACGTACTGAATGAATCGTGAGCTATCGAAGCTTCCGAGTTCACTCACGTCTTGATAATCTTCAGTTATGTTTCTATCAAAATCATTCCATTGATTGAGTGTATCATTCATGTAGAAATGTGCGCTCATCGAGGAATTAGTCAGTCCCAGGGTAGTATGCGAGAAGTAGTAGTAAAGACTCTGAGCATAACCTGTGGAGTTTGTAGTTTGAACATATAGATACACTCGTGATCCCAGCAAAATGTCAGGATTGGTAAGGACGTTCCACATGAAGCTCAGTTGTGGACCGTCAATAAGAAATGGTTGTGGGGAGAAGGATGCAGTATTCCGTATGTATGAATTTGCAATATTCATATCAGAACCTTTTGCTTCTACAAGACCTGCATACAGACCGTTTGCAACCAAATCTTGGTACGAGGTGTTTGTATATTGATAAGTAGAGCCATATGCAGAATACCCGGTTGGTATCCCATTTGGATTTACAATTTCAAAGCTTGGATTGCTTCTTACATTAAGGTTCAGGGGTTCCACAGGTACTGGCCCATCACTAAGATTGTTGTTACCACGTTGTGATGTGTCGATTATATTCGAAGCTACGGGAGAGCCAGCAGAAAAAACCATAGCGCCGAATAGAAAAGCAACCACAAAAACAGCAGTAGCGTGCTTATAATTCATCTATTCAAATTCCTCCAAGGAATCCATCAATTGGAAACCCACAATCCTGGAAATGAGAATCATTCGAGATATATTTTATGTCGGTATATTAGACTTCTACGTGACTGGTAAAATTCATATACTAACTCATAGTCCCCGAGAGATAGGTGTTTACGCATGCTCACAATACTTAAACGGGAATAAAACCCGAGTCGAACTTTTTTCACTCGGGT
>JAEORN010000342.1 GCA_016840825.1 Candidatus Thorarchaeota archaeon | reverse complement strand
CCCAAGGCGGTTGGCACTCCCTACGAGAAAGAAAAGCCAGCTTAGCAAATTAGTCCAAAGAGGGTTTCAACGAAAACAAGAAAAATGCTATTTAGAGAGATTTTTATTCAGAATACTAGATTCACGACGGGCTGTAACTTGTGTCAGTTATATCACTGTAAAAGTAACATTTGGAGTTCCTCAAATGCGACTCCTCGTTGTGACCCCATGATGAGAGCCTGCGTAGTGCCCCAATGTTATATACAGAATAGCTGAACTTTATGACGTGAACAATTATGACTATTGACCATATATCTCCTGATTATCATCATTATAGGGAACGATTGTATGACATAGTTGCAGTTAACAAGATAAGTTCAATTGATATGATTTGCAAACACTCAGGAATTGATGAAGATTCTGTACGTGAGCTATTGATAGAACTTGTCGAGGAGGGAACCATCAATGGTGATTTCTCAGAGGATGGAAGTCGTTTCTTCCTCTCCGATGTGAGGATTTCAGATGCTCCTGTACTCTTTAGATATGAGGATCTTGAGGTCAAAAAGGTAAACACAAGTTCAGCGAAAATAGTTGGTTTAATCGGACTAATTGCACTAATTATCGGATGGGTATTTCAAAGATTGGCAAGTATCCATCCAGGTATGGTGAATGCTGGTTTTGCACTCTTTATGGTTGGTCTAGCGGCAATGACAGCTGGTTGCATTCAGTTTAGTAGACAAAATCCACCAGATAAGCTACGTTGAAAATTAATGATACCTGACCGATGAACAACAACCCTAAAATTCATGATGCATTATTGAAAATTTATGATCGATGATGCAGTAGCTAATGCTAGACGATATTTTTCAGGCAATCACAACTGTGCGCAGTCTGTGATGAAAGCCATGCTTGTTGAAACAAAGATGGATTTCGATCAAGTAATTCCTCTTACAGCAGGCCTGGGCGGGGGCGTAGCACATGAAGGAAGTGTTTGCGGAGCAGTTACAGGTGCAATAGCTGCACTCGGAGTTCTCAACAGCAGACATTACACAGATTTAGTAAAGCATAAGGAAGCGGCATACAAGGATTCTGAGGAATTCATACGCAGATTCAAAGAAGTCCATGGAAGTGTGCACTGTAATGACCTAACTGGAATTGAAATGGCGGACTTAAAGGCTAGACAAAAAGCAATGGAAGGTGGCCTATTCGCTCAGCGTTGTCCAAAATTTGTCGAGAATGCAGTCAGAATAGCCCTTGAGATATCTGAACAACAATGATTGACTTGAAGTTTCGTCAAGCGATTTGAGATAATCATGCTCTGATACTTGAGAATCTCGACAAACTGAAGTCACTGAAATTCAGTCACTAAGGACATCAACGATGTTCTTAAGGATGGCCAAACCATTCTTCTCTGCATCTTTTGCCCTTCTCAAACATTGAACTGTGTGGTGAGTTCTATCATCAATTCCTAGAGGCGCTAGTTCAAGCATAGGAGAAAATGGATATTCTTTGTGAATCCACTCAAGATTGTGAGCTGAGATTTCATATGCGTTCCGAGCGTCATCCAGAAGGCTCCTGGTATCACTATCAACATATTTCTTTGCCTCTTTAAGGAACTTCACAGCATACTTACGACATTCCGCCCAAATGGCGATATTATAGGAATGTCCCATAGAGAGTGCGCTGCCATCCTCTATCGCCTGTATCCACCAGTCATATCCAGCTAGACCTGAGCGATAGTTCGGAAAAATCAAATCAGATGGACTACTCGCATGATGAAGGACTCTCTCAAATGATTCTCTGATTGCTTTTGTGTGATTCATCGTATCAGTCACATGGACTGAGTAAATCTCCAACACACCTATGTCAGAAATGCCAACTTCTTGCCAAGGTTTTGGACCAGCTCCTTCATCATGGTGAGGGCCAGAATAGAAATAGCCAATGTCATTGTATCCATTAATTACATAATATTCCTCCGTATCTAGTTGCCAACCGTAGCAGGGGATTGCATCGTCAATGCACTTTTTTGCGTGCTCCCATGCTCTCTTCTGGGCACTTGAGAAGGCAGGATCGCTCTTAAAGGCTAAAACGCCATCAATCCTGTAACCTAAGTTTGGAGCTAGCCCGAAGAGCATATGTGTTCTCCATGCGGTTGGACCACTTGGACAAAGATCCTTTGCTATGTTGAGAATAAACGCATGCCCAGTCCCTCCATATAACCAGCCAGTAGAAATCTTCCGCTTCAGGTATTTCAAACATCCCTCAATGCATCCTAGATGCGTTACCCATCGAGATTTCCATGTGAGCTCTTTTATTATTGTCATCTCTTTTTCCTCGGCATTTCACATTTAGTGGCAAATCTATAGATTCATACTTTCGTAGTAACGCTGAACAGACTCATGTTTCAATATCTATTCCCAACACTGTGTAATAAAGATGAACTCGTTGATTTTTGCATCTTGGAAAATTGGCTTGAGGGATATTGTAGGTCTTCAGCAAAAAGAGAAGAGAGGAGGAGGGTTACCCTCCTCACACTCAGATATCTAAATTGATCTGTCGTGCTCAAAGATTCCCGGGTGCTATATCATCGTCCAAGTAGATCTTTGTCTCACCTTTGACAGGTTGTCTCACTTTCACTAGGATGAGCAGAGCTACAACAAAGAATAGAAGTATGCTCAGCATTGCCATTCGATGTGCTTCTACTATCCCTAGTCCTCCTGCAGCAACCAAAACAGTGCCATAGACGAACGGACCCAGTATTGCGGCAACTTTTCCTGTGAGTGCATAGAATCCATACATTTCGCTTTTCTTCTCTTCAGGAATGTATTGACCGTACATGCTGCGCGCAGTACTCTGTGATGAGCCCATTCCTACACCCGCAAACATTCCAACGATCCAAAACACAATAGGTTCAGAACCAAGATATGCAACGGAGAGGGTTATGACCCAAATTAGTAGGGTTATCATCAATGTGACCTTTGTTCCAATTCTATCTGCAATGTATCCGAATATGAATGCTCCAGGGATTGCAGCAAGTTGGGTGACTGCGAAGAAAATCAATATAGAACCAGTGTCAAAAGCATAGACATTTTGACCATATATTGAAGCATAGGAAATTACAGTGTTTATTGCATCAGCGAAAAGGAAGTATGACACAAGAAATAGTGGCACACCCTGATACTTGCGAATATCTCGAAATGTCTGACGCACTCTCCTAAAGCCAATAATTGCATACATCACAAAAGCAAACCGAACACGTGATAGTCCTTCCTCATGAGGAAGTTTCGTTGCAGGTCTGTTTTGCAAGCCCTTGATGCTTGGAATCGCAAAGATAAGGAAGAATAACGCACTAAACAAGAACGGCAGCGTCGGATAGGCTGGAAGCATTACATATGATACAAGTGCTATGATAATTGTCAGCATCGCACCAACATATCCTGCAGCATAGCCAATACCTCCAATTCTACCAATCGTTTCCTCAGTACTGATTTCAGGTAGCCAGGCGTTGTAGAAAGGAAGTCCGCCCTGGAAACCAATATTAGCAATCACAAAGAGTATGAATGCCCACATCCACATGTCTATTCCAAGAAATTGCGGTAAATCGTCTCTTAGAAAGAACATGAAAGCATTAAACGTGATACACAGAGCAGTGTAGAAGATTAAGAATTTCTTCTTTGACCCCGAATAGTCCGCGATCGCTCCCAAAATTGGTGCGGATATAGCGACAACGATCATCGTGATACTGGTAGCATACCCCCACAACGCGCCTCCCATCACTCCGCCGTCCATGAATACAAGGGTGGCCAAATCCTCAAAGTATAACGGGAATAGTGCTGTGATAATAAGTACCGTAAAACTGGTATTTGCAAAATCATAAAGATACCAAGCAAATCGCTCCCTCTTCGTCGGAGGGATCGCCTGGAATTCTTCAGTTGACATGACATCAGCCAAATTCGTTTCCTCCTCAAATTACAGCCAAGTTGTAAATTTTCCTTAGAAACTCCCTGCTATATAATAGTACGGAAATTGATTTCCCATAGAAAATATCAACTACTGGATGGGCAAAGGATAAGAGGCAAGGAATTTGTCAAAAATCCAGCCAGAAGTCGATGTGATTCACAATGAATGAGAAGGAACTAGAAGCGTTTTGTGAAGAATGGCTAGCTGCATGGACTGGAAATGACCCTGATACACTTTTGTCATACTATCACAAGGATGCAATGTATACCGATCCCGCACACCGGGGAGGACTCAAAGGTCACGAGGAGATTCGCAAATATTTCGTTAGGCTTCTAGATGTCTATCGCGATTGGAAATGGGAGCCAATCGAAGTATTCCCTATCAGAACAGGTGCAATTGTAAAATGGGAATGTCGTATACCGACTGGACCAGAAACAATACATGAAACCGGTCTTGATATTGTCGAGATTGAAGGAAGAAAGATTATCCGAAACGAGGTCTATTTTGATAGAACTCGACTCCTAGCTGCAGTTGAGAAGAAACGTCGTGACCAACGTCTAATCAATCTTTAAGCAATCGTGCTTACCCAATCTGTGATGACTGAGTTGACTATTGAGGCTTGTTCTAGCATTACCATATGTCCCGCAGATTTGATGATTTGGATTGATGAGTTCTTTATGTTTGCATGCAAATAATTAGCATATTTAACAGGAGTCATAATATCGTTCTCACCCACGATTATTAACGTGGGAGTTGAGATACTGGACACAGATTCCATGATATCAAATTCGTTGCATAATTCAAAGTCTCTACGAATTATTCGTGTCGGGCATTTCCTTGCTTCCTTTCGTGAAGCAATGATGATATCATCTGATACTTCTTCATGAAACATAAAGGAACCTAAAGCTTCGATATATCCGTCAAAATCATTGTCTAGCATGTCAAAGACCATGGGATTGACTCTGAGTCGTGCGCCAGTACCAATCAGAATAATTCCACTCAATCTTTCAGGATGCCTTAGGGCATAGAGCTGTGTGAGGGCGCCACCCATTGAATGTCCACCTAGAATGGGTTTCACATAGAATGAAACAATCTTCTCAAGATCTTCCAAATATGAGTTTGTCACATCTTTCTCTTCTCTATCAGTAGACCTTCCATGACCATTCAGTTCAAGGGCTACGACATGATGGTTCCTTGACAGTCCTTTGAGTTGCTGAAACCAAGTAGCCGCCGAGCCACCTGCACCATGAACAAGAATAATTGTTCGATTTTTTGGGTCTCCAGATTCTTCCCAATTCAATGACATAAGACTGCAATATTTGTCAGAAATAAAGACTTTTTGAGATATTGAGTGAACGAGCTCCCCTTTATAAACTGAAATCGAGATAAAAGAAATATATGTAAGGTATGTTTAAAACTACACAAAAAGGCGATGACACGCCTTGATGAAGATTCACAATAAGAATGCATTCATACTCTGCTTTCTGGGCGGAGTACTGCTCATCGCTTCAGGTGCAAGCGGTGTCATTGGCTTAATAGATGAATTAGCGGAAGCACTCTACGCAGTTCTAGAATTATCACTGGTCTTGACAATAGAGAATATTATGGCAGGATTAGCAACACTCACAATTCTCTCAGGAGCTATAGTTATTGTTGGTGGCTTAGTTTTCACGACCACTCATACCAGAGCAGGAAGGATTATTGTAAATCTAGCGATTACCATGGGCATCATAGGCCTCATGATGATCCTAGTTCAAAGCGTTATGACTGGCACAGTCTCAATGGAATTGACAATGCAACTCCAGCAGTCTCTAGGCTGGGTTGGAGCTATTCTCGCATTCATTGCTCGAATAATTGCCGAGCAGAAACCCCTGATGGATCCTTAGCTGTTAATAGCATACTCAAACATCAAAGATTGATACAGAAGTTTCCAGGTTTTTTGCAGCTTGTATGCATTCACGAAGGATTCCTTCTTTATCCACATCCATTGGTGCAAAGACCGAAACGAACCATACACCTTTTCCAGTACCGCATATGAAACTCACAGCGCCATCCGGATTAATTGCTACAAATCCTTGGTTTGTTGTCAAGGCTGAGAGAAATGTCACACCTTTTAGAGCAAACTGCTGAAATAATCCATTCCACGCATTGACTATGGTTCCAATTTCCCCACTGATATCCATATTATCACTTGCGTAGGCAACCTTGCCCTCATAGGTAAATACGCTAAAACCGATTATTTCGCTATAATTGCTCATAGCTATATCGATTGTACGTTTCACACGCATGACCATCTTATTATCAATTCGGGGTATCTCTGTTCAAAGAAATACATTTCTAGAACGTAACCGTCATTTCATAATGCGTATATCTTTTCATACCTAATTGTATGTGATAGAACATGCCGCACAAAAATCATAATGCTAAACATAGAAGATCAATTCTTGGGAATACGATTCCGCCTTCTTACGCTCAATATCCTCCAATGCTCACGAAATGGACTGCCGACATTGACAAGTATGCAAGAAAAAAGGGACGAAAGCAACCGCGAGTCCTCAGACATCATTATGAATAGATTGATTTTGAATTAAATTAAACAATGATGACTGTGGGTCTCAAATAGCTGAGCTAACCTGCATCATTGCCTTTGTAAGTAGAAAGGTTCTCTGATAGAGTTCCTCACTGCTAACAGTGGCCACAAACCTGTTATTTCGAAGAGCAAATCCATGACGAAGAGCAATATCTCTTAGATTTTTTCCGACAAGGGGGTTGGTTACGAGTCTATAGCTAAACCACTCATCAGCAGCTCTATCTTTGGTCTTGCAGATGACATCATATTGCATGTCGTTTTCGAGCGTCACCCTGAATCGCTTTCCAATAATTTGCCTTATTGAAGCATTGGGACCAAGAATTCCTACAAGCACTCCAAGTGTGTAAGTAGCGGCAGGACCCGGGAGAAAAGCCCACGACCAGAATCTGAACACTAAAACCATCAAAATGATTGAGATAAGAAACCCAATCGTGTTGAATGTTGAAACAACTTCCATACCTTGTGTGGATCCCCGAGGATTCTGAAACTGCCCAGGGTCTCCATTCCAGTTAATAGCTTGATTAAAGAACAAATAGAAAGTTGCTGTGAAGACAACAAGCACGGCAGATAGGGCTATGCGTAAACGATCCTTATAGAGAGCCCTTGCCTGTTTCAGAAGAGTGTCTTCCAAGGTCATTCTTCCTCAAGTGCTGTCAAGTACATTCTTCTTGCTTGTTCACCATGTGTTCTGCAGAGCTCGACAAGAACAGATAGTAGTGGGTGCTCATTATTTATGCGAATTGCATAGAGCTTCGGTGTTAGCTGATCTATCTGTATCATCTCGTTCTCTGTCAGATGCGCAATCACGCCTCTGTAGAGACTTCTCGATTTGCCGCTGTACCCAATCAAACGACTGAGCTGGACACCACTCACACTTCTGGGATAAATATGAGCCAAAGCAGTGAGTATCGACCTACGGGTATCGTTCAAGGACGACATCAACTGGATTAACTCGTATATCGAAGCGGATTCGGTGCCATTATTCACTTTTGAGCCAACCCTACTATTACTTACTTGTGTTCAAATGAACACATTAATAACCACTGCTTTTCAAGTGTTTGAAAAGACAATATCGCAGGACTCATTATAGTATTTCTCTTTTCCTGATACTGTATTGTTGAACTATTACTAATTCAAAGGAACATCCGCCAAAGTGTTAATAGCACATAATCATGCAAATGATTAGAACCCTTAAATCGTAAGGAGGTTTAATGCAATTTCATCATTCTCAAGTAAATACTTTGGCTGGTTATTTGCCTTAGCCATTGTTCTCCTAGGCGGTTGGTTCCTATTACCAGAGGGATATAACACATTAATTGCTATCTTTTCGCCTCAGTTTGGAAACTATATGAGGCCAACCATGGTTATGGTCAATTTGTTGCTTGTTAATCCTTTGAACAATATAACGATGGTTCTCGTCTGGGCAGGAGCTGGCTTTGTCGGAGGAATGATGGCTGGAACCAAGAAGGGTGCCTTTGTTGTGGGTCTCATGACATGGCTCGCATGCATTGGTCTGGTTGCGCTCTGCGCCTACCTAATATTCCAAGGTGCTATTTCATTGGGCTCTTTTGTGGTTCCACCAGGATCATCACTGACTGATATTCTGTCAATCCCACTTATTCAAAGTGCTATTGACCAGATTCTACCTATGATCACAGGACTTGGTGGAGGTGGAGGTTTGGATATCATGGCACTACTAATGCCATTGATCATCTGGTTCCTCACACCTGTTATTGTAGTCATCATTGCTGCAATCCTAGGTGCCGTGGTTAGGAAAAAGGAGGAATTCTAATGAAACTAAAATACACGCACGCATTTGCACTAATGGCATTAATCTTTCTATTAGCCGCACCAGGAATTGCTGCTGCTAATTCCGGTGGAGTAGTAGTTGCACAAGATATCGGAGAAGAGTTCCTATTCGGACTTCTCGAAAATGGTGCTGAAGTGGTATTCACATCCATTGGATCACAGGGTGAACCAGCAGTAATCTACGGACAACTGGGAATTCCCTCAGGAGAACTCGCTTTAACAGATCCTATGTATGAGGACTGCATGTTGATGGCGCTAGTATCTACGCAGGGTGAACTCCTAGACTACATCTTGGATCTCGTAGGCGCAGGTCTCTTCAACTTCTCTGATGGAGGCGGAGGTCTCTCTGCTTTGCAGTTTGGGGAAGGCGGATTCGATGTGAATTCCATCCTAGCCATGCTGGGTACTGATTTCAATCTACTCATCAATATCTTTGTGAATGCTGAAGAAGCTGATGCGCAAGCGAATATGGCGGCAATAAAGGCTCATCTGAATGCGAATTTTGATTTCGTCTTCACGGATATCCTTGATCTGAGGATAGATGAGAGTTTCTTCCCACCAGAATCAGGTATTACTCTGCCCTTCGAGAGTCTTCACATTTTCATCTCTCAGGTTGTAAATACCTTTGAAGAAGCAGTCACGAGTGTCTTCAGAGTCATGGATAACACAGGCTTTCTAGACGCTATTGATATCTCAGTGTTTACCGAGGCTCGAGCTTCGGGAGCAGGCTTGGTGGCAATTCCAGACTTGGCTGCACTACAGGAACTGATTGAAGGATTTGGTGGAGAACCTACTCCATCAGCAACATCATTTCTACTCTCTCAAGTCCCTGAGCTAAGCGGTCCGCTTGCAGTAGCTTTTGCGGGATACATTGGTGACCAAGTACTCTCGACATCCTCTACACATCTCGATATCTTTGAGGAACTGCTTGGTAAAGCTCCAAGTGATACGATTACTGGTATAGACGGCGGACAGTCGCTTGTTGCCTGTATAATGCCACAGAGTGTCAATATAACATCCTACACTCCTGAGGGTGAGGCATTAAACCAAACATTCCATGATAACGTAACCAACATAGTATTTTGGAATGCCACATACTACCCCAACCAACCAGACTATACAATCAATTTTGTCGAGAATAGTTTCCCACCCCTCATCACATTCATACGTGACTTCGATCCTGAATCAGTTGTCGTCGGTGGCTCTGTTCAGGTCACAGTAGCTGTGCATAATGAGGGTACTGAGGCTATCACTAATGTGTCTGTGGTTGATGATAATATTGGAGCAACCTATGAATCGGTCGACGTCACTGGAACGACCTCTACCTCAACTACTAGCCTAGCTGCCGGTGGCTGGTTGAATTTTACAT
>JAEORN010000341.1 GCA_016840825.1 Candidatus Thorarchaeota archaeon | reverse complement strand
TCCTCATATCCTAGCTTCTTGAGTATATCTTCACGAATCGCATCCCCTTCCTCAACAATGAAGAAAACCTTCTTCTTTGATTCATCTTGCTTCATCTTTGTAAATTGAGTTTCCAATGCTTTGATTAAGAACTCCTCATAGTGACGAAATTCTGGATGGATGAAAATACGAAATTCTCCTCGAAGTTTACAAATCGTGACAGCAGCAATCCCAACTTTCTCATCTTCCCAGATCTTGGTATATTCATCTTCTTCATCTTTATAGGGCGGACCACCAGGTCCTCTCCATGAATTCTCAAACATTGATGGGATCCAATTCTGGTACGTCTTTGTGATATTATATGTTTCAATCAGAAAATTCCTAATTCTGTCAAAGTCCTTTTTCCTATGAAATGAGTGCATAATTATTGTCAAGGCTATTTCAAAGGGAAACCTATTGTGGCATGATAAAAGTGTTCAGTAGAACGTAAGAAAATTAGACATTGAAAATTGGAAAAGAGTGAAATATTCGATTTCGTCTGAGAGTCTGACTGCGGTCTTACAAGTCAGCGAAAAGCATGAGTGATTCATATGATACAAAAGCGATTGGAGAGAATCAAAGCTGTAATTTTCGATTTGGGGGATACACTCTATACATTACCTTACTCAGCTGATGATTATCATATGAGATTTCTAAAGGATGTTTGCGGAGATGACTTCAATGTAACCTATCAAGAACTAGATCGAGCACAGGATACGGCTGAAGCTGCTGTGACCAAGCTGATCGAAGAATCTGCAACAGGTCCTAACTATGCCTTAACGACTGATGAATGGATTCTCTTTGATCGAATTCTTCTAGAGAATCTCGGTGTGAAGGATAATCTTGATGAGAAATCAAGGACATACCAAGGGCTCTGGGATAGGCTATTCAAGAATCAGCCCAATAAGCTGCGACCCGGCGCAAGAGAAGTCTTGGAAGAATTGAGTCAACGAGGATTCAAGATGGGGATTGCGTCTAATTGGGATCAGAGTCCCCATGATTTACTATCTGATTCAGGAGTAAGGCAGTTCTTCCAGAGTCTTCAATGGACACTTGTTACGGGATATGCTAAACCTTCTCCGTACATGCTGATAATGAATGCCCATGAGCTAAGTGTTAATCCTTTACGATGTGCCTTTGTTGGAAATAAAGAAAACATAGATGTAGAGGCAGCTCGAAAAGCAGGAATGCTGCCAGTCTTGCTAGATAATTCAGCAGGCGTTTCGACACCGCTTATGGACGATACACTCATTATATACAAGTTAGAAGAACTTCTTCATCATCTGCCACTAAGAGTTTGATTGTACATAGGTATCAAGAGATGTTTTACATGACAGAAATGAAAGGAACCAATCTGATTGATACATTCAAGAAAGCTGCTAATGAGATAGTCATGAATCTAAGGACACATGATTCGGTCATTGGTGCTTTGTATACTGGAGGCATTGTGAGGGAGTTTGCCGACAAGTATTCCGATGTTGATGTCATCATCTTTCTTCAACACGAAGATCCCTCTGTTCGCGTGCAAGCACATTCTCTCTCCAAAGAAACAGAAAGCAAGTACAATGTCGAAACAGACATTGAGATTCATGTATTATATACGTACATGAAAATGAATTGGAATGAGTATTTGAAATGGGATCTATCTAACAGCGTAATTGTGTTCGATAAGGATGGGACTGTCACCGAACTTCTTGCCAAAAAACTGAAAGTTCCAGAGGAAGAATGGCTATTTCGTATTGCGCTGGAAATGACTTACGTTTCGTGGTATTGTTTTCCATTGGAGTCTAATATTCCTTCTATGATTGACTTATGGGAAGACAGAGGAGACCCCATCTCAGCTCAGTATGCAGTGACATACACGTTGGATATGATTGTAGAGACCCTTTACAACATAAACCGATCCTTTCTACCAGCACCTAAATGGAGGATGCAATACACTCAAACACTCAATTGGATACCAGACAATTTCATTGAGGCTGTTAGAGATGCGATGTTGATTCGGGAGATTTCAATAGAAGATACTCGAAGGAGAGCAGAAATTCTTGCACCTATCTGGAAGCAAATGCTTGGCAGAATTTATGATGAGTTTGGAATGGACTACGAAATGGCAGGAAATATCTATGTAAAAAAAGTACTGAATTTGCCAGTTGATTAACTCCTTCAAAGATGGTGATCCCAGCCCGCGAAGGGCTGGATCAGAGTGAAATCACTTTTTCTTGTAGACAAAGATGTAGACGATAAACACTACACCAATCGCCAAGATGACTCCTAGGATTATAATCGGACCGATGAGGTCTCCCGGAGGAAATCCTTGAGCACTCACAGAGAATTGATAATACTCCGTTCCGTTGAGAGCAATGGTCGTCTTATCAAATGCATCAATAGCAGTAATTGAATACTCCACAATCAAGTCACCTACGAGATTGGTAATGTTGACCTCAAAGGTCGATGCTGTCGTATGACTCATCGCAATACTTTGAACCGGACTATCATCTATTCTATAGTTTAGACTGACTGAATCGAGCGTCGCATCTATAACCATAGCTGTAATGAGTGCAGTTGCTGGTCCTCCTCCTGGAGCATAGGTCAATTGATGCTGAACATTACTTACACTAGGTGCAGGATCATAGTAGATGTACACATCATCAAAGAAGACTGTGAGTTGACTCCCAGTTCCAGCTTCTGCAGTTAATGCAATGTAAGTTATTGCTGTGTTTGGAAGACTACCAAAAATAGTCTCATAATCATGGACTATATCCACTTGGAAATTCAACCACTGACCTTTGGTAATAGTGTCTTGAAGGAGAATGAAATATGCACCCTCCTCACCCATTGCTAATTCAAAATTACTGGTAGAGTTTGCGATAACATAGCTGAAGTATTCACCTTCAAATTCCAATTCGAAGAAGACGTAATCTTCAGAAGACTCGTTGAACGTATCAATATATACGTTGAAATCAAGTATCAATTCAGTATTGCTATTGATTGGTAGATATTGCAATGACTGATATTCGTCAATCTGCTGGTTGTCAAAGAGTGTTAGATTGGCAGCCTTAGTTCCACTCAACGCAAAACTTGTCACTGTCATATAATCAGGACCTGGATAATATCCCCATCCCATAACTGGATATCCTGACTCATACTGATGCTCGTAGTTCATGTCATTTAGGATTGATGTTTCAAAGGAGAGTTCATCGATTAGCACTGAGAGCCTACTATTGTCCTCTGATGTTCTGACCTGAAACTCAATTTCTCCAATCCAGAGGTCTTGTGTAGTATAAATCGAAGTGAAATCCTGCCAAATATTTCTATCAAAATGGTTCCATGTACCTGTAACATT
>JAEORN010000340.1 GCA_016840825.1 Candidatus Thorarchaeota archaeon | reverse complement strand
CGCACTCTCCTATTCCTATTGCAAAAAGTTCGGCTGCTTTTGTCGTTTCATCACCTGTATCTGCGGGGGGTGTTTTGGTACCAAACATGGATTGTTACTCCTATGATTTCCTCTTTCCAACTAACGCCTGGGCACTCTCCTTGATTGCCCAACTCAAATAAGAGCTAATATCCTCTCTAGAATAGGTCTCTTTGATTTTTCTTATTGCATCATCAATGAACTTGTCTCGTTCCTCAGCTTTAGCAGCAGGACTAAATCCTGTCATGAACATTCTAAGTGATTTGTGCCAGTCATCCATTGCGATTGCTTTTTCGAGCCAAGCTTTTCTCATCTCTTCAAGTTCATGGAAACAAGTAATTGTTTCATCAAGATTAGAAAGTACACTCAACGTCGACTCAAGTTCGTTCATCTTCTTAATGTCGAACACAAGCTTACTGAAGTCTGCTTGATGATTCTCAACGACTCTTTCAATAGTCGAATAGTACTGGCTCTTTTCTCTAAGTTCTCTATCGTAAGAGTCTCGGCTCATATTTGCAATGTTCTTTATGACTGTCAACATCTCTTCCTGAATATTCGCGAGAGTCAAACAGACATCAAGTGCGTCATTGACATGAGGCGATTCATTCTCGAGCTTTGCCGGAACCTGCTCGATGAGGACTTTTAATCTCTCAACAAACTCTGACATGCCTTGGTCTTCGAATAGTGTCACTGCATTCTTAATCTGAATGTATGCTTCGTTGACTCTATCTCTAATTTTCTTATGTACTTGGGGTGAAGTGGTCAAGCCCATCAACTTGTCGAAGGCATCAGCAGCCTCCTCAAGTTCAGTCGGTGGCTTGTCCCTCAAATCCTGCAGCATTTTGAGCTCTTTATCGACTTTAACACCAATGCTCTTCGCGCGTTCTAATGATGTATAGAGTTCATCTACTTCAGTCCCAAGTCTACTGATGACATTGGATGAGATTTTCTTCTCGTAAATCTCAATCATCTTTCTTGCTATGGCTGGAAGCGCAAAAACAGTGTCTGCCGCAACATGAACGTTGTTTAATTCACTAATAGCTTCCTGAACTTCGGGTGGAATTTCGACACCTGCTCCCATCAGTTTGGCAGCTGCGAGCCTGATTTTTACACCGAGTCGATACCGGAGATTCTCCAGCGAATCTTTCGCCTTGGCAAGCATAGTTTCCTTTATTGACCGCATCTCTGATTTGATCTCAGAGAAATCATCCATCTTTTGAATGCGAGCGGATCCTTCATCGAGTTCAACAATAATGGGCATGAAAATCTCCGCATATGCTGGTTTAATGGTCTGTAGGTCCTGAATGATTGCATCGACTTCTTGCTGACAGGCCTCTCTAAAGGTTGCTACACCACTCTCTACAGCTCCTCTGAGTGTTAATAGAGATTCGAGTAGATAGGTTATACCCCCTTCTAGTTCTTCAACCTTGGGTGCCTTCTTGCTAAGTTGAGCATGGTCCAGAACTCTATCAGCAGATGTTGCTAACTCATTGAATCTGCTCAAGTATGCTCTAATACTATCAATGATGGCTTTGCGGTATTCATCATCCATCGCCTTTGCCTTAAGGTAGATTCTGACCATTTCATCGATATCTGCAGTCTTCAGGGTGTTTTTAGAATCTGCAATATATTTCCTAACGCCTACTACATCTTTGATTCCTGTATCTTCAGGGACTTCAGATGCTTTTTCAACATCATCCAGAAGCTCAAACAAACGCTCTTTCAGAGCTATTCTTACTTGACCTTCCCACTCCACCATACGTTGATAGCTTGATAGGAGACCTGCGATTCCCTCTCCCTCAACACTCACAGTGGGAGGATTGGGAATAACCTCAGATGTGGTAGGTATGCCACCCTCAACGATTTTTTGAGTGACTTCATGCTTGATATTAATAATCCTGTCTCTCAGAACATTAGCCATCTTACCTTTGGAAGTGTGTAATTGGTTTTCCAGAGCGACAAGTGTTGTAAGATCATTTGCTTTGCTTGCATCTCTGGCAATCAATCTAAGCTGTTGTGAGAACTCAATTGGCAGGTCAAGTCCGAGCCTTGCTGCAGTTTCCACAGATGCTTGCAGCGATTCGGTATCACTCACAAGCGAGGAACTAAGCAGTTTACTGACTTCGTCTTTTCTCGCATCGAGGTATTTTCTATCCTCTGTGAGTTTATCATTGAGCAAAATCATATCACGCATCGAAAGACCTGTAACATCGTCATTAGCCACAGTTGTGGAAACTTCACTCTTATCTATTGTAATATGCCTCTCATAAGTGTCCACAGTCGCCTTGTTCTCATCTAGAGTTGATTTGATTTCACGGGCAACTTCTTCATAGATTATGAGGTATGATTTGGAAAAGACTTTTGAAAACTCTAATAGGATTTCAAAATCTTTTAGGTCTCCAGCACCGATTCCTGGAAAGTTAATTGTAGATAACGCCTTTGCCTCAGCTGGCTTAATTGCCTGAATCTTTGGCAGTATTGATATAACATCTCTATGCTCTTTTCTGAAATGCTCAGCAAAATCTCGTGTGGCTTTCATGAATGAGTCTTCAAGCTCACTTGCGGTCTTATCCACCTCTGTCTGTACTTTTCTCTTCTTTAGCATGCCCGCTGTTGCGAGATCGTTCTCAAGTTTGCTTAATTGGGCAAAGATGTCGTAGAGGTTCCGAACTTGCCTATTAGCTTGTTCTTCCATAGTCGGATTGACCGACACTAAGATTCCTTTTAATTCCGCAAACTTATCAAGTTCGCGTCTCCAGCCGTGACTGTCCAAAGTGACCTACCTCAATCTTGTATGGCTTTCTTTGAGTAGATGGTTTAAGTGTCTTCTGTGTGTGGTTTCTCCCTTTTCAACGATTGTGTCATGTATATTCCCGTTCTAAGGGCCATAAATCGCTGCTTGCGCCATTTTTCCGCGAAAGGAAACTTCCATAAGTTGTTCTAAAATCAGTTATTACCTCCTTAATTCAGTTAAGGAGCAAAACTGCGATGGGTTGTTAATCCTTGGGTGCGAGTGAATCATCTAGCCTGAGTTATGAAACCATATCGGAACTCGAAGTAGACGCAGTAGACATTGACTATGATGAAAAATACATCTATGCTGCTTGTCGAGATCTGAGAGTTCGAGTATGGTCCAAAAAGGATTGGCAACTTGTAGCAGAGCTTAGTGAGACACTGACCGAACCGCTTGCAGTAGATGTTGATGCTGAGCAAATTTACGCAACTTGTGAAAAGCGGGTTTATGTCTGGAAAAAAGAAACTTGGGGAATGATAGGATGGTTTGAATTAAGTTACCAGGCATTAACATCCTCTCTCCAAGGTGATTATTTCTTTGTAGGTGCGAGAGATGGTAGACTTGTATCGATACAGAAAGATACACATGATACATCTAGTTGGCAGCTTCACAAGTCTGATATCACTAGCCTTTGGTGTGATGAACGTGTAATCTGTACTAGCACAAAAAAGGAAGAACCACGTGTTTGGTTGAAAAATCCTGACACTGCTCCATCAGAACTTGCAAGATTAGATAAGAGGGGAAAGGGTGGAGTTGTCGCAGGCAATTCGGAGTTTATATTCGTTGGGACTCCTTCTGGGGAAGTTGCTGTCTACAACAGAAATAATTGGGAATTCGCTCATACTCTTGAAACTGATAATTCATCTACAATCACAACAATGTGGGCAAATGAACATTACCTAATCGGAGCAACCTCACCAGGCATGATAACTATCTGGGATGTTAACAGAGGGGAAGAGCTTGGGAACATCAAACTTGATAGCAGTAGGATTGATTTTCTAACAGCTGACCACGATTTGCTATACATTGTGAATTCTACTGGTATAGCAATAATTCGCATTTCAATTTCCGGTTCTCCCCTCGATGTGAGTATTGGCGATCAT
>JAEORN010000053.1 GCA_016840825.1 Candidatus Thorarchaeota archaeon | reverse complement strand
TCTCCTCGAAGGATGTGAGGTGTCTGTCACCATTGAACTTGTCATCACAGAGATTCCTGAGATAACACGAGCAATTGATGATCTTACTGGACTCAAGTTACTTGGAATTTAAATCGAATCGCTAATTAACCTAGAGACTCTGTCTAACTCATCTCGAGAAGCCATCGAATCACGATATCCAGGTGGGAACTTGAAACCAAAGGGATCACCTTTGCTTCTTGGTATGGAGTGGAAGTGCAAATGGGCAATCTCTTGACCAGCTCCTTCGCCATTTGCTGCAACGGTGATAACTCCTTCGGCACCAGTTGCCTTTAGTACAGCCTTTGTTAATACGGTGAGTTTCCGAGCCATATGAGCGATGACATCACCGTCTACATCTAGCATGTTGACAAAATGCTGCTTTGGTATCAGTAGGCAGTGACCAGTGATGATCGGGAAAGCATCCATGAAAGCCATACAGACATCATCCTGAAATATCACTGATGATGGTATTTCACCCCGTGCTATCTTACAGAAAATACAATCCTCTGAACTCATGTTTTGATACTGTGAAGAGGTGTGAAATAAAGGATTCGAACATATGGAGTGATGTGCGCGCAAGTCTAATTAACGAAAACACCCAGAGAAGAAACTAACCGGTTACATAGGTGCATCCTCTTGAGTGGAAGAAGACCAAGAATTTACTTCGACCAAACACAGAATGAACGTGGAAGGCTCGATAGCACATACTCTGAACTTGGAAAGATTCTAAGGGACAATGACTTTGACATTGAACCCTATACAGAGTTCATGATTCTAGCAAAGAATCTCAAGGATGCAGATGTCATAGTATTTGGGTGCCCGAATAGTTCAAAGCTCCGATCTCCAGAGATTGATGTTCTTTTAAAATTCGTAAAGAATGGAGGAGGAATAATGCTACTCTCACTCTCCGGAGGCGATAAGGGCTTGATGAATAACATGTCGCAGGTATCAGAGGAGTTTGGAATAATATTCGACAACACTGCAGTCAAAGATGAAAGGCACAATGCAGGCATTCCCACAATGCCCCTAATTGCACAGATTACACCCCACCCAACCACTGAAGATGTGGAAGATTTACTCATTCCTTCAGCTTGTAGCCTCCGCGTAACAGGTAAAGCTACCTCGTTAGCACAAACCTCAGATGTTGCGGAACCCAGCAAAGCACCAATCATTGCAATTGCAGAGCCTGGAAAGGGGCGCGTTATGTGCATTGGAAGCTATGAGATCTTCAGAAGAGGAGGTGGCTTAAAGCATAAGGGGAACGTGAAATTTGCAGTTAATGCATTCAAGTGGTTAAGTGGTGAGTTTCAGATGGCAAAGCCGAGCTCTGTTGTGAAGGAACAAGAAAAAGGAGAGGGTTCCCGAGCCAAAGTTGAAACTGCTAAAGCAGACTCTGCATTACCAGCAGAATTTGAGCAGACACTGCGAAGATTAGTTAATGCAGTTTTCGACTTGCAGAAAGATATCGCTAAGATGAGTGAGCAAGTTGGAAGTGTTGAATCAAACATCGAACAGCTGCGAGACCAATTCCAAGACTTTGCAGAAAAAACACAGCAACAGCTAGGAGTAATGATTCCTGCCAAGCAATTCAAGACTACTGAGGAAAATAAGGCTGCAGACATTGAAGCTGATATCAAGTCCCTTCTAAAGGAAGTAAAATCTGTTGATCAGCTGTGTGAACATGTCGAAAAGAGATTTGCATCAGGTGCAATGCCAGAAGATGCCTATTCTGAGCAGATAGAGAAGCTCACCGCAAGACTAAGTAGCCTGAACAAGAAGATTGAGAAGAAGCAGAAGGAGCTCGAACAGCTTAAGACTCAGTAATAACTCTAGATTCACTGATCGCGGGCGGCTCCATCGGGATTTTCAACGATGTCTTAATACGTCTGAAGAGAGCATCAAGTCCGTAATTTGCAGCTTCATACACCAATGAAAATGCGCTATGCATTAGATACCCAAGTAGAATGAGTATAACCATTGCGAGGTATATATTGCGATCTGGAATAATGATTAGAAGGCTCAATAAAATTGGATTCAGAATCATGAATATTGATGCCTTTGGTGTCACTTTTTTAGAAGTAATCATACATGAAACTGGTAGTATAGAGAAGAACGGGATGAGTGCGACGAAATAATACTTGTAGACCCCTCTGGGGGAGAATATGTGAACACAGAGCATTAGAATGAGTGTGAGGAACATCATTGTACGCCAATACTTGGTAGGATTATCAGTCCTAACCTGTAATAGCATGAGTACGAGGATGATTAGTACGGATCCTCCAAGGAAGATATTATAGTATGTCGCCTTATTCACGAAATCGATCAATCCTATTGGTGCTCTCAAGAAAACTAGGAAGACTGCAGGAGTAATCGGTTGTCCAACATCTGGAAGCTCGGTAAGATTAGTTAGTAAAAAGCCACCAGGAACCTCAAAGATGTAGTGTAGATAGTTACTCAAATCAAAGAGGAAAGGAAACGAAATAGCGATTACATAAATGGCTGCTAATCCTACAATTTTACCAAATCCCTTCAATTCAAGGAAATCGCTTATTGACTTCGTTCTGCTCTCATTTTCTTCAGACGCTTTTGTCATTTGTTTTTTTATCAGGATAGCGATCAGTGGGAGAATGAGAAAGAACGCAATTTGTTTGAACAAAGCAGCTGTGACCATGGCTAGAGTACCTGACACACGTCTACCTTTCATAAGGAGGTAGAAAGAAAGCATCATGAAAAACACAAACGGAGCAGGATTGAGCCATTTGAAGACCGTATGGTATAACACAATCGGATTGAACAGATATGTGAGTACAGACATCTCTGCAATCCTTCGATTGTTTGAGAGATAGGCACTAATGCCATAGATAGGAAAGGCCGTAAGGAATCCAAAGAGTGCGATAAGAAATCCAATACCAAAAGGGTCGAAGGGTAGAATTAGACCAATGGCGCACATATACGCGTAGAGAGGGGGAAAGAAATACGGGGTATTATACAGGCCAAAACCAACTGTACTCCTATCGAATATTCTCGAGTAAGGTGCAATACCTCTAAGAAATTGTTCACCCCATGTATAATAGTAATAATCATAGTCCACATAACCCTCGAAATTAAAATAGACTGTAAAACCAAACAGATCAAACTGACCAGACCCACCCCAAGTGGATCTATACGGGCGCTCTCCAGTTGATATGAACTCAGAAGCCGCAGTTGAGAACACCCAGGCCCATACTATAATAGCGAATGCAAGAATAAGTATGAGAACGACATTTCTTCGTGCAACCTCCTTGAAATGACCAATGTAGTATTCTTTCCTAGGAAACATCAGTCCACCTCTCAAAGCACAACTTGCTCTGCTTCTTGCGAGTCCAGAACGGCACTAATTTCATCCAGTGAGACTTGACGTGTAGATTCTCCGCCGATTGTGAGTAGAATCATTAATAGTAATCCTGCTATTAATGTGCATCCAAAAAGAAGGAACACTGTATCTCCAAGTAAGAACCAAGTCCAAGTAGCTGTGGCACCCCCTATGAGGAGGAAACACTCAGATAACAATCGGGATTTCTTCTCAATTTGTATTATGAGTCCCAGCACCCAAATCATAGTGAACATACTAGAGAATATCATCATCTGACGCTCTAGAAAAGATTCGACGGTCCAACAGAGAATATATGTTTCAATTCCAAAAATGAAGAAGAGAGCCGCCAATGAGTATGACAGTGTCTTGATTACGTAGTCAAGGTCTCTGACCTTTTCGTTATTTGAAAGAAGCCCATTTGTGGCAATCGATAAAATCTGCAC
>JAEORN010000052.1 GCA_016840825.1 Candidatus Thorarchaeota archaeon | reverse complement strand
TATATACCACTGATATGCTATTCAACTATTGTTCTTTTCGTTAGCGAAGAGATTGAAAAAATAAAAAAGGAATTCTCAAATAAAAAGGAAAGGACATCACCCAGCTTTCGTTTGGCTGGGTGAATATCGTTTCTATCTCTCAGCCTGAACGCGCTTGATCTCTTCGATGATTTCAGGCACGATCGCGAAAAGATCGCCAACAATACCAAAGTCTGCAAGCTCGAAGATAGGAGCTTCCTCATCTTTGTTGATGGCGACGATTATGTCACTGCTGGACATACCCGCACAGTGCTGAATCGCTCCAGATATTCCAAGCGCGAAATAGAGCTTTGGAGAAACGGTACGACCTGACTGACCTACCTGTTGTGTGGGTGGTAGCCATCCAAGGTCAACGATAGGACGTGAGCCACCAACTGCAGCATCAAGAAGATGTGCAAGTTGCTTTGGCAGCTCGAGGTTCGAAGGATCCTTGATACCACGGCCACTACAGACTATGATATCAGCTTCCTCTACAGACTTCATACCTTCTATGACCTCTGAAACCTTCTCCATGACACGAGTCCTCACTTGAACAGGACTGATATTGATCTCGACTTTCTCGATCTCACCAGTACGGGAAGTGTCGCGTTCGCTTGGCTTGAAGACATTAGGACGCACGGTAGCCATCTGTGGTCTTGTGTACGGACAGAGGATCTCAGCCATAATGTTCCCGCCGAACGCAGGACGTGTTTGAACAAGCTGTCGTTCTTCGTCTATGTCAAGTCCAGTACAGTCAGCAGTAAGTCCAAGCTGTAATCGAGCTGCAATTCTAGGAGCAAGATCGCGTCCATTAGATGTTGCTCCATAAAGAACTATAGCAGGCTTTCTAGGAGTGATCAATGACGTAACCGCGATAGTATAGGCATCAGTCGTGTAGTCAGCAAGTATCTTGTCATCGACTACGATTACCTTGTCAGCACCTTGATGAATGAGTGTTTCAGCAATGCCATCCAACTCATGACCAAGTAACACAGCGACGACCTTCTCACCTAGCTTATCAGCGAGATCTCGCGCCTTTGTCACAAGCTCATAAGATACACTACGTAATCGACTATCGTGCATCTCTGCAATGATCCAGACATTCTTGTATTGAGCGATCTGCTCCTTATTGACTGTCTGTCGTTCAATTAGAATCGCATCTGCAGGACAGACCTCCTCGCATGAGCCACAGAGGACACATTTATCGAAATCGAACTTGACCTTGTCACCATCCTTCTCGATGGCTCCAAAGTTACACGCCTTTGGACAGAGCATGCAACCTGTACATTTATCCCTATCATAAATCAGTCCCATTAGATTACCCCCTTCTTAGCGAGATACTCCACAAGCTGTCTTGCAGCTTCCTTTGGATTCCCACCATCTATCTTGATACCACCTGCTCTTTGCTCAGGGGGGAATACCTTCCTTACGGTTGTGGGAGAGCCCTTGAGTCCAAGCCTGTTCTGATCAACACCAAGCTTTGCAGCATCTACTACCTCAAGAGGCTTCTTCTTCGCCTTCATAATGCCCATGATATTTGGTAGACGAGGCTCATTGAGACCCTTTGTGGCTGTGATTAGAACTGGCATCTTTGCTCTGACGACAGCATAGCCTTCATCAGTTTCCCTATGGGCTATGACATGCTTCCCGCCTTCATCGATCTCTAGCTTTCTTACATAGCAGATCTGTGGAATCCTAAGAATCTCTGCTATCTCAGGACCAACTTGTGCTGTATCTCCATCGATAGCTTGCTTACCGCAAATGATGATATCATACTCCATCTTCTTGATCTGCTCAGCTAGCGTAAGGGCAGTGACCCATGTGTCAGCACCTGCAAAGATACGGTCCGTCATATGAACCGCTTTGTCAGCACCCATAGCCATTGCTTTGTACAGTACATCAACGGCTTGAGGCGGGCCCATAGTAATCACAGTAACTTCACTGTCTTCGCCACCATGTGCTTCCTTCAGCCTGATGGCCTCTTCGACGGCAAGCTCGTCGAAGGGGTTCAGGATACTTGGAACACCATCTCGAATGAGCGTGCCGGTTTCGGGGTTGACCTTTACCTCAGCAACCTCCGGAACTTGTTTCACTGGTACAATAATTTTCAAATGTCCACCACCAGATTGGCTACATAATCTTCCCGAGAAGCAGTATGTCACCATTATAAGCAATACGCAAGCAACCATTTTACTAATCTGATGAGCTTTTGCACAAATTGGAGCATCTTTCTACTCAGTCGAATCCGGGAATACCTGCTACTGCAAGAAGAACAGATGCAATCGTTACAATAATGCCTATTGCAGCCTCTAGCATCTGGACCTTTCTTTCGATGCCCTTCAATTCAGCTGCAATATCATCACGTTCATCTGTTACTACTGTGATTCGTTCATTGAAGAGTTCCTTTAATCCAGACTCCAAGCCTCTCATACTATTCTCAGCTTCTTGGAGAGTAATGATTGTCTCACCTGATTGCATCAAAGCATGAGTTACGAAGAAAGTTGAGTCCAAGTCTGAAACAGAGCCGGGTTTGTCACCCCAACCACCATCCGCGTTCTGAGTCCGTAAGAAGAAGGCCGCTGCTTTCCTAAGGACTTCATCAGTTGGTCGTGCTAGCTTCGAAAGCGCCACAACAGCTAGCCCGGAGGCGTCGATTGAGCTTGTTCCTTCTCTTCCACCTCTTTGGGTGAATCCTCCGTCTTTCTGATGGCAAGATAGGATGTACTCACGGCCCTGAGTGAGTGCGGACTTGATATCAGGAAAATCAATTCCTCCAGCCTCAGTAAGGTCAAGAATAGCGATTATTGCCATGGATGTGTGATCAACGTCACTCTCGTATCCTGTTGACCAGCCCCATCCACCATCATGGTTTCTAGCTGCTATCAGTGCCTTGATTATCGATTCTCGATTGCTTGTTAGGAGGACATCCTTCATTGCACTCGCACAAAGCGCAGTTAGGCCGACTTCAATTCCAAGTTCAGACTTCCCATTTATCGCAGATGATTCACTCCAGTAGCCATCATGGAGCTTCTCGGAGATGAACTTCTGCGCACTTTGAAGTAAGGGTGTCGAACGTGGTGCTCCTAATTGCTTAAGCGCTTGAATGATAACTGCTGTAGGTCCAAGGGATGGTGTGCTATCGAGATAGTAGCCAATACCCCCACTTGGATGTTGTAGAGCCTTGAGATAGTTTATTGCTGCTGCAGGAGCTGGATCCTCAATCCTGAGTCCTACAAGTCCCATTGCAAGGAGAGCGTACCCTGTCATCAGCGGTGTCGCTTCAACCTCATCCATAAGCTTGAACCCACCAGAATCGCATTGAAGCGTCTTTATGTATTGGATCCCATCATTGATTGGAGCTCTCTCTAATGCATGTAAACTCCTACGATGGAGGTCCTCAGTGGCCTTCTCTATGATACTAGAAACTATATCTTTGCCATCACTTGTTAGTTCATCCTTCGCCATAGTTTAGCACCACTTATGTTAAAAGTTCGAAGAACATTCTTTACTATTGAGCTTTCCGCGCTTGAAAGAATTAGCTAGGATGAATGATTTGATGTCCGAAATGGATAATGAAATGGAAGCACTAGAGAAGGAAACTGTCTATGCGGCCTTGCAATTGTTGGGAATAGACAGAGAAACCAGTGATGCGTATCTATTCCTTCTTAGAGAGGGTGCGTCACCAATCGAAAGCGTACCAATTTCACCTCATAGGAAAATGAGGGCGATGCAAATTCTTGCATCAAAAGGACTTGTCACCGCTTCAAGAGGGGGTCTCTACACTGCAAAGGATGCGGAGCTAGTACTTCGAGCAACTGTAGATGAGTTTCAAAGGAATGCTAGACTGGTTGAGAAGGCGATTAGTGAGCTTGAATTGTCAGGCCGAAGCAGCAAGACAAGATCCCTGAATACCAGTGAGGAATTCTATGCTTGGGAAACAAAACTGGTTCAACGTTCAATTGTTGGTATTTACGGTCTTACTGTTCGTTTCAAGCTTATCTGGCTTATGCGCGATGTGATTAAAGAAAGAATCGAGTCACAAGGGATTGAGTGCAAAGTTCTTGGAGATGTTCATAATCTAGAAACATATCAAAGAGCGATAGATTTGGAAGAGGTAGGGGCAGAGGTTCGTCATAGCCCAGCGGTAGGAGAGATGCTCAGATTCATCTTATTTGATAAGACTAGCGTGTTATTTGGATTCAGAAATCCTATAGATGCTTCATTGCATCTCGGAGCTTGGATTAGATCAGAAGCCTTTGTAGAACCATTGAAGTTGCAGTTCGATGCTGTTTGGGAAAAATCCGAACCATCTGATAAATGGATGAAGTTCAAGTTCGATGAATAGCAGATAGACCCAATCCTTTTATCTCGATAGCTTTTCCAGATGTTGATTTCAGATGCAGCTTGAATGGCTCTTGGACCCGAGTTGGTGGTCAAATTACCTAATGAGTTCATCTTGGTGGATTGTTGGAGTAGTTGTCTTCTTCTTCTATCTGTGGGGCTGGAAGAAGGACAAACAAAGAACCATCAACGGATTCAAGAAGTCAGGTAGGTTTGTTATCAAATCACTTCCGTTATTCTTCTTGGCTGTGTTGCTTATTGGCTTCATGAAAGAGGTGTTACTACCCGATCAGCAAGCAGTCTTAGATGCATTTGGAAATGCAGACATTGGAATTCTATGGGCTACACTCCTCGGATTCGTCTTACCAGGACCGAGATATGCGATTTACCCTCTTGCAGAGTTCATCTTGGTGGCAGGAGGCAGTGTCGGTTCGGTTATGGCGTTGATTGCCAGTCAGCAATTGATAGACGTACCAGAAGGATGCTTCATTGAGATAAAATACCTTAGCATGAAATTCTTTGGAGCTAGACTAGTTATCGCGGTATTAACGACAATCGCAGCGGCTTACCTCGCATTGCTTGTAAATAGCTTCTTTCCATTGTGGACACCACCAGTTTCGTGATGGAGGAATAGAGTTGACCGAGAAGGATTGCGAAACTCCAGTATTGCCTGAAGAAGAGGAGGAGAAGTCTAAGTTTCGAAAGTATCTAGACGCGATCATGGTAGAGGGAATGCTCCTCGTCCTGCTCGCAATATTCTTCATCTGGGTAGTTCTGACTGTACCAACAAGGATTGGAGATGCTATTCAATTCTCAGTTGAGAATCTTATTGAGACGATTCCCATCTTCATTGTAGCAAGCCTTCTTGCAGGTTGGGTTGATGCTTGGGTCGACAAGGATATTGTAACTCGTCTATTCCATGAAAGGAACTTGATTGTTAGCCTATTTGTCATCTCAATACTGGGCATTCTTACGCCAGGTCCAATATACTCTATCTTTCCAATAGTCTGGGTACTTCGGAAGAAGGGGATTCATTCACACTATCTGATTGCCTATCTGACTGGACAGACACTAATGGGACCTATGCGAATTCCTTTGGAACTCTACTATCTAGGAGTGCCTTTCTTCCTGTTCAGGGTCTTCTCATCGATTATCCTAGGAGTGTTCGCAGGACTCTGCGCTTATCCTTTGCGCAATAAGCTTGACGTAGCTTTAGATGAAGTGACTTATGAGTTCGAAAGATAGAGCTCATGAAAATAAGTCAGGTTACGCAATGCTTTTATCTGAGCCCTTAAGGATAGGTGTAATAGTTACAAACCAGTTGTGACCATCTACGATGGCCACCGAGAGAAAGAGGTTTTGTAAAATGGGCAAGGAAAAAATAATCGGTGCGCTCATATTCATCTTCGCGCTTCTAGTGCTTATCTATTACACTTGGGGTCTGCTTCTAATTCAGTTATTCCCAGATCTAGCAAACCTAGCTCCAGCAGGTTGGGAGTGGTTATTTGCTCCAGACTGGAAATGGTTAGTTATTCTACCAATCTGGCTTGCTGCAGTATTGATAATGGTCATTGCTATGTGGATCGGCTGGACTATGCTTACAACCCCAGCTCCAGAGCCACTTGAAGACTTTGACTTCGACGAAGAGAAGATCGAGCCAGAAACTAAGGAAGAATAAGAATACCCTCATTGGGTAAATTATAATACGAAGTCTCGTACTTGAGAGATGCCTGAGGGATATACAGAAAGTAGTGAATCCCTCAGACTGTCAAGTATCAGTTACTGCATCTATATTTGTTCTCGTATGTGTTCTGAAGCTATTTATGGAAACCACCCCTGAGGTTTCCACAATCTTCTCTGTCCTAAGTCAGAACAATACTGATTCGAGATAGTGAATTACTATCGTGAGTGCGTTTTCGTAACATTTTATACACCAGCAGCAGTGTTGGTTCTCTCATATTCTGGTTTTCCAAGAGGGTGCATGTCCCACGCTGGAGTGAACTGTGGTGAACTGATATCGTGGAGGTCTTTCTCAAAGATATGGGTGCTAGGAAGCGCTATGTCCAATCTCCTAATGATTCTAGTTCGATAGGGTTAATCGAAGTTGGAGTAACGAGCTTGTCGTGAGAAGCGTGAAGCAGGTCAAATCGGGTACTGTAGACCTTCGCGAGATGGCCTCTCGGGGCACAGTATGGTCATACCGCTGTGGATCGGTCAGCATATGATACGAGTTCGCCATGGTTAAGTAGAATCGTGAAAGGGATCATACATGACTTTTTGCTGGTTCAGAGATTGTGTTCTGTCGCTGGTGAGTATCTACCAACAGTGATGACCGTATGGGTCTGAATGGGATCTAAGAAGTGAAGTGTGAGTGGTATATGGAGTATGAGGTAAAGTATAGAGAAAAGCTGCTTCCATGGGGATTGGATATAGGGAGTTCTCTTGCTATGGATAGAGCCAAGCATGAAGAGTCTGGACATCCCCCCCAATTCTGACTAAGGGTTCTGTCATCTCGTCTGTGCGATAATATCCAGAATCATAGGTCCATCCATCGTGAGTCCAGATGTTCCTATCGGGAGTGGTGACGATGACTTGACCATTCACTTCATCAGGGAGTCTTACGATCAAGTAGAGGGTATGACATCGAATACCTACATTCATCCCTTCTCCCTCGAAGGTCACATCCTCATCCAATCCAAAGTGCACGATAGACTGTTCATCACACGATAGATCGATTACGGAATATGACAACGTTGCGTTATTGTTACAAATCATGACGATACTGGAGTTGTAGATATTTCCAAGCCGTATCCCTGCAGGAGGATACTTGCCCAGAGTCAGGTTGAAGTACTTGACCTTCACTGGTTGCCGATTCTCATCTGAGTAGTTCGTTCTAAGTCTGGCATAGTTCCCTCGATCAAGACTAAGGTCGAAATGAGCCTTGGAATCCTCATACAGCTCGTACTTGTACCGAAGGATGAGGGTGGGGTCATCAACGAACTCGATATAGATGTGCGCATCTGTCACATCGCCAAGAGAGAACCTGAACGCTTGGTCCAGCGTGCGGCGTACCTCAAGATAGGTAAGGTCGGAGTTCAGGAACCACACCACACCTAGAGTGGCAGTGATGATGATGCCTGCGACGATGCCCGCGGCGACTCTCCGTTCCATCTGTCAACCTCACCTCTACATGGGAGCCGAGATATTTAAGCTGCGCTGGCGAACATCACAGGCATCCGTATCAGCACCGGGGAGTATGGAGAAAAGCTACTTCCTGAGAGATTGGATATAAAGAGTATGCATTTGTTCTCAGATGGGTGATTGTTAGAGGTTTACAATTGCATCTACTCTAGAGGTTGTGGGGAAGCTCTGAGGTCCTCTAGCGTTTTGAAGAAGTTCTGACCCCTAGTTTTTATCCAGTCCTTGGGAAATGCCTTACTATATTGCTTTCTAAGAACGATAGTTATCTCAAGAATTCCCTCTTCAATTGAATAAGTTCCAGGCAAATCCCATCTAAAGAAATAGGGACCATAGATAGTTGTCCCCTTCGTCTTCACGTATCGAGTGTGGTACTGTATTCTTACACTGGAGTTCTTCAAGCGACCACCTAAACTCAACTCAACATCTCTAATTTCTGCTGGGGCAAGGTAATCATATTGGTCTATCAGAGGTTTGTTATCTCGTTCATTGTAGAAGAGTCGATAGGTAGGTGTGCTGTGCTCTCCAGTGTAGACTCACCAAACGGTTCGCTGGCAAATCCTTTGCCATCAAAGGTAAGACCAACGTAGTCAGCAACAGGGATGCCATTTTGAGTGTCACTGGGTATTGCGGTGACGCCCAGTGTGGTTGCAAATCCTATCATGATAGATAGAGTTAGAAGTCCCATTATGGTGCTCAATCTCTTGGCAGGAGCTGATCGATTCAACACTAAACCTCCACATTCTACGTTCCTTAGAGAATCAAGAGATCAGGCCTGATGCCAACCAGTAAAATGACTAATGTCATGACAAAATAGCTAGCAATTATCCCTCCTCAATCCTCCACGATTTTCAATAGTCTGTGGTTCCAGGTTCTTCCTAATAAGCATACCCGAAAAAGGATTGTTCAGAATATATAATGCCTGAGATCCTGGTACCTCAACAAGTATCTGAATGTACCTCGCTCTTCTATATGGTTTGCCTAGTTAGAAACATATGAAGATAAATCCAAAAACCTATGAGAATGAATGAAGTAAATTATGATGTATGTCGTTACTTCTAAGATTAACTTAAGGAAGTTTGCAAGCTAGAAAAAGAGGTGGAGTTTGCTCTGTGGTAGTTGTGTTTGAATATTCTAAAACTGATGGCAGTCGTGAGCAGGTTGCATATGAAGAAGATGTTAGGAAGATAGATTTATTTGACAGATCAATTGCTGAGATTTCCTTGCTACCCATCAGTTCATGCTGCAGTCTACAAAGTTTCGTGCTGTGGAGAAACAGAATCCAAAGGATTGATCTCACCCCGCTAGCTTCATGCGCAGAGCTGGAGGAACTCTATCTGTCTAGGAACAGATTTCAGTATATCGACTTAGACCCACTACAATCCTGCACCAAACTAAAACAGCTTTGGCTTAATCATAATGAACTCATTAGTATTGATCTATCTCCTCTCAGCTCATGCATTAGCTTTGATACTCTTTGGCTTACCAAGAACGACCTGCAACAGATCGATTTAACCCCCCTTAATTCATGCCCTAGACTCGAAACGCTCAGGCTTGACAACAATCGGCTCAAGAAGATTGACTTGACTCCTCTCAGTGCCTGTATTGCCTTGGAAGAACTCAACTTTGACGGCAATCAACTTGAGCAGGTCGAACTTTCACCTCTCAGATCGTGCAGAAAACTGCGATACGCAGCCTTCGATTCGAACGCAAGACAGGAAACGCTCCTTGACAGGGAGCACTTCAAGGACACGATATTCTACGATGACAGGCAGCTCCACTTCAATGCGCCTGCCCGACTCCTCAGCCTCGATGCCGTGGCAGACCTCTTCCCCCTCGTCAGCGGGTGGAAGACCGTCCACCTCTTCAAGGAGGCGCTCACAGTCCTTGACCTTGACTGGCTTGGCGTAGTCGATGCCGATGTCACTCCCCTCCTCACAGACATCCTTGAGACCGAGAGAGCCCACGCCCGGGAGAGAGTCCTTGAGGTGCTTGTGCCACTGGTATGCAAGCAGGTCGACGAGGGGAGGACGACCCTGTGGCTCGACGTCACCCGGGCCATGACCCAGTCCACCGAGTTCGTGGAACGGGCTGACCTGATCGCACAGCTGCGACTCGAGGAGCTCCAGCGTGTCAGGCTCAGACAGAGAAGGATAGTGGTCCGCCTGCCACCTGATGAATGGGGTATCGAGGACAGGGAAGTGAGGACGATAGTTGACCTGAAGCCCCTGTGGATGACAGCCTATGGGTATCAGGTCCTTACTGCGCTTGGCCTGAGAGAGACCTGCAGTAGTGACACATTCGAGCGGGTGAAGCGGGCGATAGCTGAGGTCGCTCATGGACTCCAGATAACGGCTGGGGAAGAGGAGCAGTATCCCCACGAGATACCAACCTCCCTCAGGAACTACATCATACGGGTCGCCTACTACAACAGTCCCGAGGCACCAGAGGATGGCGAGGGCTTCCTGGACCATTAGCCTGGCGCTCGTTTGTAGGATGGTTGATGGGTCAGGAAGGGCAGATGCATAATACAATGATGGACTCTTAGGACCTTCCTATCAGCTTCTTCTATCGATTCTCGAACTCATCAAATCACTCTCTTTGGCACAGAGCCAGATAGTCAACATTCATATCACATGGAAGCATACTTGTAGAATTATCAAGAGAGATTTGAGAGAAGGCTGGGAACTGTAGGTTGATGCAGGCATTTGCAAATATTGGTGTCATGGCAACATGGACGGGATTGATTTTCGTGACATGGTTGCTAGTGAAAGAACGAGGGATGAAGGATCGAGAATTATGCTCTGCGTGCGTAGGAGTGATTTTTGCCCTTCTCGTCATATGGTTGATTGGAACCCTTGTCTTCCTCTGGACACCTACAGGATTCTACTTTCTCTTCTTTGTTACGCCTCCAACTAATCAGCTTCTTCTCATTCCTGTAGTAGTCATTACATTGGATTTTCTATGGCAGGCAAATAACCTCAGAGATTCGAACTAGGTCTTGTTGATCGCTTCCTTAATCAGATCGACTCCCTTTATGCAAAGGGCATCAGCTTCATCCTGGGTTCGAGCTTCAGTGAAACATCTCCACAATGGTTCAGTACCGGATGGACGCATCAGGATCCAGCCTTCTTCATATTCGAGTTTGACTCCATCAAGCGTATTACGTGGTTCATCCTTTGTGAGTTCAAGAAGGGTTTGCAGCAATGTATCCTTCTTTTCTGAAGGCACTGGCACCTTTGTCTTGGAGCTATAGTACTGTGGTAGGCTTTTAACTAGGTTAGAGATAGATGATTTGCTTGAAACCATGATATCGATCATCTGGGCAGCAGTCATGGCTCCATCTCGAACTGCTATATGTTCAGGATAGAACACTCCACCATTCTCTTCACCACCAAGCTCAGCTCCAATCTCGACAACTCGGTGAGATACAACGACACTACCTACTTCTGTCCAATCTATCTTTGCATTCGCTTCCCTTGTAATGTCTTCGATAAGACGACCACTACTAACAGGAGTCACCAATGTGGATCCTTTCTTCTTTCCAAGAACATATCGAGCGACAATCGCAAATGATTGATCACCCCACAATATGTTCCCAACCTCATCGACAAATGTTGCTCTATCAGCATCTCCATCATGTGCAATCCCAATATCAGCTCCAACTGAAACCACTGCCTTTGACAGGTCAACGATGTTATCAGGAGTGGGTTCAGGATTTCTACCGGGGAACATACCATCCATTTGAGAGTTGATTGAAATCACTTTACATCCCAATTCACGCATTAGGATGGGGGTGACAAGAGAACCAACACTATTGGCTCCGTCAACGACAACTGTCAATCCACTCTTTTTTATTGCATCCGCATCCACATGGCTCTTTATAGCATCCAAGTATCTTCGAATTGCACCATCATCAACTTGTAAAGTGCCTATCTCATCCCAAT
>JAEORN010000339.1 GCA_016840825.1 Candidatus Thorarchaeota archaeon | reverse complement strand
TATTGCGGATGCGAACCGTCGAGGTCTTCGGATTACATGTGACCAGTATCCGTATAACCGCGGAATGACATCACTAATATCAGTACTGCCTCCATGGGTTCACGAGGGAGGAATGGAGAGCGTTCTTAATCATCTAAGAGATCCTGATTCTCAAAATCAAATTCAAAGAGATGTCAACGGTGGAATTGAGGGATGGGAGAATATAATCAAGGAAGTCGGATGGGACGGCATCTACATTGCATCAGTTAGGACTGATAAGTGGAGAACCATTCAAGGGATGAGCTTATCACAGATAGCAGCGGAATATGGATACTCTGACGAGTTCTTGTTGCTCTACCAACTCCTGCTTGATGAAGCAGGAGAAATTTCCATGACTGTTGAGAGCATGGATGAAGAGGATATTCAACGTATTATGAAAGAAAAGCATACCATGATAGGAACAGATGGTTGGGGACTTTCTCCAACAGGAGTTTTTAGTTACATCAAACCTCATCCTCGCTCCTATGGGACATATCCAAGAATCCTAGGTAAGTATGTTAGAGAAGAAAGATTACTCACCTTGGAAGAAGCCATCTGGAAAATGACCGGATATCCAGCTGAAACACTTAGGCTTGAAAATCGAGGTTTAATACGAGAAGGATTTTGGGCAGATATAGTCGTTTTCGATTCGAGAACAATACAAGATAGGGCCACTTTTGAAGATCCTCATCAGTTCCCAGATGGAATTCGCTATGTCATTGTTAATGGAGAGATTGTAGTGGATGATACTACGCAGCTAGATGTTTTCTCTGGCAGGGTTCTTAGGAATGATGCATAAAACTGTTCAACCTCGAAGGGATGTTAAGGAAGGAAGTACAGCCTTCTTGTTTGCATCTTCAACATCTTTTAGGGAATCAGTGAATATATCCAGTCCTGCTTCTGCAAGCTCTTTTGTCAATACAAGTGGAGGCATAAATCGGACAACATTAGAGAAGTGTCCTCCTATCTCGACTATCAGACCTCTCTGATAGCAAGCTGTTCGAACCTCCTTTGCAAATTCAGTCCAGGGCTTTTTGCTCTCCTTATCTTTCACAAATTCAATCCCAAGCATCAGTCCCTTTCCACGAGTGTCCCCAATAAACATGCATTCCTCCTGCAATTCCTTGAGACGTGGAATGAACACGTCCTTACCCAACCTAGCAGCATGTTCCCACAGTTTGTGCTTTTTGATGAATCTCAATGTAGCTACTCCAGCTGCAACTGCTACAACATTACCTCTGAACGTTCCTACATGCGCACCTTTTTCCCAGGTGTCAAGTCGCTCATCAAAGACTAAAACAGACAATGGGAGACCTCCGCCGATTCCCTTAGAGATTGTCATGATGTCAGGAGTAACACCAGAGTGTTGGCATGCCCACATCTTACCGGTTCTACACATGCCTGCCTGTATTTCATCCACTATGAGTGGGACACAATACTCAGTCGAAATTCTCTTGACTTCTTTTAGGAACTTGTCAGGTGCCGGAAGTGAACCTCCCTCTCCTTGAACGGCCTCTATGATAATAGCCGCTGGATCAACAACACCAGACTTAGGGTCCTCCAACACATGCTCAAGATATTTCGCACACTCAATACCACATTCTGGATATTCCTTTCCAAAAGCACAACGGTAGCAATACGCGTATGGTACGAAGTGTACCTCGGGAATCATTGGCATGAGACTTTGCTTCAAAGCTTTATTTGCTGTCAAAGTTATTGCGCCAGCTGTCATCCCATGATATGCTCCTTCAAAGGAAATCATACCAATCCGACCTGTGTTGAATTTTGCAAGCTTCATCGCTGATTCAACTGCATCTGAGCCTGTCGGAGCAACGAAGAGAAGCTTAGCGATTTTTTTCAACTCTGTTGGGAGGACTGAGAGTAATTCATCCACAAGTTCCATCCGAATGGGTGTTGGAAAATCTAGATTATGAGTTAGTTTCCCCATCTGCTCTTTCGCTGCTTCAACAACTTCAGGATTACAATGGCCTACGTTTAGGACTCCAGCTCCTGCGAAAAAATCGATGTAGATGTTGCCGTCAACATCTTTCAGCGTTGCACCTTTTCCCTCAGCAAAAGCTACTGGAATCGACTTCGGATATGAAACTGCTGCACTTTCAGCATGATTTTGTTTTTCTAGCAACACTCTCGACCGAGGTCCGGGAGGTTTCTCACGAATCATAGCTGAATTGGACAAATGTAGGTCTCTAAACTTATCATCTAACATAGCAAATGAACCTCCATAATAAGCAGAATTCTTCTTCGAGTATCAG
>JAEORN010000338.1 GCA_016840825.1 Candidatus Thorarchaeota archaeon | reverse complement strand
GACTTTCTACGATAACCCTGCAAGAATCCCCCAATGAGACCTAACATTATGAATTCTATAGCTATCACAATGTAGATACTCGATGCTGGTCCATAGTTAGTTTCCATGAATGCCAGAACAAATGGACTGAAGATCATACCTGCACTCCATGCTGTGGAGAAATTGCCCAACACTTCGCACTCTGCTTCAGGTGTAAGCTCTGCAAGCATTGCTTGGTTTGAAGGCGCTATGAATCCATACACAAGCCCCTCTAAAGCTCTAATAATGATTAGATACAATGGTGAGGCGAAAGGATTGAGATACAGAATCAGGACTAGGATGTATGCAGTTGTAGCTATCAATAATGATTTTCTTCTACCAATCCTATCAGAGAATTTTCCGCCAAGAGCTGGAGATAACATGTAAACAATTCCGAATGAACCCATAGCCCAGCCCATCTCAAAACCAGATCCTCCGAGTTCTCCTACATACCAAGGAGCGAAGATCTCCGTAGTACCTAGAGTGAAGGTTACAAGAAATGTAGCAATATATGCAACCAAACGATTCCTTCTCTTTGCGGATTCTGGCATATCAGGCTTATCATCAACATCTAAACAAAATGGTTCCATAGGCTCATGCATATTGACAAGATCACCTACTTAAGCTGGTGAGTAAATTCTGAACCAAGTATCTTCGCATTTTCAATAGGTTCTGTGCCTGGGACTGGAAATGCAACTATGGTGTTCGCTCCTGCATTCACCATCTCTTGTAATCGCTTGATGCATGCCTCCTTGTCTCCAACAAGACAGAGCTCTTTAACAAAGTCATCAGTAATCAACTCAGAAAGTAATGCATCATCGCCTTTCTCTGCAGCTTCAAACATTGCCTTCGTATCTTCTGGTTTTACGCCAGCATGTTCCATCAGTGGACCACCTGGCTGAGAATGTGGAAGATATAGCTTCGAGAAGTTACGTGCTATATCTATAGCTTTGTCAAGATCATCATGAATGACCATTGGCATGTAAGCTACCATCTCGTAGTCATCTAGTGATTTACCTGCTTTCCTAGCACCTTTTGCAATATGCTCCCATGCAGATTTGACATAAGAAGGTGTACAAAAGATTGAGAGGATAACACCATCTCCAATCTCACCAGATAGTTCAAGTCCTTTTGGTCCTTCAAATGCAAGATATATTGGTGCTCGTTTTCGCACCGGTTTGAAAACGAGTTTGATATCCTTCGCAGTGAAGAATTTGTCTTCATGATTGATATTTTCTCCAGTCATGATTTTTCGGACAAGATCGACACAGGCTCGTGTTCTGGAAAGTGGCTTTTTATCATAGATTCCCATTTGGTCCATCCAAAATGGCACTCCTGATCCTAGTCCAAATATGGTCCTCATATTTGACATCTCATCCAACGTGGCAAATTCCATCGCAATCAATGCCGGGTGGCGAGAATATGGATTGACAACTCCAAGACCAATTCTTATCTTCTTGGTGGCCATAGCCGCAGCCGCCATATATGGAATTCCGCCTCTGAAGAAATAATCTTCCGCAAACCAAGCTGAACCAAGACCTGCCTCTTCAGCGACCTTTGCAAGTTCTACTGCTTCATTTACTGGAAAGACCCCAGTCATTGCTACTCCTAATTCTTTGAATCCTTTCATGTTCATCATCCTCAGAAAATAGATGGAAGGAGGGGCACAAGCCCCTCAATTAGGGAAGTTTCCCTAACTCCTCTAGATAGTCTGCGACATCCTTGAGATCAAGTTTCTCAAGGGTCTCTCTTGTTGGCCAACTAGTCTTCTTATCCCATTCATGTAACTCATAGTAACGATCTAGCATTCCATCAAGTTCCTCTTGTGAGTTGGTTTCACCTTTGAGTGGACCACTTGCTGCACCTTCGTTCATGAGTCGCCATGGCAGGTTGTCATGTTCACGAGTAGCACCACGAGTGACGTTGAATGCTTTCTCGATTGTACAGACTCGTCTTCCAGTTAGCATCATCTCATCTTCTGTCATCTCGATACCAGTAGCAGCTGTGTACAACCTTGCCATATTGTCCGGATTTACGCCAAATGCTGCTGTTGATGTGAAGACGCAAAAGCCCAAAGCCTCTGTAATCTCATAGCAATCTTCGTGCCATCGAACTATTTCAGCTCTGAATTCAGTGAAGTGGGGTGATGCCCATCTCTTATCACCAGTTATTTTCTCAATCACCTCTATTGCCTCAGGACTTGACCCAAATTCAGCAAAGGTTTCCGTCATCAGGTGATCATTTCCACGTGGATTTACTGCAAAGGCAAGAGCATAGGCTTTGGCAGAGCGAGTTTCTACATTAGATTGTTCTAGACCCTTAGCATTCATGATTGCCCATTTGTATGAGTCTTGGCCAACCTTCTTAGTGGCTATCTTCAATCCATCTCCAAGCAACTCACCTAACTTTCCATCTCTATAGGCAAGTTTCTCGATGGTCTTCTTGACTTCTTCCAGCTTACCCCAGTCGAGTTCTAATCCATCTGTATCCTCTTTTGTGAGTACACCTCTAAGGTAGCTCTCAATTGCCCACTGAGTTACTCCACCAGCAGTGATGGTATCAAGACCAAGACGATTACAGATTTCATTTAGAATCAATACACCTTCTGTGTCGATGATTCCTGGTCCATTTCCAAGTGCTCCGAAAGTTTCGTATTCAGGACCTCCACTGGCAATTCCTGCATTCGGTCCTTTATCAATAACTGAATACCGATGACAGCCGATGGTACACCCAAAACAAGCAACTCGACGTTTTAGATATCCTCCATCATTTAGAGCTTGACCTGTGATGGGATGAACATTCTCAGTGTATCCAGTCTGCCAATTTCTACCTGGAAACGCGTGCAATTCATTCACTCCTGCAAGTGAACCTGACGTACCGAACTCATGAAGTCCTTGTGCTCCGCTATCAGCTCGTAGATTTTCTCTCATCTCTTCTGCTACTTCTGCAAACTTCTTTGGATCTTTAACACGTATTGGCTTAGTTCCGCGAACACAGATTGCTTTGAGTTTCTTCTTACCCATGACTGCAGCTCCACCACCTCTCCCAGCTGCGTGGTAAAGAGAGCAGTGAATTGATGCAGCTCTGACAAGGTTCTCTCCCGCAGGTCCTATATACAGTCCTTTAGACTCATTACCATGCCACTCCTTGAGTTGTGCATCAGTTTCGATAATGTCCTTTCCCCATAGCTTTGATGCATCTCGAATCTCAACATTATCATCTTCAATCAAGATGTAAACTGGTTTCGTAGATTCTCCATGCACTACGAGATGGTCATAACCTGCATATTTCAGCTCGGCTCCCCAGTGTCCTCCAGTATTGCTCTTTAGATAGAGACCAGTTGTACAACCAACAGTTGTCACTGATGTTCTACCTGAGGCAGGAGCGGTTGTTCCTGTCACCGCACCAGGAGCATATATGATGACATTTCGGGGATCATCCCAAGTGATTGATGGGTCTTTACAATAATCCCATAACAGTCTTGCATTGATGCCTCTGGAACCGACGTATAACTTTCGCCATTCTTCTGGAATATCTTCTGTCCAGATTTTCTTTGTTCCAATATCAATATGAAGTATCTTACCCTGATGTCCGTACATTATTTCTCAGCCTCCTTCATAATATCGCGATACATAGCCATACGAGCTGATCGTAACTTCTTTTTCTCCTTGACAAGATCATCTGTCTTATCGACCCATGTGATCGCTCCCGGTACGCAGTGTTTCACACAATACGGGTCACCTCCACATAAGTCGCAAAACATTGGTTTCCCTGTTTCAGGATGTAATCTAATACCATGATAAGGACAGGCCTCAACACAAGACCCACATTCTGTGCATATCTCAGTATCAACTGTAATTATCCCAGTTCCTTCATCCCGTGTTAATGCTCCATCTGGGCATGATTCAATACAAGGATGAGCATCACATTGTTCGCACAGAAGTTGTATTCCCAATGCAATATCCTCTTTCTTGAGAATCTTAATTCTCCCTCTGGCTGGATCGAACAAGTCATCTTTGATGAGAGAACAAGCAAGGGAACACTGCTTACAACCTGTGCATTTGTCCATGTCAACAAGTAGCAGTTTCTCCATTTTGATTCATTCCTTCCAATTGGCCGAATATTAAATCAAAACTAGTATCTTGTGAACCTACATTTTAATCCTACCCTTTTCGACTTGCATGATTAAACATAACGATATCCTATTATAATTGGCTAAAAGTCCTTTAGAATTGATTCTACGGAGATGTCTGAATTTCCAGTTTTCTTACAGGATATTTTCATTCTAATATATCTATAATTTTACCTTAAGAAATTAAAATCATAGTTTAAGAAGTGTCAGACGGAATACGTTTTAAGACCCACTTTAACCTCAGAGATGTGGTAAACGTGACGGATGAACAGAAAGTAGTTCATGAAGACGCACTTGATCCTGAGGATTTTGAATGGAAGCACAGCAATGACTGGAAGGAGGGCTTCCACATGCTTATCTCCCATCACCCTCCATCACTCTATGGACATTGCCTACGACTATCATTTCGGGGAAGGTCTCTCTATTTCTGTGGAAGGTGTACTGGTATTTATGGAGGCTTAGTGTTAGGAATAGTTCTGTTGTTGATATTTCAAGTCAATTTGACACCCGAATGGTTCTGGTTCATGTTTTCTGTACTACTTGGATTTACCACTGTTGTTGATTGGATGAGTCAACGGTTGACACCACGGAAGACGACTAATCATATTCGTGCAATAACTGGCTTTGGAAGTGGTTTCGGACTTGCAATAATTTTTCTAATGGGTAACCTCTACTACATGCTTGTTGCACTTGCAGTCATGTCTGGATCTGTTGGGGTTGTCGGACTGATTGAGAATAGACGAAGATCTAAGAGTCTTGGAGCAATGCGTGCACGAATCGAAGCAGAAGATGAAGAAGACGACGATTAGGTGGAAACAGTACAACTGTCCTACATGCCAAAGTGTTTTAACTCTGATGAATTTTGTTTTATTTGTGAACCTCGATGATACCATTCACTAAGCCTATCATTGAACAAGAAGAGATCGAAGCTGTCAAGCAGGTCCTAGAATCAGGAATGCTTGCAGAGGGAAAGGTTTCCAGGGAATTCGAGAAATTATTCTCTGAATATGTTGGAACTAAATTTGCTACAGTGACATCCAATGGAACAACTGCACTCAGTACTGCCCTTGAAGCCATGGGTATCCAGCCTAGTGATGAAGTGATTACTTCTCCTTTCACTTTCATTGCATCTGCGAACTCAATTGCAATGGTTGGAGGTATCCCTGTCTTTGCTGATATCAAATCTGATACTTACAACATTGATCCTGAGCAGATAGAAGCTTCGATAACTGAGAAAACCAAAGCAATCATGCCCGTGCACATATTCGGAATGCCAGCTGATATGCCACATATCATGGAGATTGCAGAGAAGCATGATCTCATGGTGATTGAGGATGCATGTCAAGCTCATGGTGGTTCTATAAACGGGAAAAAAGTTGGAAATCTAGGTCATTGTGCTACATTCTCTTTCTATGCTACAAAGAATATTCTAACAGGTGAAGGTGGAATGGTTACGACTAATGATGAGGAGCTCTATGATAAGATGCTCATGATTAAGAATCATGGTCGTGGAAAAGAAGGTGGGTATAGTCACTACCAAATTGGGTATAATAATCGAATGATGGATATTGTTGCCGCTATTGGCGTTGAACAAATGAAACGTTTTGATCATGTTGTGAAAGAACGAAGAAAGAATGCTCACGAGTATGACAAATTCTTCTCTGAATTTGATGAGATCAACACACAAGTTGAAGACAAAGGATTCGAGTCTGCATATCATCTCTATGCACCAACAATCGATGCTAGGACAATGCCTCGAGATGAAATGGTCTCAAGACTGAGGGAAAACGGAGTTGGTTCTAGGGCAGTCTATGCATTACCATGTCATAAGCAAGGCACATACCTCAATATCCAGAACTGGCGATGGGCGAAATTCGTCAAGTATCCTGATTATTCAAAGGTATCTCTACCTCACTCAGAGGACATTGGTGCAAGACACTTTGACATTCCAGTACATCCGAGTCTGACAACTGAAGAGAAGGAAACTATCAAGGATGCTTTCCGAAAGATACTGAGGTAGACTAGATAAAGTACTCGAGAATTGAATCGAGACTCTCAGAGTGAACAGTCACAGAGGCTGCTTCACTCACTAATTCTGTCAGTGGATTGAAGGCTATTGATAATTCTGAGATCTCGAAGAGGGGAATATCATTCTCACCATTACCGACACTAGCAAGATTCTTCGTGCTCAAGTTTCTCTCCTTAAGGATCCGTAGGGCTGTTTCAGCCTTTTGTGCGCCTCCCATAGCAAATGAGTATGTACCATCATGAGCCCCGTCTGTTTCACCCAAAATATTAGAGTATGAGAAGTCTAGTTCAAGTCGTTTAGCAAGAGGATCCATAAAGAATTGACTTACTCCACTTGAGATACAACCAAGAATATATCCTGTTTCTCTGAGAGCTCTAAGTGTGTCTTCCGTCCCTTGCATGAGTGGGAGTTTCATTACTTGACCCTTCATTTCATCATCAATTACGACACCTTTCCAAATATCAGTGCCTAGCTGGATGAGTTCTTCGAATCCTAGTTCTTCTGTAGCCATACGTGCGAAAAGTTCCTTGTATCTATCTCCAATTCCTAGAAAACTAGCTAGGTGAGCAGCTGCACTGCGGCCATCATATAGTACCCCATCCAGGTCAAAGGAAATTACCTTGATGTCTTTATGCATAAAT
>JAEORN010000337.1 GCA_016840825.1 Candidatus Thorarchaeota archaeon | reverse complement strand
TATGACATCTGCGCCAAATGTTTCAGCTTTTTTTAGTTTCTCATCTGAAGAACTAGTGACTATCACTCTAGCTCCAGCAATCTTGGCAATCTGGAGCGCTGCAAGTGCAACTCCACCGCCTATTCCAATGATCAGAACATCATCACCTGGTTTAATTCTCGCCTTGGATATCAGGAGTCTCCATGCGGTCATCAGTGTAAGAGGAATCGCTGCTGCATCAACCAAGTCAATATCAGCAGTTTCGGGGATGGGTATCACATTTTGTGATTTCAATGCAATATAGTCCGCGTAACCTCCTCGAGAATGTTCACCAAGAATGCCATAGGATGAACAAAGAGACTCCTCTCCGCGAATACAGAACTCACATACTCCACAATAGATACCAGGATCTACCAGAATCTTCTGTCCAACCTCGAGAGAGGTTTCTACATCACTTCCAAGCTCTGCAATCTCTCCACTGATGTCACTGCCTAAAATATGCGGCATCTCAAGATTTAGACCGGGTATGCCATTACGAACAAAAAGATCTAGATGATTCAAGGCCACTGCCTTTATTTTTATCAATACTTGGTCAGGGTGAATCTTTGGAGTTTCAAAATCCTCATAGGAGAGAACTTCTGGAGGACCATGCTTGTGGAATACTGTAGCTTTCATCATAATCACTCTCTAGAATGGAGTTGGTACAAATATGGACATAAAACCTCGTTTTCAAGAGGATGTTACAAGTGGACAACTTTAAGACCCTCATCTTTCTGAAGTCCTACGCACATACCAATACGGGTGATTCAATGTCGAAAGCCAAAGCAGGAAAAGTCCGTGCAAGTCACATACTAGTTGAGAAGCATAGCCAAGCCCAAGCGCTTATTGGCAGAATCTCTTCTGGAGAGGACTTCGCAAAGATTGCTAAAGATTATAGTACATGTCCCTCAAAGAAGAGAGGCGGTGACCTAGGTTGGTTCACCAAGGGACAGATGGTCCCAGAGTTCGAGAGAGCTGCATTTGGTCTCAGCGTTGGGGCAATGACAGTTGAGCCGGTGAAGACAAAATTCGGTTATCACATCATTAAACGAACCGGATGAAGGGTAGGAAAAGGTAGTCAGACCTCATTTCTTTCCTTTGCTTCGTGCCTCATTCTCTTTTATTCGTGCATTTACTATCTTGTTCACAAGTGCAGAAGGAAGCGGTTGCTCAAACGAAAAATGAATAGTTGACTTTTCAGTGTCAAATGACTTTAGTTCCTCACGAAATGCATCCATGACAGAGAGGCTCATAACATAAAGACTGATGTGATTCCTCCAAGCAGCATAGGCTACAAGCATTCTACCATTGTATCTGAAAGTTGGAATCTGGTAACTAATGACCTCGTCTGCATCAGGTACTATTTCTTTGACGAGTTTTCGAAGTCTCTCCAAGGCACCTCTTGCTTTTTCAGGAACATTTGCCAGGTAATTCTCTACACTAATCGACATTGTTTTTCCACCTACCTTCTTTCAGAGTAGCTTGTACACGTTGATCATGAGTTATGCATTTCGCTCTGAATACATAATCTCTATGGACTAAAAGAGGCCTGCATGAATAGCATAGAATCTTCTAGACGCCTCCTATGGAGGATCTATTGAGAACCGATTATTCCACTGAGCTTTCGCTTTTCTTTGGTTGGCCCTTTGGTAACACTTCTTCGGTGACGAATCTGTTCTCACATCGTGAGAGGACCTTTGGCAGAGTCGTGTACTCCATTTGGTCATCGCTGAGTCTGTGGGGTTGGAAGGGTCCATGTCTTCGTAGATAATCAGCCATCTCCATGCCACGCTGGCGGCTAATATCGAATGCAACATCATCAAAGAGATCGACAGGTCCTATAATTTTTCCATCGGTGACTTGTAATCCAAGAGCAATTACTCTTGGAGGACCATCAAATCGCGTACATCGGGAGTCTTTCAGTCCGACAGGCAAGAGTGGACCTGCATGGGAGCCTCTCATCCACCCGGAAACCAGATGTGGGACTGTGAATGCCTCAAGTACTTCGCCCATCGCCGGCAGACCAGAATGTGCCCGCACAATAGCTACAGGATCATCTTTTCCTACATATTTGCCAGCAACTGCATGTAATTTATCAGTACTGACCGATGCTGCGATCATTCCGTCAGCCCTATAGATCTTCTTGATGGTGTATCTTCCAGTACTTCCAAGAAGTGCAAGGATATCGTACATTTCCTCAGGAGCCTTCATCTCAATATAGCAGGGAACATCTTTCATGATGTCTTGAATAACGAATTTGAAGCCATCATGTAGATTGGGATCAATGACAAGTCCTGCAGTGTTGAACGGATCTGCAAAGATTTTGAAGAGTGGTAGATTATACGCACCAGGTTCAGTCTTGTCCGCCATGAAGACAGCAATGGGCTCTGATTTACGCTCTTCAAATGTCATCTCTGCGGATCCCGGGCCCATGCCCTTTACGTTTCCACTGAACGTATCAGCAAGTATGTCCTGTCCTGCAGCGTAAATCTTGTTCTTACGGGCAAGCTCTGTACCCTTAATGAAAGTGTCCCAAGCAAGCTTATGGACTTCCTCATTTCCCTCTCCCTTGTAGTGAGTCATAATCAGTTCGAGGTCATCGCCTGCATTTGCAACACGAAAATCGTTGATGATCTTCTGCTCAACTCCCTCTTTCAATGATTTCCTAGC
>JAEORN010000336.1 GCA_016840825.1 Candidatus Thorarchaeota archaeon | reverse complement strand
GAACCCAAGGATGTTACCTTCCGTCTTTGTCTTTGCACCATATCTTTTGGGAACTATAATGAAACCTAGATATTTGTACCCTATCTCCTCATCAGGGGCCTTTTTTTACTTTGTGCGCTCAGCCTCCTTCGAATAGAACACCATTTTAAAGCACAGTATTTAACAGATAAAAAAGACACATCAATAGTGGTTGCTAAAATGCAGTCGAAGCTCTCCGTCCGGAATCTAACAAAGGCGTATCCCAATGGTAATGCGGGTATGACTCAAGTCTTGGATAACATCTCCTTTGATGTGTCTGAAGGAGAACTCCTGAGTATTCTTGGACCCAGTGGATGCGGCAAGACAACTCTTCTGAAAATAATAGCAGGGCTTCTAGAGTCTGACGATGGACAGATAATTATCGAAGGTCAACAGGTCGTGACAGGACATAATCGTGTTGGCTACATATTTCAGCAGGAATCTTTGTTCCCGTGGAGGACAGTCAGACAGAACATTGAGTTTGGTTTAGAGATTAAAGGCATTTCACCGGAGGAGCGTAGGAGTAGGATCGAGGAGATCATTAGAATTGTAGGGATGGATGGCCTTGAGAACCATTACCCTCATGAGATTTCTGGGGGGCAAGCAAGAAAGACTGAGATGGCACGAAGCTTAGTCGTGTCACCAGATATACTCGTTGCTGATGAAGCCTTCTCTAATCTAGATGCGCAGACTCGGAACTATCTACAAGAAGAATTTCTCAGGATACAGAAACTGACGAGGTCTACCATTGTATTTGTGTCACATAATGTGGATGAGGCAGTCTTCATGTCAGATAGGATTCTTATGCTGAGCAACCTTCCTGCAAAAGTCATCGCCGAGTACAAAATCGACATCCCCAAACCACGTATTAGGACATCACAGGAGTGTCTTGCCTACAGGAGTAAGATTCTCGATGTCCTTCGTGTTGAACAGCAGAAGGCAATGGATCAGTCTAGACAGAAACAGACTGTCGCCACCTGAGTAGATGCCTCTCGACTAACAGAAAGAAATAGCTGATGAGAAAGCCAATTAGACCAATAAGGAACATGCTTGCAATGACCGCACCTGTACGACCTACTTGCTGCATGATAAGGACCAGATAGCCAAGCCCGAGCCCGCCACCTATCATTTCAGCCGCCACAAGACACATCCAACCGATACCAAATCCGATTCTAAGACCTGCAAATACCTCCGGACCTGAAGAGGGAATTACTATTTTTGAGAGGATCTGAAATTCACTTGCGCCAAAAGTCTTCGCTGCATCAATGTGAACTGGCTCGGTCCGTTTCACTCCTGTTGTAGTGTTGATGAGAATAGGAAAGAAGGCTCCGACCCAGATGATAAACACCTGAGCACCCAACATATTGGTACGGAAAAGAAGGATTGCCAAAGGAATCCATGCAATGGGGGGAATAGGTCGCATCGCCTCCACTACTGGTCCAAGAATAGAGTCAACCCTATGATATCGTCCAATCATGATGCCAAGCGGTATGGCAAAAGCAGCTGCTAATGCAAACCCAAATGTCACTCGTGTCAGGCTCATCTGTACATGCTCTGAAAGAAGATGGCCGTCGCTATCGCCAATGGTTGCTAGACGATGAAAGGCATCAAAAACATCTGACAGCGATGATTGAGCAAGGAGTGAAATCAATTGCCAGAGTATGATGAGAATGATTGCAGGTATGAGGACCTTATACAGTAGCCATCGAGGAATATCTTTAGGGATAAGCGATTGAAAGATATGACTACTATTCTTCTGCTCATCATCCGTTTGAGCCGGTTGAAATTCTGATTCCGATTCAGAGAGGGACATTCTTCTCAGGTTCGTTTGAAGAGGTTATGCTTTTCTGTCTACCGTTTCGCAGGTTTATGGGCTTAGACTGTCAACATATGTAGTATTAATGAAACCATCCAAGAATACTGCCGTATCAGCGGGTATCTTGCTCACTTCGAGTTGCTCTTCATGGATGAGGAAATTAAGATATGTCTCAAGACCTGTTCTATTCACATTATAGTCATAGATAATACGATTGAACGCAGTCTGAACAGGAGTTTCATCCATCTCAAGCCAATTCATTGCTATTGCGATTGCTTCAGCAGGGTGACTAACAATCCACTGAACAGCCTCAACATGAATATCGACTACCTTTTGCGCGATATCGGGATGAGCTGAGAGAAAGGTGTTATCAGAGGCTAGTACGCAGCAGGGATGATTTGGCCAAATATCACTCGAAAGGGTCAAAGCCACCGACTTGTTATCATACTCAGCTTTAGCGTTGAATGGTTCCCATGCGATAAATGCAGGATTCTCAGCAGTGAGCGAGTCAGCCATAAGAGAAGGTGATATGGTCATGGCAGTTATGTTTGAATAACTAAGTCCGGACTGATTGAGTGCCAGTCTCAAGAGGAAATTCTGAACGGTTGAGGGACCGGGCTGATATACACCTTTACCAACAAGGTCGGAGATGGTCGTCACGTGACCAGCATCATATTCTTCTTTGGACACCATAATTGCGGATCCTTCAAGATTGACCGCGGCTAGTATGGTAATCATGATGTCCTGATTGATTCGTTTAACCATAGCTGGAGCAGCTCCTAAATAACCCATATCTATCTGCCCTGCTAGAAATCCATCCATTTCTAAGGCGCCGTTACCATATTGGACAAGATCCACAGTGATATTCTCGCGTGCAAACAGACCATTCTCAATAGCGACACGTAATGCCAGCTGGTGTAGGTCCTTGGAAAGATAGCCTATTCTTACATCTGTTTCATCTGTAGCTGGTGTAGGATTCCAAAGGACAATGAATCCAATTG
>JAEORN010000335.1 GCA_016840825.1 Candidatus Thorarchaeota archaeon | reverse complement strand
TATATCAGGCACCCTACCAATGATTGATAGATGTTCCAAGCACTTTTTCTAGAACTATCACCTGAAGGTTTCAGCTTAGGCAAAATAGATGATTTCAATGCCCCACCAATCCAACATTCCGCTCGAATCTGACCTCGGTATATTGACAGGTCAAATGTAAGATCATATGAAGAAACGAGGGGGATACCTACTTTACCCTCAAGGCGAAAGTTATTCTTTAATCTCTTCGTGATTCTCATTCTAGCATTTGATTCTTTAACCCAATCTATAATTCTCCGAGAAGCCTCATCAGAACTGTATGGAATCTTTATGTATTGGAGATATTTGCCCATCTTTACTCCTCCATCCAAGACTAGAGACAAGGGGGATTTTCAATCTTTCGACTACATTAGCTGTAGAAATTAATGACCCATTTTTAGAGGTTTCTCAATCCCAATCATTTTTTGGCGTAAAAACGGTTCTTTATTTGACAATTACTAAGACTTGCGTGTGAATAAGAATGAATGATAATTGGCTACAGAGTGTTCTTCATGAAGCATCCAAATGCTACGATATTCGAGCAGATGACCTAACGAAGCTATCAGGGGGATATGAAAATGATATGTATGGGAGTAGCGACCCAACAAGGAAAATAGTCATTCGAGTCACCCCTCCAGGACATAAGACCATAGATGAAATTAGAGGGGAGATAGATTGGCTGGATTATTTGAGCAAGAATGGAGCTCCTGTAGTCGAAGTTATCACATCGAATCGAAAAAATCTCCTTGAAATAATTGAAACAGACCAAGGAGAAGTTCCGGTAGTCTGTTTCAGGTGGGCTGAGGGACATCTTGTAAAGAGAGAGGATTTCTCAGAGTCTCTATTCAGGACATGGGGAAAAGCAGTAGGAAAATTGCATTCTCTAACAAAAGACTATCAGCCAAAGGTACAGAGGAGGATTCAATGGTATGATGATGAGTACCTGTCTAGGGATTTGATTCCAAAAGACCAAACGAAAGTCTTAGAGAGATTTGATCAAGCTATGAAGTATTTCAAAGACCTCCCACAGGATAGAGAGTCATTTGGATTGATTCATCAGGATGTACACCATGGTAATCTCTTTCTGGATGGAGAAAGACTTACTGTTTTGGATTTCGATGACTCTGTATATGGTTTTTTCATATTTGATATCGCAAATGCACTGGGATTCTCGATTTGGGAAAAACCGAACAATATGTCAAATCGAGAGTTCGCAGACTATTATCTACAACATTTCATGCATGGATATGAGGAAGAGAATCATCTTGATGAGTCGTGGATCGAACAGCTCCCTTATGCGCTCAGACTCTTTGAGTTCATCCATTACAACGCATTCAATATGGACTACGATCTAGCTGGATCTGGATCATTCGAAGTTCTCCCAGAGAAGACCAAGGCGATCCTAGCAAAATACCGCCGTAGCATTGAGATGGATCTGCCCTATATTGAACATACCTTCAATCCCTATAGATGAAAATTTCAAAATCCATGTGAGGCACAACTAATTTTAGCACCTTTCATCCTCATATGATAATCGCGTTGGTTCTTGAGGAATTGAAGATGTCAGATGAAGTCAAGGTATACACCTATCGATGGGCAGTCTTGCTTGTATTTGGGTTGGTATTTCTAATCGGACAGATGATGTGGCTTGTCTTTTCCCTCATTAGAAATGAAGTCACACCAGTCCTAGGTCTTCCCATAGGAGACCCGGGAGTTGTCTTGCTCACAGCATCTCAGCCGCTGGCATTCATTATCCTTTCACTCCCCGTAGGAATCCTTGCGGATAAAAAAGGACTTGTGTTTGTTGCAGGATTGGGTGCCATTCTGCAAGCTCTATTTGGAACACTCCGAATCTTCGTTATCAATGACTTTCTCTTAATCTTTGTATGTCAATTCGGTCTCTCAATTGGATCAGTCTTGGTTCAGAATTGCATTGTATATCTGAGTGTGAATTGGTTTCCACGACAAGAACGAGCCTTAGCAACCGGCGTGAGCACCTTGTTTATGCTTCTAGGCATGCTACTTGGAACAGCATTAAGCATGCTTCTCTGGACAGCGCCGCTCTATGGAGAAGTGGGCTTTACGACAGAACTTGCTCAATCTAATGTCTTATCCATTCTCACCTTGGATTCCATTCTTGCCATAGGAATTACTCTGCTATTCTTCGCTATTGCACGAGACAAGCCTCCACACCCTCCAGATGTTGAATTGACAGTTACCTCTAGTCCAAGTGTCAAGGGTATGCTTCGAGACCGGAATGTTTGGATCATCGCGTTTGGCTTCTTTGCAGGATTTGGTATATTTATTGGATTAACCGCGATACTCGAGGAATTGCTATTGACTCTCGGACTACCAGTCACTGCAGGACTTGGAAGCCCAGCTATCGTTATGATTCTCCTTCTAGTGGCAGGTATCATCGGAGCCGTAGGTGTACCAGCAATATCTGAAAAGGTGCAGAAGAGGAAACCGTTCATTGTAGTTTGCTTGGCAATTGCTTCAGTGGCAGTCCTCATTCTGGGAACATCAACAGTTCTTGAACTATCCTTCATCATGTCAGCTGTATTAGGATTCTTCCTGATTGCTGTCATGCCCTTAGGATTGTCCATACTTGAAGAGCTGGATTCAGTGGGGCCTGAGCTCTCTGGTGCTAGTACAGGTGTCGCATTCTGGTTTGGAAATCTTGGAGGTTTTACAGGTTCCATAATCCTGGAGGTCTTGCGTGTTGGAGATTCCTATCTCTATTCAATCTTGTATCTCTTCATTGCTATTGGGATTGCCACAATTCTAATGACATTGCTACCTGAAACAGGAGGAAAAAGGGACCACACATAATCCGGTTTTGGCCGAACAATCTACTCTCCTTTCAGCAGTCGACGACTTCGTATTACTTCGATCCAGAAAAATGCGGCAGCAGATAATGCGATGACAACTGCCATGACATTATGCGCTCCAAAATCAAAAGGGATTGATAGTGAATACACAACCAAAAGACCTGTTATGTAAACTGCATAGAAAACCATTCTTGGTAATGAACCATGTTCAAAAAACAGATAGTTATCTAAGAAACCTAGATCTGCCTTTTCAGGAACTGAATACTCACCATGATTATTCTTTTCAGCCAAGCTCATTTTTGTAAGCTTCTCAAGATGATATAATGCAACACTTGGACTGCTAAGGCCAATTTTCTTAGCTAAATCCCTAGGTCCGATAGAAACTCTATGGTTAAGAAGTGACAACAGAACTCTCCATGTTGTTTCACCAAGCTGAAATGCAATTGGGAGATCGTCTTTCTTCTCTTTGAATCGATGCATCCTGATTTCACCCCTAAACAGTGTTACGTTTTCTATACCTCTGAATCAAGACGCTAATACAATATAAGGTTGGAGAAGCTGCAGCACATATCATACCTGTTTGTATTGAGAGTTGATAGGGTATAATTAGGAGATAACAAAGTCCTATCAAGAACGGTGACAATATGCAAAGAAGGAACCATAAATCGAAATTACCACGATTCGTCCTACCAATTCGCAATATCGCGGATCGAAGAGGACGCCAAAAGAGAAAGAAGAGAGTAGGACTCTCAAGCCAGATGTAGTTTTCGTAAATGGGGTATCCTGAAACACCTTGTGAGCTTCGTATCATAATGGATAGTGGAAGCATGATATCTATTCGTTCTATTGCAACAAAGAGACTCAGATGCGCTTCATCAAAAATCGTAGTATATGAAAACCATGGAAGAATAATACTTGGAACCAACAAAAGGACTGCATAGAATCGTGAGTCATGTAAGATATGAGCGCGAGACTTGGGTGTACTAAGTCTTTCATTTTGTAGTAGTGTTCCAAATATCAGTCCTACTAGAAATATGATGACGAATAGCTCGCCAGATGTTAGATTGATCCCAGCGATAGAGAAGAATGGGAGTGTGATAATAAGACGGATATCGCTGCTGCCCAATGTATTGATTTCGGTAGAGAAGGAATGCCCAACCCACGAACCAAGAAAGCCAGTGACATAAGAAGCATACACGCGAAGTGAATTATTTGGAGCTGGAACATAGAGATACTTGGGATAGGGAGGAACTAATGAAGAAATATAGATACTATGATCGAAATCAGAATTCTCTTGGTCCCAAGATACGAAAAGACTATCAATAATAGACGGAGGCGTAATACTCAGAGATATTCTGATTATCGGAATCCTACACTTGAGTGTGATTCTATTATCTAATGCTAATTCGAAGTAAGATTGTGTTTCATTCTTGAGTCCACTAAACCACCCATAGAGTCCAGAAATGCTCGAATAATTACCGGGTTTGATATAGATAGATAAATTCGGCCTGCTGGAGAAGAGAAGTCCACTCAGATTCAGCCCATCATTTCTAGTGAGGTTCACAGCAGGGGCATGGCGTTGAAATAATGATAGGGCTTGATCGATGCTGTCTCCATTCAGTGTCGCCATATCCAGAATCAATTCTGATAGAGGTGAGTCAGATTGAGCCTTTCCCAATAATGATGAAAAGCGAATCAAAGCTGTAGAAGTAGTCTGAATATTAATAATCAAATTCCCTGAAATACACCAGAAATCAGATAGTTCACTTTTCATTGCACTTATTGGGATTTCTAATGTGATCTTTTTGCTATCGCCAACCAGCAGAGTTTCCTCTACACGAAAATCGAGATAGCTTTCGAATGGGAAGAAATAACAACCAATTTCCACAGGAGTAGAGCCAGCATCAAGGATTTCAACATCAAACGAATAGTTTGCTGAAACATAATCTCTGAATGGTAATGTCGCTAGACGACCCATAGAAATAGAACACTCTTTCACAAGGAATTCTGTTCCCTGTTCAGTTTGGAACTCCTCGAAATATTCCTGTGTGTTTTTATGAGGGTCATAGGTAGACGAATAACCGCTAGATTCCCACCCAAAACTTCGAGAACTGATTGTCGTATTTTCAATTATGACAATTTCTGAGCTTTCTTCTGGCGAAGAGGTGACTATCTGTCCTGATGTACTATTGGAAGGACCTACCAGTTCTAATTGAGCTGCTGGTGATTGATGAATGGGAATGAAGAGAACTATGGGTACTGCAGTAATAAGAACAAGTAGAATTGCAGCAAGTGCAGATAATGTCACGCGTCGGCCCAATCCAGGCAATTCAAGTTCATTCATTTGTACTTATGACACCTATGGAATGTATCACGCAATTTTTACTTCAATCTACAGATTAGAACAGCATAGCTGTCATCAATTGCGATTGAATGCATGCATAACAAGTATAGTGCCTGATACTCATGGATTCATCTCTCCATTCGATCTCTATCTCTCGATCCAACCTTGGGTATGAGATTGACATGACAAACTACTATTTTGCGTAAACTTTGATACCCTTGTAGATAAG
>JAEORN010000051.1 GCA_016840825.1 Candidatus Thorarchaeota archaeon | reverse complement strand
GTTACCTTATGCTTGAGAGTGAGCATCATGAACCGTATAAGTACACAAAACACTATGATTATACCCTCGGGTCTTGCAAGGAAAGCAAGTCCAACTAGTACTCCCAGTACCAAGTCATACTTCATCTCTTCCTTATCGAGTATTGCAATTGATAGAAGTAAAATGAAAACAAAGATTGGAGTTTCCATACCTGATAGCATCAACCAGGTATTTCTAGGTACAAGAACAAACGCCAGTGATGCTAAAATTCCCCACTGCACGCTCTCAAGATAGCTGGTTACAATTCGACCTGCGAGATATGTTGAACCAATGTAAAAGATGGTCGAAATTGTGTATACCCCCCAGATGACACCTGACGGTTCGGAAGTGATCCAAAAGATGGATGAGAGAATTACCGACCAGAGAGGACTTGTCGAGCCGGTACTCGGATAGCCAGGAGAATATTCCCAAGGAGTCCCTTCATAGATTGTTCTTGCGAATTGAACATGAATCCACGAATCATCAAGTGAAAGACCTGGAGATGCGATTGTTAGCATAGTCAGAAGATATTGAAGGCAGGACAATGTGGTAAAAGCAAAAGCTGCAAGTACCAATATGCAATCAGTTCGATGATTGCTGATGAACCTAAGAAAGTAATGACGTGTCTTACCGACTTCAGGTTCATCTGAATTAGCCTGACTAATAGTGCGCACCAGCCTTGGAAGTTTGTGGACACTGAGGAGTATATGTATTTTCTCTGACGAATATACTTTCGGGCATCTCTCTCCTAGCCTTCTAAATACTATCAGATGTAGGTTTGGATTAGAGAAGCAACTTAGCGCAGTAGCACAATGAAAAATTGGGTCCACCTTCACCCGGGGGTATGGCTAGATGGCTCTTGGCCAAATTCAAACGACACAGACACAATTTGGACAGGTAAACACGAATAGGTCCGTCACTGCATTCACTCCTCCCGGCTTGAGTGTTGAGGCAGCAAAATATCCTATTCTCATGGCTGGAGTCCTAGCATCCTCAGAGCCTTCCGAGTGGCTCTCAATCTACGATCATCCAGAATCTTGGGGCGGATTGAACAGGGATACAATTCTCTCCATGAGGAAACGTCTAATCCGGTTTACAGTTCCAATTGACGCTAGAGCAATGGAGCCTTCCGATTCCATTGGTACATTACAGAAGATTGCTCTATCAGTCATTCCTGTCGCTATAGATGCTAAGATCACTAGCCTGCCCCCACGAAGTTTGCAGATTCTCGGTGGCCAATTACCTACTGGACCTGCAGTATATGTCAAATCTCTAGAGATTGTTTCTGAGCCTGAAATTAGCAGAGTCGCTCAAAGAATAACAGAACAGGACGTTCCAGCATCGGAAGCTGTCTGGAAGCTACTGGACTATGAATACTCACTTGACCAAGTTGCCCGTATCATGTCTGTTGGACTTCTTGGGAGATTAGATAGCAGAAGGTTTGTACCGACTCGTGGTTCGTACAAAGCAGTGATTGACGCTTTTATCAGTCGCAGTCTTATGGAGCTTGCTGAAAAACCGACAAGTAACTCTCATCGTCTTGCTGCATCGGAATTATTTGGGGAGAATTTTACTATCCTATCGCAGCCAGGAGCGCCAAAAGTTGATTATCTTAGAATTGAGCGAACTCAAAACGGACTTGAACGCGGCATAAGTCTGGATGGAGTGAAAAACTTGGCAGCAGACTCAAAGACTGCTCTATTTGCAGATCATGCGAGGTTTTCAGCATACCAAGATATGATAAAGCGAAAGGAATCAGCTCACATAACAATTTTCCATTTCGCTCGAACTAGTAGCAATAACATTCTTGGTCCTTGGCCAGTTCGAGCTGGTGTGAAGTCAGCGCTTGAATCAAACCAGGTCGAGCTTGATAGTAAAGAGAATGCTCTCACTGTTCTCAAATCGCTTCTTGCACCGGACATCTCTGTCTGGACAGAGGAAAATCCTCTCCTAGACAGTTATGGAGGATCCTTTAGAATAATTGAGAATAGTTCTCCTCGTAACAACTTGTGAAAATAAAAAAGAAAGAAGGTGTAGGAATACCCTACACACTCTCTTTCGCTTCTTTTCTAGAAGCTCCCTTGTATAATAGGATGAGGCCTATAATTGCTAGTAATGCACCAGAGAATAGACCACCGCCGGGCAATATTGCTCCGATACCGAGGAGATCAAGAGCGAGCGCAATCAGTGCTACACCTATTAGGAGCATGAGTAAACCGACCCCAATACCGCCAGCTCTGAAGCTCATCGAACGGGGATACTGACTCTCAATCACATATCCAGTAGGAGCTGACACTGACGCTTTGTACTTCTTATTTCCATATCTGTATGAGAGTTCCCAAACAGGTACATGAATCAGAAAAGTCTCTCCAACTTTGATATCATCGGTTCTAGACTCAATCTTACTGACTTCCTGAAGAACAAGCCTCGTTTGTCGATCAATAGCAATCTGACGGGCAGCTGCTTTGGCTTCGTCCTCAGTCATATTGCTATGAAGGACTTTTCCGTCGAACTCCTCAGCATGAGCATGGCTGAAGTATTCTTTGGCTCGTGTAGGGATTGGATGATTGCGAACATCTGCATCAATGTCCTTTACACCAGCAATATTGATCTCGTGTCTACGAGTGAATTGACCCGATTCTGGCTTCCAGAAGAAATTGATATGCTTGTACGCACCTCGTCGCTGAGGCCATTCATCATGGAATGTTGCATCGCGGCCCATACCTTGATAGTCAGTACGAGCATCAACTCTGCTAATCCAGAATGGATACCACACCTGCTGG
>JAEORN010000334.1 GCA_016840825.1 Candidatus Thorarchaeota archaeon | reverse complement strand
TCATCATATATTGGGGGTCTGACCCCAGTGAGAGCATTCACAGGCATCCAAGTAGATTCGCTGTTCTACCTCGAGGAGAGAAGATACCTGAGGGCATTGAAAGTCGGACAATTGGTGTAGTTGATGTTCGTCAAACTGAAACGATGAAGATGGCAAATCATCGACTAGTTGTTCCAATTGGCAGCGATGCTGAACTGCTGGAAGTACTAGCATCAGAAATTCGAGGTGAGTCCTCAATTAGCGGTAATGTGCTTGGAATTCCTGCAGCAGAAGTGATCGGATTCGCTCGTGGCTTTCAAAAATCCGATTGCTCAGTCATCTTCTATGGAAGCGGACTTCTCAACTCTGGGAAATTATCTGAGAATCTCGATGCGCTAAACCAACTCGTTCAAGCCATTAGGGCGACTGGCAAGGAAGCATATGCATTGCCTATGTTTCCTGAAACAAATACTATGGGTATCATTGATGTTGTTTCAGCATCAACCTCAGCTCCTTGTGCGATCGATTACTCGACAGGAGCCGCAGTCTACAAATCAGATGACAACGCCTTGCAAAAGCTTGTACAAGGTGACTTTGCTAGTTCGCTAGTTGTGAGTGATGACCTTTTGACCATGATTCCAGGGCCTGCAGCAAAAGCCTTGGCTAAGACAAAAATTGTGTATATTGGTCCTGCTGGAACAGTTACTGATAGACTTGCTACTGTATCAATCCATACTCACGATCAGATGCTTGTTGGCGGTATGAACATGTCGAGAGTGGATGCAATTCCCATTCAATTAACCGGGTTTAAGATTCCTAATGCAGATCAAGGGGCAAATCTAGTAATCAAAAAACTTCGTAAGATCATACAAGAAAGAGGTACAAAGAAATGAAAGTAGCTGTTGCTGGAAAGGGTGGTGTTGGTAAGACTACTGTTGCTGGAACGCTTGCTAGACTTCTGGGTCGAGATGGACTGAGGATTTTGGCGGTAGATGCCGATCCGAGCTATACTCTTTGGTCTGCCATTGGCATACCTCGTGATGTGGCTGATACAATCGTTCCTTTGACAGAGAATAAAGAGCTTGTCGAAGAACGCCTACAGATAAAGGAGGTTGGCCCCACATCAACCGGTGTTTTCAAGCTAAACCCTCTCGTTGATGACCTTGCTGCAAAATTCGCGATATCAGGTCCTGACAATGTTCATCTTTTAGTTGCGGGGACAGTCGATACTGGCGGATCTGGATGCATGTGTCCATCTGCTACTTTGCTAAAATCATTGATGCGTCATCTTGTTATCGGGACTGATGAAGCGTTCGTGATGGACATGGACGCAGGTGTCGAGAATCTTGGTCGTGGTACTACTCGCGGAATGGATGCACTCATTGTTGTTGCAGAACCTGGAAGAAGGTCTCTTGACATCATGAAGAAAATCAAGCAGCTAGCTGCAGACATTGGTGTTGGTTTGGTCTTCGCAGTAGGGAATAAGGTTGCTACTCCTGAAGACGCAGAAATGATTCGTGAGAGCGTTGCAGCTGCAGGCATCCCACTTCTCGGTCTTGTTCCTCTTGATGATTCGATTAGAGAAGCTGATAGAAAGGGACTCGCACCAATCGATCTCAATGATAGCTCCCCTGGCATGCTTGCAATAAAAGAGATCAAAACTCTTCTTGTTGAAAAAACGACATGATTTCACTCAATGATTTGGCTCAGTTTCATACCAAAAGCTGAGATGAGCTCAAAATCATTTTCGGAAACGCACAAAAACATATCGGTTAACGATTGAAATCGAACACGAATTTTTAGTTCCGTGGCGAATTCATAACCTTGATATGCTCAAATGGTTCAAGGCAAAAGCACTACGCAGACAGGAACTGAGCGAGCTATGAAGAAAAAAGCTTACATCAAAGCCGATGAAGCCGAGACCGGAATGGGCGTCTTCAAAGGGCTTGAGGTTCGCATTGGACAAATTGTGGATGACGAATGGGATGAACCCATGGGTCCAACACCAATGCCAGGTCCTACAACCCTACGCTCTTGGGATCATAAGCTTCTAACGAAATATCAACCATCATACATGCCCTATTGTCAGGTATGTTGCCTATGCACAATGGGGAAGTGTGACCTGTCTAAAGACAAGAGAGGTGCATGTGGCCTTGATTTGAAAGGCCAGCAAGGAAGAATAGTACTTGCAGCAGCCAATATAGGCTGTGCAGCACATCTTGCTCATTCTAGACATATGGTTGACCATCTTATTGAGGAGTATGGGCCACGTACCAAACTTATTCAGGGTCCGGGAACCGAGATACATGCCCCCGTATCACGTTTAGTCACGGGAATGCGGCCTCGCACTTTGGAGGACGCAAGCATCATTCTTGATTACTGTGAGTCCCAGTTGACACATACTCTTTCAGCCACTGCAACAGGTCAAGAGGGAAGCTGGCTAGATTTTGAGAGTAAGGTCTTTCATGTTGGCATGATTGATCAACTTGGCATGGAGATTGCTGACCTAGCACAAGTTTCGACTCTAGATCTTCCACAAGCTGATCCTGATGCACCATTAGTTGAATCAGGTATCGGTATGATGGATATGAACAAGGCCATTATACTAACGATTGGACACAATATAGTACCAGCTGCTTCAATTACTGATTACATCACTGAGAAGCGCTTGAATGATCAAGTAGAGGTAGGTGGAATGTGCTGCACAGCATGGGACATCACTCGACGTGATCCAAAAGCGAAGGTCATTGGTCCGATCTCTTGGCAGCTGCGTTACATCAGAGCCGGAAAGGCTGATGTTGTTGTTGTTGATGAACAGTGTGTTAATACCAACGTCGTAAATGAAGCAAGGAAAGTCGGTTCACCAGTCATATCCACTAGTGATAAGGCTGTGATGGGCCTACCTGATAGATCTGATGATCCAGTAGACCGCATTGCAGAAGAACTGATTTCTGGGAAGATTCCCGGTGTGTATTTCAATGATCACCACAGGGTAGGAGAACTAGCTACAAAGGTAGCTCTTGCATTGAAACCTACCCGCCGAAAGAAGAAGTACTTCCCAAGCAAGAAGCAGATTCAGAAGATGGCAGAGGAGTGTAAGAAATGCATGGAATGTGTTCGTGCATGTCCAAATGATCAGAATGTACAGGAGGCAGTTCTTGCTGCACAGACTGGCAATCTAGAGCCTCTGCGTGAAATCTACCATAACTGCATCGGCTGTGCACGATGTGAATCCGCCTGTCCAAACGACTATGATCTCCATAGCTGGATGGTTGTAGCTGCTGAAGAAGATTGTAAGAATGAAACTCACATTGTCAGAACAGGCAGAGGTGCAATTCAGGATACTGAGATTCGAAGGGTTGGACAACCAATCGTCTTCGGAGAGATTCCTGGTGTCATTGCACATGTTGGATGCGCGAACTATCCTGGTGGTGGAAAGGATGTCCATGATATGGCTGAGGAATTTGCTAAACGCAGGTTCATTATTGTCACATCAGGATGCGCAGCTATCTCAGCTGGTACAGTCAAGGATGAGAACGGACAATCTATCTATGAACGGAGGAGTGGTGAGTTCGATGCTGGGTGTGTCGTCAATGTTGGTTCTTGCGTGGCCAACTCACACATCGCAGGCGCTGCGATAAAGATCGCTGCTATCTTTGCTAAGAGGAATCTGCGTGGTAATTATGCAGAGATTGCAGATTATATCCATCATCGAGTAGGTGCAGTTGGAATCTCGTGGGGAGCAATGTCCCAGAAGGCAGCATCGATTGCTGCAGGATTCTGGCGACTCGGTGTTCCTGTGATTGTAGGGCCACATGGTTCCAAGTACCGCAGAATGTTACTCGGACGAGCAGACCGTGACCGAGATTGGGAAGTCTATGATGCAAGGACAGGTGAGCGCATGATGACGGCTCCTGGGCCTGAGCATCTTTTCTACGCCGCTGAAACCGTTGCAGAGGCAAATGTCCTCACTGCAAAGCTGTGTATCCGACCCAATGACACTGGAAAGGGTAGATCGATTAAACTAAGCCATTATGTAGACCTTCATGAGAAGCATCTTGGCTATTTCCCTGAAGATGTCTGGAGATACATTCGACGCGATACGGATATTCCTATCACTCTGAAGGACAAGATTCTCGCTCAGATGAAGGAGAACAAGTGGAAGGAACGTCCTATTCCTGACCCAACGCTGCTTAAAGAGCAGATTATCGGAGGTGGCGACTAACCATGATGCGTGCTACACCCTGGCAGACTGGTGAGATCTGCGGTCCCGATGCTGCAAAAACGCTCAACAAAGCTGAGCAATTGAAACGTGACTGGACCAAAGCTAAAAAGCCACTCCTGATCGTTGGATCAGAAGCAGTAAATATCAAGTATGGCAAGGGCGATATGATTGACTATTCCATAGAGCTATCAAATGCAGGAAAGATTCCTATCGTTGCTACAGGTGGGGCAATCAAGCACTTCATAGAACGTGGCTATGTAGGTGCCAAGTCCATGGGTGCTATGGAGATTGTAGGGTATCTCCAAGATCCTGATTGGACAGGTCCCCATGGAAAGGGTCCACATGACCTAATCTTCACCCACAGCATGCCATACTATATGGAATGGACACTACTATCTGGTGTCATGAATTTCGCTAGGCACATCACTCCAATCGCACTGGGTCGGTACTTCCAACCCCATGCAACTTGGAGTATGCCTAACCTGAAAGAGAAAAACTACCAAGAATTACTCAAAGATATTCTTGCGTTCATTGGAGGCGGTAAGTGAATTGTCGTTTGAAGATATACCAGTAGACATCGGAGTTATCTACGAGGGCGAGCGCGTACGTGGAAAGGACATGTTCGTTGAGCTTGGCGGTCCCAAGATGGAGAAGAAGTTCGAGCTCGCTATCGCCAGAGATATGGGAGATGTAGTAGACGAGAAGATAGCAATAATTGGTCCTGATCTCAAGGACATGGAACCAGAAAGCTACCATCCTTTGGGAATTGTGGTGGAAGTGGCAGGTTCCCAAATCGAACCTGATTTAGAAGGTGTAATTGAGAGAAGGATACACGAGTACATCAACTTTGTAGAAGGAATGATGCACCTCAACCAACGATATGACATCTGGTTGAGGCTTAGTAAAAAGTCCTTTGAGAAGGGATTCAATTCCTTGGAGTATCTAGGTAAGGTATTGATACGACTCTTCAAGAGCGAGATGAATATCATCGAGAAGATACAGGTGACCTTTATCACTGATCCGAAAGTCGTTGAAGAGAGATATGATGATGCCATAAATAGGTACAATGCCAGGGACGAGCGTGCGAGAGGTCTCTCAGATGCAGAAGTAGACACCTTCTATGGATGCTCACTATGCCAGTCCTTTGCACCTACTCACGTCTGTACCATAACACCTCAAAGATATGCAAATTGTGGAGCTATTAGTTGGTTCGATGGACGTGCTGCTGCTCGCGTCGATCCAAAAGGTCCACTCTATGCGATTCCTAAGGGTGATACGCTTGATGATTTCAAGGGAGAATATACTGGCGTGAATCAAGCCTATACAGAGAAGTCCCTTGGAAAAGTTAACTCAGTCGCACTATACAGTGCCTTCGAGAAACCTCACACGAGCTGTGGTTGCTTTGAGGCAATTGCATTCGTCATCCCAGAGGTGGATGGACTAGGTATAGTGCATCGTGATTTCAAGGGTGAAACTGTGAATGGTCTTCCCTTTTCAAGCATGGCAGATTCCACTGCTGGTGGGCGCCAAGTTCCTGGGTTCCATGGACTATCCATCGAGTATATGCGGTCACCCAAATTCCTACAGGTAGATGGCGGTTGGGACCGAATCGTCTGGATTCCAGAGTCCATAAAGGAACGAGTGCTTGAATTCATTCCTGATGAGGTTCGAGATAAGATTCCTACTGAAACAGATGCAATGTCAATACCTGATCTCAAGAATTTCTTGAAGTCGAAGAATCATCCTGTTGTTGATCGATGGATCGAGCTTGAAGAAGAGGAGGACATGTCTGTTCCGATGGGAAGAGATGCGGATGGAGCGGTCACCGTACCCGGTGACATGACGGCTTTTGTAGGAGGTGTAGGTGGTGGCCTTGAGATTGTATTCAAGAATGCCAAAATCTACGCCGAGAAAGTAATCATCCGCCGAACAGGGACGGGTGAAAAGAAGAAATGACCGAGCAAGACAAAGAGAAACGCTCATCGCTAGATGATATGTTTGGCGACTTTGCAGAGCTTGTATTGGAGAATGTCACGATTGAGCTCGACGAGCTGCGTTTGGCTCTTCGTCCGATGATAGCGCAGGCTGCAGCCCAAGTTGCAAAGCCTGCTCTCTCAATGCCAAAGTCATTGATCCCTGCTCAGTTCGCGCCTCCATTAGGTGACTATACATCAACTATCCATGAGATAACTATTGGTGCGACCAAAGGAGAGGGTGGTTCTAGAAGCAAATCAGTTACCATAGGCGGACACAAAGCTCCCGCATGGGACTTGTTTCAATCTCCTCCCAAGAACCCACCTATTGTAGCTGCAGATGTATTTGATATGAAGATATCCTTAGCACATGCAGTGAAGCAGCACTACAAGGAAGTGATGGAGGATCCTGCAGAATGGGCAAAGCTTTGCGTCAATAAGTTTGGTGCAGATGTCATCACACTACATCTCATTAGTACAGATCGTCAATTAGGTGATACTTCACCAAATGATGCAGCAAAGACAATCGAAGAGGTTTTGCAGGCTGTAAAGGTACCTATCCTTATCGGCTCCGCAGGAGATCCTGAGAAGGATGGTCCCGTTCTCGCAAAGGCTGCTGAAGTCTGCGAAGGTGAGAGAACTTTACTCTGCTCTGCTACCGTAGATGTATACGAGCCCATTGCGGAGGCAGCAAAGAAGTACGATCAAGTGGTGTTATCATGGACCTCTCTTGATATCAATCAACAGAAGGAGTTGAATAGGCGTCTCATCGATTGGTTGCGTCCAGAGCAAATCGTTATTGATCCTACCACAGCCGCTTTAGGATATGGACTTGAGTACGCATTCACCATGATGCAAAGAATGCGACTTGCAGGTCTATTAGGAGATACAGAGCTTCAATACCCGATTAGCTCAGGTACAACGAATGCATGGGCTGCTAGAGAGGCATGGCTGAAGGATGATTACTTGGGGCCTCGTGAGCTTCGAGGTCCAATATGGGAGAGTGTTACTGCTCTTGCACTGCTATTAGCTGGAAATGATCTTTTCATGATGATGCATCCTGCTGCAATCAAGACTGTTCATGATTTGGTTGGTTGGATGAAGGAACGACAATCTGTGAAGCCTGCAGACTACGCAGACTGGACTAGTATTTCCATACCGGAGGGGATCTAATTGGCTAAACTAGCAGGTCCCTTAGAGATCTACCCACTTCTCCCTGGCACAAACTGTAAGGAGTGCGGAGAAGCGAACTGTATGGCATTTGCGACCAAGATGGCGGAGTACACCGTCAAGCTAAAAGATTGCAAACCACTATACAAAGAGGAGAAATATGCAAAGAAACGAGTGAAGCTCGAGGATTTGATTCGTCCCCCAGTGCGTGAAGTAACCGTGGGTGTTGGTGAAAATGCTGCTTCTATTGGTGGAAAACTTGTTCTATATCGACATGACCTGAGGTATACCAATCCGACTGCATTCTTCATTGACATTGCTGACAATCTCGATTCAGAATCCTTTGAGAAAAGAGTGAAAGCTATTGAAAAGTGGACCTACATCTATATTGGTCAGAATCTCCGTCTTGACGGGATTGCATTACGAGGTGTTTCAAAAGACCCTCAGACTTTCGCGAAAGCCGCAAAGACTCTCGCATCTTTGACTGATTGGCCTATCATATTATGCTCATTAGACCCAAAGATGCTTGAAGCTGCCGCAAAGACGATCGGAGACAAGCGTCCATTGCTGTATGCAGCCACAATAGACACATGGGCCGAGGTAGGAGAGATCTCTACAAAATACAATCTACCCGTAGTTGCGTATGCACCAGGGAACTTAGACGATCTAATATCGTTAGCCAATACTTTGCAGGCTATGGGAATCGAAGACATCGTATTAGATCCCGGAACTATTTCTAGAACTGCATTAGGAACTACCATAGATAACTTCACTCAGCTTCGCAGAGCAGCAACTGTCAAAGATAATGATCTGGTGGGCTATCCCCTGCTTTCTACACCCATCTCTGTTTGGGCTGACAATAGAGAGGGTGAAGAGATTAATACACAATGGGACGAGGTTCTTGCAGCTGCAGCAACTATAGTGCGCTACTCAGATCTAGTAATCATGCATAGTTTAGACATGTGGACGAATCTTCCACTCACATTCCTAAGAAGCAATATCTACACAGACCCCATAAAGCCTGTCGCTGTTGAGCCTGGACTAGTGAAGTTCGGTGAGGCTGGACCCGATTCTCCTGCCATGTATACGACTAACTTTGCACTGACCTACTTCACTGTAGAAAGTGACATTAAACAGGGTAATGTCGATGCATGGCTGCTAGTTATTGATACTGAGGGAATGAGTGTACAATCGGCTGTTGCAGGTAGAAAGTTGACTGCAGATAAGGTAGCTGAAGCCATTCAGGAATATGGACTAGAGGAGAAGGTGAATCATCGTATCCTAATCAGTCCGGGGATGGCAGCTCGTATAAGTGGGGAAACGGAGGAAGCCACTGGCTGGACAGTCAAAGTGGGCACCCAAGACTCAAGTGGAATTCCTAAGTATCTCCAAGAAGGCAAGTGGAAAGAAGAATAATCCATTTCATAGTGGTAGAGGTTCTTGAGCAATGAGCTCAAGGACTACTCTACTCTTTCTTTTTCAATTTTCAACACATCACATCATCGCCATATCGATGAGTCTAAATGTCTAAAAATGTGAGTCCAATTAACAATCAAAAAGAGTGAAATCGATGCGTGAACATCTGGTTCTTTCAGTTTCTGGCAAAGGTGGAGTTGGCAAAACAACTACCTCAGCTCTTCTCTCAAGGGTTATAGCAGAGAAGACAAAACGGTCTCTTCTCTTGGTCGATGCAGACCCTGTGATGAACTTGCCACGGGCACTTGGTGTTGAGGTTCCTGCCTCCGTTGGAGAGATTGCTACGCGTATGAGGAAAAGCATAGATGATGGTACATTACCTGCTTCAGCTGCCAAACAGGATATCTTGGAAGGTGAAATATTCGAGTCGCTACTTGAGGGAGATAGGTATGACTTTCTTGCTATGGGACGGACTGAAGGAGAAGGATGCTATTGTTATGTGAACCGGCTTCTAACGCAAATACTAGATCGACTGACTCTAAATTACGAGATCACCCTTCTCGATATGAGTGCAGGTCTTGAACATTTCAGTCGGCGCACGAATAGGAATGTCGACATCCTGATTATTGTCATAGATTCTTCAAGAGCTGCTTTCGAGGCTGCGCTGCGCATTCGTGATCTTGCTAAAGAGGTTCATATTGATTTCAAGAAGCTTGTCATCATTGGAAATAGAATTCCTGATTCATTAGTGAGTGCAATATCTAAGGGTCTTGAGGACAATGGTCTCTCACTTATGGGAATGATTCCGAATGATGATGAGATAGCTGAGTTGAACTATCTTGGGAAGTCTGTTTTCGAATTATCTGATAGATCACCTGCACTAAAGGCTGTAGAGGCAATCGCAGAGAATCTAGGTCTATTGAGTGAAGCGACTCTGCTCAAGCTACTCGGTCAATCATAGTTACCAGATATACAATGAAGTTTCCAATTGTGACTGAAATCCATCATTCTCTTTCTGAATTTGCACAAAAATGTAAACATACTATTCTCCCAATGTCGCATTACGAAACGTCTTTATGTTGCTTTATCAAAGACAATCTCTGAGGAAGAGGTGGCGACGAATGGTCACTTCACTTTGGACTGAGAAATACAAAGGCAAGATTGTCACTGCTACCGAAGCCATCAAGAAGATCAAAAGAGGAACTCGCATTCTACTTGGAACCGGTTGTGGTGTTCCAAACCATCTGTTTCAAGAGCTTGCAAAGAATGCTCACCGGATGGCTGACAACGAAATAGTCCATATGCTAACTCTAGGAAATACTCCTTCTGCAGATCCAAAGTTTCAGAACCAATTTAGACACAATACCTTCTTCGTTTCAGATAATATTCGCGATGCTGTATCCGAGGGCCGTGCTGACTATACTCCCGCTCCATTATCCGATATCCCATTCTTCTTCAAATCACGAAGGATACCATTAGATGTTGCATTGATACAAGTCAGTCCGCCTGATGATTTTGGCTACTGCTCATTGGGTATTTCTGTTGATATCACAAAGACTGGCGCGCTCTCTGCTGATTTAGTCATTGCGCAAGTCAATGAGAAAATGCCAGTCACACATGGGGATTCCTTCATCCATCTTCGTGAGATTGACTACCTTGTACCTTTTACTGAGCCTCTTCTAGAGTTCGAGTCTCCTGAAGTGAGCGAACGCACCCGCTTGATTGGTGAATACTCAGCGAGATTGATTGAGAACGAATCAACCATTGAGATGGGGATTGGTACTATCGCAAATGCGGTCACAGAGAATCTACTCAAGTACGGAGTTCGAGACCTCGGTGTTCATACAGAGATGTTCAGTGACTGTATCATCGAGCTCATAGAAACTGGTGTAGTCACAAATAAGAAGAAGAGTATCAACAAGGACAAAGTCATCGCAAGTTTTGCTATGGGATCGCATGATCTCTACGATTATGTGAATAATAACCCCTCATTCGAGTTCAGAGAGACCTCCTATGTCAATGATCCCAACGTCATCAGTCAAAATCACAAGATGGTAGCCTTTAATGGTGCATTAGAGGTGGATTTGACAGGACAGGTTTGCTCGGATTCGATAGGTCATCAATTCTATAGCGGAATTGGTGGTCAAGTTGACTTCATTAGAGGTGCTGCAAGGTCTGAGGGTGGTAAAGCTATCATCTGTCTTAAATCGACTGCACTAGATGGAACAGTATCTAGGATAGTCCCCCGTCTAAGCGAGGGAGCTGGAGTTGTTACAACTCGAGGCGATGTCGACGTCATCGTTACTGAATTTGGATATGCGGCCCTTCGAGGTAGGACGATTCGTGAACGCGTCCTTTCGTTAATCGCCATAGCACATCCCAAGTTCAGAGACGAGCTCCTTGAATCCGCTAAGACGATGCGCTATGTCTTCGAGGACCAAGTTCCATTCATCGCACGAGGTACTTACTTCCCAATTGAGTATGAGTCCCAGATGGAAACCGAGGGTCCTGAAGGAACTATCAATGTAGAGGTACGGCTCATCCGTCCAGATGATGCTGATAAGATCAAGGGTCTCTTCTATGGACTAAGTGAAGAATCAATATTCTTTAGATTCTTGACACCCCTCAAGAGCCTTAGAAGACAGACTCTTCATGAGTTCTACTATGTCGATCAAGAAGCAGACATCTCACTTGTTGCTGTGATAGATGAGAACGGAAATGGCGAATGTGAGAAAATCATCGCTGCTGGAAGGTACCTTCTGAATCGAAATACCAACCAAGCTGAGTTTGCATTATTAGTGAAGGATGAGTTTCAGAATAAAGGGATTGGAACGTTCCTCCTGAATCAAATGATGCGTATTGCAAAGAGCAAAGGCGTCGAAGCTTTCATTGCATATGTTCATCCAAAGAATGTCCCTATGATTGATTTCATTCATAAGACACGCAAAGTGATTCAAAGCAAGCTCAGTATTGAGGATGACCAGTATACATTCATCCTGCGTCTCTAATTTCTAATCAAGTGCATCACTCAAATAATCAAAATCAAACCACAGTCCTTTTCTTGAAGATTCTACTTGGTTGGAGTGTGGTTATTTTGAGAATCATCATAACAGAAGGAACTCAATTCGACGATTCATATCGTGAACTCGCTCGTAAGGAAGTAGATATAGCCCCTGACATGTCAATTGGTGACTTACTGGAGATTGTTAAGACACTACCATTTCAAATGCTCAATGCACCTTACTCAAGGAACATCCTTGATCATCTATATCTCATGCATCCCGAATCAAAGGAGAGACTAGATGAATCAAAGACGATTGAGGAATATGGATTTGAAGACGGTTCAATAATGCGATTAATGAGCGGAGTTAGATAGATTATATTCTGATGATGTGATTACAGTGCGCGATGAACCATCGATTAATACCCGTCTTGTTGAGGAGCAGAAGAAGATACTGCCCTTGATGTATCGAAGTCATCGTCTTCTCAAGCTCTATATCTACTACAGCACAGCTATTATCTATCTGTGGATGGGGTGGGTAGTTCTCTTCATCCTTTGGATGGAACTTCCTCCATCTCTCGGCATTATTGCTCTAATTGTCGTTGGTATACCCATTCTCATCGCCCCTATTGTTTATAGACAGATGAAAAGGCGATATGGGTATATTATAGATGCAAAAAAGACTCTTGATAGGATCCAAGATTCACTCAACTCACAACAAGCTGCAACTGGTATTTTCAATTACATCTCTCTTTTGCTAAGTATAATCAAACCTGATGAATCTAAGCTAAAGGATATGGATAAGCCCATCACAATACGAAGTTTTCGTATCAATTCGATATCTCAAATCGGATTCCAAATCTTGATGATATGGCTGATTTTTGTGAACTTCTTCATTCCTGAAATACTACAATTGCTTGAAACGGGGGGTATCATTGCAGTTCTCCTTAACCCAGTAATTGTGCTGATGGCTATTGTTCTGACTATCACGATTACTGGTTCTGCTATTTTTGCTCTGTGGGAGTTCACTGTTCGAAAATGGCTGAAAATCTATCAAAGTTTCATGACTTGGGGAGAAGACCTTGAGCGGATGGTCTTCTCTAAGGATCAGGACATGGGAGGTACAGAGCTCTGAATCATTCTGGTCCTCGACGTCCGGAATCCTGGCCATTAAGCTCTAGAAGGACAAAGTACGAGCGTTGGGCAGAGATTCTCGAATCCTGTGTGTGGGAGTCACGAACACAAAGCTGGCTGATGCGAGAACTAGGACTCAAGACACAGATGATCAAAGAGGATGTATCCTTCCTAATGGAAGCTGAGTTAATGGAGCAAGTTGATGAGCCCGAATCAGGAATTTTCGTCTATAGGACTACAGACAAGGGCAAAGAGGCTTTGGGTAAATTCTATCAATTGATATCGAACTTCTTCTCATAATTTACTGATTTCAACAGCTATGGACCTTTTTCCCACAGTTCATTATATACTATCCCTGCCTTCTCTTACCTGTGAATATCTATGATATCAGATGAAATCTGTATCGAAACCAAATCCCTGACCAAGGAGTTTGGCTCTCTTAAAGCTGTCAACTCGCTCAATCTAAGAGTTGAAAATGGAAGGCGTTTTGGTCTTCTTGGGCCAAATGGAGCTGGTAAGACAACTGCAGTAAGAATGCTTTCAGGTCTAATGACTCCCACAAGTGGTTCTGCACAGGTATGTGGTCTTGACCTCCTTAAGAATCGAGAAGAGGTTAAGGCGGTCACTGGTCTTCTTCCCGAATCTCCGGGACTATACTCGAAATTATCAGCAGTCGAGTTTCTGGAATTCATTAGCGCACTAAATGGGATGAGTGGCTCTCAGGTCAATCATCGCATAGACACTCTACTATCTTTAATGGGGCTTGAATCACGGCGAGATGATCTGTTGGAGTCATACTCTTCTGGAATGAAACAGAAGGTACTGATCGCATCCACTGTGCTACATCAACCGAAGTTGGTCTTTCTCGATGAGCCTACTTCTCGGCTCGATCCTGCCGCTAGCGCACTGGTTAAGGATCTCATTCAGGCACTCTCAGATGAAACACAGACTACATTCTTCATTTGTACACACATTACTACCTTTGCGGAAGAACTCTGTGATATGGTAGGAATTCTAAATGAGGGTATTCTAGTTACACTTGGCTCTCCTCAAGAAATTATGACTCAGGCTGACGCAATGAGCCTTGAACAGGCATACCTGAAAATCGTTGGTGGAAAGGTTGATCGTGACGCACTTCTAGCATGGAGGTGAAAGGTATGACCAAAAAATGGGTTTCAATCGCTGTTGCAGAATTTAAAGTTCAAACAAGCAATCAGAGAGGAAAACGGGTTCCTATCATGCTGGTTGCATTAGTTATAGGAATCTTGTGGGCTCTCCTACTAGCACCTCAAATCATGAGGATTGTTCTAACAGAAGTATTTCCAATTCCACCTCAGATTATGATGATTCTCATGCCTCCGCTGCTACGAGCTGGATTGATGCTAATATGGTTCATTCTTATCCTCTTTCCATTAGCTAATGCCCTGAAAGAAATCAAGATTGGTCAATGGGAAGTTCTCCTTGCGAATACTGCTTCAAGTCGTGATATCTTTCTTGGTTCTTTCATTGGCAAGCTCCCCGTAAATGGTCTGATTGTTCTTTATCTTGCCCCCATAATCATAAGCCCTTTTGCAGTGATGCTAGAAATTGAGCTCTTTGCACAAGTGTTGATATATGGAATAATAGCTATAACAGCAATTGGAGCTATTTGGTTAGCCGATTTTATTGTGACTTGCATACAAGCAAGACTAGGTGAATCGGACAGGGGCAAGGATATAGCAAATGCGTTAGCCATTATTCTTGGTATATTCACAATCATTCCATTCATCGGTTTCCAAGTTTTCGCATCTCAAATGCTTGAACTATTGGATTTGGATATCTTCCTTCTTTTCCCTTTCACTTGGAGTGCTGATCTAATCACAGGTATATCCTTCCAGACTATCGGATCGAGCGTGATACATGGTCCATTTCCAACTATTGGATTAGATTCGACGATTAACTTGATACTTCTTACATGCTATACTCTATTAATGACAGGC
>JAEORN010000333.1 GCA_016840825.1 Candidatus Thorarchaeota archaeon | reverse complement strand
AGATGACTGAAGAGGTTGAGTCAGATGGCAAATTGATTCTCTTCAATCCTCCACCTTTCGAGCCGTACCATTGCCCTGTCTGTGGCTCTAAGCTGAAGCATTAGGATGATGCTGCTTTTCCGATTCTGGCAAAATGATAAATTGAAGAACTGTATGGTAGTAAGGTATTGTTCGCGTTTCAGGTGTTGATACATCTGAATGGAGGTTTGATCGGATTGTCAAAAGAAATGAAAATAGGTTCTTTTATCATGACAGGAATGGGTGTATTTGCCCTGATCATTTCAATACTATGGGTTATGATAACTGACATCATGTTTGTTAGTGATTTCGAAGTCTTCACTGGGACTACATATGCGAGCTATTTAGCAACTGACCCAGTTTACGCTGAATTCTATCTACTCACTAAGAAACTAGTAGGACTAATGATGATCATCGTTTCATTGCAGATTCTCTTAGTTGCCAAGTATGGCTTTGAGAAAGGAGAGAAATGGGCATGGTTTGCAGAGCTAATTATTGGAGGCCTATTTTGGGGCACACTCCTTGGCTACCGTGCCTTTATCGGATATCTTGGCGGAAGTACCATCACATTCGTAGTCGGGATTATCCTGTATGCATTAGCTATCCTTATTCCTGCAAAGGAGTTTCTTGGTAAGAAACCTGAGTGAGATGCCTATCACTTTCTCCACACATCGACTGAGCTTTTCGATAGCTTCAGGTACTCGTAGGTTTCACCAAGAAGTTCCTTAACCTGCTCTCTCTGGTCACCAGTGAGCTGGACCGCCTTGGATGCCATCTTGGTAGACCAAGGCTTTCCGAATGGCATTTCAGCAGAAGTGTCGATTTGAACAGTTAGACGTGCAGGACCGAATCCAGTTAGCATCTTAACATGTTCTCTTTGTCCGGTAGTAAGTGTGAGTACGATTGTCTTTGAACCCATAGCAACACCACAGTCCTTATTCTACTGTAATTTCTTTCCTATAAACTTGTTTTCAGACTACAAAGGATTGGAACACAAGAGAACTTTCATTAGTCGTCAAAGAATACGTTCTTCTCCAATAGGAGCGTGCATAGATTACATGGATAAGGAATCTATCGATTCACTGTTTGATTATCATTTTGAGTTCAATCGAAGATTGTTCGATTACTGTGTCAAACGTCTTTCTGAAAAAGAGTTCAAGCAAGAGATCGATTACTCACTCGGGTCAATCAGGAACCTATTCGTGCATATCATGAGTGTCGATGATAGATGGTTTTCCGGATTACGGGGGGTGGAGCTTCCTGATTTCCTAGATCCGAAGAAGTTTCCCTCCAGCTCAGCTGTACGTCAGAAGTGGGATGAGATTGAGAGCTCTATGCGAGATTATCTGTCAAAGGTGACCGACGCTGAACTCAAAGAGTATTTCGTTGAAGACTTGAAGAAGTGGCAAGTACTCTTCCATGTAGTGAATCATGGGACTAATCATCGCGCTCAAATCTGTGCGCTCTTGAATAGATTTGATATCAAAGCGAATCTCCAAGACTATGCAATGTATATCATGGGTAGAATCTAGGAAGTGAGATTGTGGGGTTTACATCTGATCCAGAGAAGGTGAAGAGATTCCAAGCTCATATCTTTGAGTGGTGGGAGGTTAACGCAAGAAACCTTCCGTGGAGAGAAGACCCAACCCCGTACAATGTCTTGATTTCGGAAGTCATGCTGCAACAAACACAAGTGAATCGAGTGATTCCGAAATATCAGGAGTTTCTTGAGGCATTTCCAAATATCGAAAGTCTGGCAAAAGCAGATACAAAGACGCTTCTCAAAGTCTGGAGCGGCCTCGGGTATAATAGAAGGGCACTTTGGCTAAGAGAGGCTGCAAATCAAATTCTGGAGCGCGGAGAGTTCCCAAGGTCAGATGATGAACTTCGATCGTTAAAGGGAATCGGTCCATATACTTCACGGTCAATCCTCATCTTCGCGTTCAATGAGAACCTTGCAGCAGTTGACACGAATATCAGAAGGGTCTTCATTGCGTCAGGGTTCGCGGAAGAGTGCACATCTGAGAAGGAGCTGCAGGAAATTGCTGAGAGCCTATTACCTAAGGGTCGTGCTAGCGATTGGCATAATGCACTCATGGACTATGGTTCAGATGTCCTAACAGCTGCAGCTACAGGTATAGCTCCAACATCTAAACAACCCAGATTTGAAGGATCTTCACGACAGATTAGGGGAAAGGTCCTTCAGTTGCTAACTGATTCCAAGTCGATGGATTTGGAAACAATACATTCTGAGTTGAAAATTGATTCCTGCAATGAGATAGACCTCAAGCGCATTCTAAGTGGACTGATTTCAGACGAATTGATTGAGCAGACTTCCATAGGCACCTATAGAATAGCTACTTAGATAGTAGATTGCGCAAAAAATTGAATAAATTTCCTATTATATCCTAACAAGTAATAACTATAAATGGACAAAAATCCAATAAGTAGTACCTTTAACAATTACATTAGCTTCGGGGATGCACGCCAATGAATTCTCCTGCACGCTCAACTAGAAGAGGTAGTCGATTAGAGGACTTCTTTCTTGCTGCAAATGTTGCTTCAATCGTTGCAGTCCTACTATTCGGCGTCTTCTATGTAGGTTATCTACTAACTCATGAGACCTATCTTGATGCCATCCGGGAGGCTATTCTTGGGGGAGAATTCAGAGAGCTTCAAAGAGCTTTCGAGCAAGTCACTGAAGGCATCTTAGGCGTAAGTGGCTGGGTCAGATTAGGCATTGGACTGGGTTTGATCCTAATGTCCTTCTTTTTCATCGTCAATACAGGTGGAATCGTGTTCTCTGTTTTCATTCACAGATCATTCAGTGCAGGAGGAACTCCTACCATTAGGTGGTGGCGAATGAGCCTCTCTAAGATTTGGCTCTCAATAAGACTACTATTCTTCATAGCGCTCTACAAGCTTAGTGGTATGCAGGGATTCAACATTGTACAGGAGTTCTTTCCAAACAATCCGATACTCAATGTTGGATTCTTTCTCAACAGTGCTCTAAGTCTTGGAACACTCATAGTATTAACTGGGGTCATCAAAGTGGTTGTCTATGAAACAGCGAGGTATGAAACTCTTGTCGAGGAGAATAGATTACGTGTGTCAGATGCACTAGAGGAGTATCTTGATAGAATGGATAACGATATGATCCTACTGAAGGAAGCCATGCTCTCTCATGAGGAGAACGGGTATGTTCGCGCAAAATTGGAAGATGCGACAAGGAATATGACCACCAATCGGCATCTTGTGGAAAGGTCATTTCATGACCTAAGAAGGCTCTCTTCTCCAAATGTGATTATCAAGAAGGTGCTCATCGCATTCATTGGAGTGATCTTCATTCAGATAATAACGGACATCATCTTCTTTGTTGGATGGGGTACAATACTTGACTTCCTCTTTGGATTCTTAGGATGAGGTGAAAAATAATTGAAGAAACCAAAAACGATCATTGTGACAAGCAATAAAGGTGGTAGCGGAAAGACGCCTATTTCTATCAATATCGTAACTTGGGCGCTATCGCAGAAACCTCCCCTGAAGGTACTCATCGTTGACATCAATCATACAAACCAAGACCTTTTCCAGGCTATGCAGAGTATATCCTTTCAAGCTGAGAAACAATACGAAACGTCATTTAGCTTGAAAGAATCTGGAACGACCTATTATCTTCCTCTAAGTGATACCCTTCATCTAGTCAGGTCTCAGACCTTCAAGCCTCTAACACCAGAGCAGGTATTGGAAATAATTACTCTGTCCACAAGTGAATTTGCCAAGGAGCATGAGAAACCTCAATTCGAACCAGAATTGATCATTGTCGATAGTAATTATTGCTTCCCCAATTTCAGGATGGATCTAGGGAGCAAGTCGAATTTAGAGCCTTTCATCTTCTTCAACGTTTGGAGCATAACGAGTCCTCATGAGCTCCGTTTGCCCAAGGAATATAGAATGACAATTAGCTCATTCAAAGACCTCTTTGATTTACCAGAATGGGATAAGAAGAATTTCATCCATGTATTCTCAGTTCTTGAGAAGGATAGGAATATCACCTCAGAGATGATGAGGACTTTGACTAGGAGAAGAGGAATGTACACGGTTCCAGGTTCAGACGATCTTGCAGACCTGTACAAGAGAATTGCCACCGATGAACGCACTGGCTCGGAAGGATATTCTTTTGATTTAATTCAGAGAAAGGTATTCTCGCCTATTCTTGCAGAAATTGATTCATTGATGCTTGAGGAACCAACAAGCTATTCTGAAGACATGCTGAATGCGAGATGGATTGAGAGAATCAATATCTTCCTGACTGAGAACAAGAAGTTCCCACTCAATGTACTACCACTACCTCATTTCTATCCATTTCTCAGAAAAGCTGTAGT
>JAEORN010000050.1 GCA_016840825.1 Candidatus Thorarchaeota archaeon | reverse complement strand
TCTGTTGCAGATCGGATACGTTCTAAGACTGCCTCAGGAGTTACCCCTTCTCCTAGACGATCATATCCCAATTCAAGAAAAGTATGTAATTGGTTTGAAAATGGCGTTGTTTCATCTATTCTTTTTGAGAGAGTTTCAACCCAGAATTTAGCTTCATCCAACCACTCTTCGGGTTTTTCTGTTTCTTGACTGATTAGGGTCCTGAGGAATGTAGGAAACTCTTGGTTTCCTTTCTCGTATTCGTCAATTGCATTTGCAAATACAGATCTAGAGAGAAGAGTTTCGCCAACATCTGGTAAGGTTTCACTAACAAAAGTATCAAATTTCTCAAGTAACGCTGTGAGTGTTTCCTTACTTACAGCTAATTCTGATTCATAATTCTCAAGCTCTATACGTGCAATCTCTGCAAGATCTGTGAAATCTATCAAGTCCCAAAGATCAATCTTTTTGAATTCATCACTTATATCTCGAGTGATACTTTCCACAAGGGACTCTATCCTTGTTGCTCCAGATTGTTCAAAGGACTTTCTGTCTATAATCGCGGTCAGCAGTGAATACAATTCCGCGTAGAACTTTCGAAATAGAGAGAGGTCTGTTGGAGCCATACCTTCTGCTTCGGATTCATCCTTGAATGTCTGTAATGTTTCTCTCATGACCTTTCTGACGCCAGTGATTAAGAGAAATTGATCCAAATCTTGTGCAATGTAACCTAAGACTCGTTTAGTAAATGCATGGAAATAAGAGAATGTTGCTTTGAGCTCCCATGCACGGATTTCTCCAGTTATTGAAAACTCTCGTTTTATCGAGTTCATCATATGCTCAAGTAACGATTTTGCATATCCTACCTGAAGTGATTCCATTTCAGCTGTCTTAGAATTGATGCTATTTTCCAATGTTTCTTTATGCATATCCAAGGTCAATCTCGCACCTGAATTCGCATGAGTTTCAAGAAGATCTCCAAATGCATCTGACACGATATTCATCTTTTCTACAAATTCAGGCGATAAGGTGGTGAGCCTTTCTACCTCTCCTACTCGTATATCTTCCTTCCCAAGGAATTCGGTAAATGCTGCGATTGTTGTACGAGCTATATCAACTTCTTCTATGCTATATGCAAATTCGTTAAGTTCAGTGAGAATTTCACGCCCCATGTCAGGAATTCGTGAAGTGATAACATCTAGTCCTTGGGGAGATATCATACGATGCCTGAAATGTTTGAGTCGGCCATCTTCATCAGAAGTTGGTAGTTTAAATTCCACAGAAGTACGTTTCTGAATCTTGGGACCAGGAGGATTAGAAGAATAATCATCGCGATATTTGTATCGCAAGACTGCCTCTACATCCACATTCTCCATTTTCAGTTTTTGCGTATCCCAAGTTTCTTGGAATTGTCGATCAAGCATTTCAAAGAAAGTAACCCCATTGAGACGGTCTGAGAATCTTTTGAGGACTCTGAGACCTTCTGAATCATAAGGAAGTTCATTCCCTATTACAGCTTTTTCAATATCTGAGATTTTCTTAGCAATAGTACCGATGTAGTTATCCATTTTGAAAGGATCAATAACTCCCTTCTCCCAACTTAACGCACAAATGTAGGATGCAACATCTTCAGAAACCCCTCCAGCAACAATCAAGGTTTCAGGTAACACTTCAGGTCCCGGGCTCCTCTCAAGGTCCCATTCGAGAGAGAGGAGATTGAGATTCTCTGAAGCTAACAATGAATCCCGTATAGAAAATATTAGGGGTGTAATGTTCATTGCTACAGTTTCGGAATTCTCCTCCATCATAGAACCTGAGCCAGTAGCACTTCCAAGTGGGTATCCTCGACTTGTTGTTGTTCCAAGAATAGATGCAGAAGCCATACGTATTGATTCTACTGTACTGGGTGTTTGTACATCTCTTTTGTCGCCATGTGACATTGTTGGGTCCCTTCAATTCACTACCTAAGAAGCATCATGACTTGTTGTGCATGCCAAGTCATATTGTCGTAAATTGAGAAACCTACTTTTTGAATATAGCTTGCTTGTAGTGATTTCTAAGAAGGCCGCCAAATTCCTGACCCATCAACACGGACAAGTCCTGCGCGAGATAGGTCCCTCAAGCATACTTCAATAGTTGTTGAAAATAATCCGTAATCATCAGTAGGTGTAGGAATACTTCTTGCTTGTTTGATATCAAATATCATCTGCTCTAAGTCAGCTTCGCCCCTCGCAGTCAAATGACTAAGTACCGTATCTTGAAATTGAATGATGCTGTCACGAGCCTCTTTAAACTGCAGTGAGACTTCGCCAAGCATATGCGGAACATCATGGGATGGCATCAAGTAATCGACTACAAGACTCGATAATCGACTAATACCAGCGCCTCGTGTAGATAGACTACCGCTGAGATCCACATAGAACTTGCGAGGATCATTTGGAAAATTGTTTACCTCATCTCCACTGAACAACATCTTTCGTTCAGCGTCGTAAAAAGCGCAATGCCCGGCAGAGTGTCCTCCTGTATGAATAACTCTGAGAGCGGTATTTCCAACCTCAATGATATCACCATCTCTTAGCATCTTTCCAACTTCTGCAGGTCGATAATTCACTCTAAGAGGGCCAGTATCTATTTTCATTTTCATTCGTCCAGCAAAATCCAGACGAAGACGGTCCTTGATGAACGCAGTGGGATTGGTCACCATTTCAGCATCCTTTTGGTGAATCATAATAGTAGCCCCCGTTGCCCTTCTAAGTACACTCGCTCCACCAATGTGATCGGGATGCCCATGAGTACATACTAATGCAATAATATCGCTTTTTGGATTCAATCCAATCTTTTTAACAAAATCCAATACTTCTTTTCCTGGGTCTCCAGCTGTTCCTGGATCGATTATTATAGCTGCATCACCATCTACAATGAGATAGCTTGAGATGAATCCAAATTCATCAGCAAACTTTCCCTTAGCTACATAAACACCGGGGACAATTTCACTAGCATGCATTGTTCGTGTGAAATTAACATCCAAAGCCCTTATGATAATATCGAACACAGGTGAAATGTGTATACACATCATCAGGTGGATTCCTATGTCACTAATCGATGCAATTCTTGAGGTTAATGAGATGGATACTCCACCTAATCCTAAACAAATCTCAGGATGACACAGAAGTTGAGGCGGAATTAAATTTGCAAGGAACCTATTGTTTGATTATCTCAGTTCCTAACACTCAGATTATAGATTCAACAGCATTAGGTAGTCTGGTATTCAAGAATGGTACTTGGTTGTATATAGGCTCGGCTCAGGGTACTGGATCAACGAATCTAAAAAACAGGCTTCTTCGGCATTTTCGAAATGAGAAAGTCATACATTGGCATATAGATCATCTCCTTGCTTCAAATGTTACTCTTGTCGATGCGATATGGGCAGAATCCTCTGCAGAGATGGAGTGTAAACTTGCACAACATCTCGAATCCAAAATGGATGTAGATTGGGGTCCAAAGAAATTCGGAGCTTCTGATTGTAAGAACTCATGTGGTTCTCATACACTGTACTACTATGGAGCTGTATCACCCGTTACATTTGTAGAATCCGCATTCACCTCATTGGGCATGAACCCATATCGATACTCAAAAAAGAAACCAATTACAGCATAAGCAAGTGTTAAATGCGAAGAGGTAGGTGTGCAATTCAACTCAGGAGGATTCATGTAATGCCGGATTGGAAAGCAATTTTCGCTGAACTTAAACAAAATCAAAGAGTATTCACTGTTTATCTTCGTTACATGCAAAAGGACACTCTAGCAAAAATACCCAATGTTCGGGTCAATGATGTCTATGATGACTATGTCAGACTTGAGAATCCCTCAGGTTTTGGAGTCCTCGGATTTGAAGACATCCTCTACATTTCTATTCCAAGATAGTATCTCATGGTCTATCTTAGGGAT
>JAEORN010000049.1 GCA_016840825.1 Candidatus Thorarchaeota archaeon | reverse complement strand
TCAATGGTTGAATGCTCTACGGGAATACATTATCCCTGCTGCCATAGAAGGAGCTTCATTTCCTGAACAGATGGACTTCTCAATGTTGATAATTGGAGGTTCAGTTGCGTCGCTCATAATAATCGCAGCTATTGTCTTGATTAAAAGAAGAACCTGAAGAGGGCGCAGCTGTATTTTTTATAATGATATAGAAGTCACTAAACTCAAAGGCAGGAAATGCGGTTATTATCATGAATATTCGAGGGATTGTTGAATGGATAGATGTCTTATCAAAACGAGAAGAGCGATTATAGGAGATGGAAGTGTCATCGATGACGCGATGCTCTTGATAGAGGAGGGAAAGATTTCCAGAATCGAATCAGGTAATATCAATGAAACAGATACAAGACTGCTAGATTACTCGGATAGAATAATCATGCCAGGGATAATTGATCCTCATCTCCATCTCTGTCATGATGGAACAACTCCGGATCCTGCTGAAACGAGAAGGCTTGATGACAACTATCTAGCAATAAGAGGGTCCCGAATAGCTGAACATCTTCTCAATGCTGGCATCACTACTGTTGGAGATGCGGCAGCTCGAGGACAAGTCCCGTTTGCGATTCGTGATGCTATCAATAAGGGATTGATTCAAGGTCCTCGGATTCTTCTCTGTGGTAGAATGATTACTATCACAGGTGGTAGAGACCCAATTTACAATCAGAATGAAGCTGATGGTCCTGATGATGTGCGTCGGGCCACTCGTGAGGAGATTTCTAGAGGCGTGGACTTCATAAAATTGGCTGCAACTGGAGCCATCTCTTCTGAGAACACTGAAAGTTTGCATGTACAATTCACTGTAGAAGAGATGAGAGCAGCAGTTGAAGAAGCGCATAAGGTAGGAATTATGACCCATGCCCACGCATATGGTGAACTAGGAATTGAGAATACAATAAAGGCTGGAGTGGATGTCCTAGTACATGGGCATCCCCTTACTGAGGAGAATATAGAGCTCATGAAGGAGTATGGTACCATGTACATGCCGACTTTTGTCACCTATCACGAATCGCAACTGCACCATCACCTGGGTCATCTCCCAGAACATATGATTCGAAAGGAAAAGGAACTCTATCCATTGATGGAAGCAGGTTTGAAGCTAGCTGTCAAGAACGATCTGGATATTGTACTGGGTTCAGATTCGGGTATGCCTTACACTCCTTTCGGTAGGTCATCCATGGAAGAACTGGAATTACTAGTCAAAATGGGGGATATGAAGGAAATGGATGCTATCATAGCAGGTACTATGAATGCGGCTCGTTCTTTGAGAATCGATAGAGTGACTGGAACTCTTGAAGTGGGCAAGTATGCAGACTTGCTTATACTTCAGCCGAATATCGACCCCCTGAAGAAGATAGAAGCTCTTCAAGACCCTAATTCAATCGAAAATGTGATGCTTATGGGTAGGTTTCTGAGGGAGATTTAGATGCCTAAGGCTAATCTGCGATGCAAAAAGTGTTCTCATGAATTTGAAGGAGAATACCATTCCTTACGTGATGAAATAGAATGTCCATCATGTAAAAAGAAGGGGCAGATATTCGGAAGCATTCAATTCAGATCATTCATTATTCTTGACTCAAAAGATGGATACAAGACTACTTTGGGAATGCTGAAAGATGTGATTGATTTTCACTTGAAAAGTGGATACCATAGTAAGAAACTCCAAGAGTTCTTAGAAGATAGAATAGGTGTGCATATGGAAAAAACTGGAAAATCGCTCGTTTTCGAAAAAGATAATGGAATGCGCATCAGTTTCAATGAAGTTCTTGCACTTCTAATTAGTGACGAGGCTACAAGGAGAGAAGTATATTCCATTTGGATGGGCATTTCAAGATAGATTAAGACCTTTCAACTCAAAGCAAGAGATCAACTACCGTAGGATTTCACATCTTCTCCATGATCCTCAAAGCAAATTTCCGTGCATCCTCTACATCATTCGCAGACGGATGCGTTCGAAGGTCTGGAAGATATTGATTCCATTCATCCTCATCAGTTAGGATTTCCTGATGAATGAAATGCTCAATTGGTTCACTTGCCTTTCCTTGGCAATGAAATGTCCCCAAATATTCAATGTTCTTGCTTCTACATGGATTCTCAAACGAAGGAATGCATCTACCTGCCCATTGATCATATAGTTCTCTGTTTCTCTCACTATCTGGCATGTTGGTTGCGTGGGTAAAGAATCCCGCCAACTTGAACCGCGGAGATTCAGGAAGTCTATCAAGGAAACCCTTCGCGGGGGGAGCTAAATCACTATCATGGCAAGGTGTACCAACAAAAAGTACATCGTACATGTCTAGCTTACTAATATCAACGGACCTCACCGTACCAATATCCGCTTCAAATTTTGCGGAAATTGCCTCATGTATCTTCTCTGCAATCATCTTTGTATTTCCAGTCTGGGAGAAGTAGGTGATTAGAGCTCTCATAGCATGACAAAGGCTTGGTGCGTAATAAATAGAATGAATGGTGGGCCCGACGTGACTCTCAGATGTCGTGGTAATCACGGCACCATTTGAACACGCGACATCCGCCTTATCAGAGCGGCGCAATAACCAGTCTATGCCACGGGCCCAAGGCATGTGTTCGTGGAATCGTCTTGCACGTGAATCTGATAAAAAGGTTGTGACGTTGAG
>JAEORN010000048.1 GCA_016840825.1 Candidatus Thorarchaeota archaeon | reverse complement strand
TCTGAAGGTGTTGGTCCATTTAACTGACTACTCTAGGGAGGAAAAACTGGTTCACCTGATGGCAATTCACTGTCCGATCAAGAGGGCTAAATCTGAAGCAACTACGTACACTTGTCCGAATTGTCAAAAGGAATTGGGCGATCTCACAGGGGTTGTCAGACCCGATGGTTCTCTAATCTGTCCCAAGTGCTTCAAAAGATTCATTCCTGAAATATGAATCTCAAAGCAATGAGAGAAAGACAGAGGATAAATCCTCTACCTCTCTGCCTGGATCTTCTTCACTACCGCGATGACCGCGAGAAGCACCGTGAAGATCTCCCTCACAATTCCAAAGTCGGCGACTGAGAATATGGGAGCATTGGGGTACTTATTGATGGATATGATACAGAGTCTGAGTTTCTTTGTCGCAAAATCACATGAAGAATTGGTAATTGCCAAAGACAATCCATACTCCAACTATGAGCATAATGATAATGAATACAATCAGACAAAATCTGGAAAATTTTATAGAACTGCCACCAGTCTTACCGTCATAGTCCCTTTGCTTCATTCCATGAGGATGTACGCCAGACATTTCTTTCATTATGAAAAAGACATGAGAGGTTATCAACGTGGCGCTATCAGCTCAACCTTTTTGACCAAGTAAGCTGACATTTTTTAATATCTTATAATCCTCAACTGTGGAATTAGGAAAAGGGTACATTTGCCTTGCAATCTTTTTCATTCCAGTCATATTTTGTGTGAATCTGTGGAGTATCAGGCAAAGAGATAGCGACGAGAAGCGAAGCGCCAGCTAATTCGTCGTAAATTAAGATCATGAGATGTGGCAAGGAAGTAGCCTGCTCAGTTAAAATGACCAAGCAGGCAGAAATTCTATCTTGAGTCTAGTACTCTTTTTACCTCTGCAATCACTTCTGGAAGAACTGTGAAGATGTCGCCCACTATCCCAAAGTCTGCAACAGAGAAAATGGGTGCATCAGGATCCTTATTGATTGCCACGATGATATCGGAAGAACTCATACCCGCCAAATGCTGGATCTGCCCAGATATTCCAAGCGCAATGTAGAGCTTTGGACACACCGTTCTGCCAGATTGACCTACCTGCTGTGACGGAGGGAGCCAACCAAGGTCAACAATGGGGCGTGATCCCCCGATAGCTGCATCAAGCAGATGTGCCAGTTGTTTGGGTAGTTCAAGATTAGAAGGATCCTTGATACCTCTCCCGCTACAGACAATGATATCAGCCTCCTCGACGGATTTCATTCCTTCGATAGCTTCGCTGACCGTCTCAAGAACTCTTGTTCGAACCTGAACAGGACTCACATCCATCTTCACCTTCTCAATCTCACCTGTACGGGAGGAATCGGGTTCTCCAGGTTTGAAGACATTGGGTCGCACTGTAGCCATTTGTGGTCGAGTATAGGGAGAAATAATCTCAGCCATAATGTTCCCACCGAATGCAGGTCGGGTCTGAATAAGTTGGCGAGCCTCGTCAATCTCAAGGCCTGTGCAATCGGCAGTCAGACCGAGTCCAAGTCGAGCCGCAATGCGGGGCGCGAGGTCACGACCATTATTGGTTGCTCCGTAGAGAACGACAGCAGGCTTTCTCGAAGCAATGAGTGAAGTCATCGCGATAGTATAGGCATCAGTTGTATAATTTGCGAATATCTTCGCATCGACTACAAGCACTCTGTCCGCACCATAATGAACAAGGGTCTGAGCATGGTTCTCAATTTCATGACCGATGAGAACAGCTGTGAGTTCCTCACCCAGAGTATCAGCAAGCTCTCTTCCTTTAGTGACTAGCTCAAGAGCCACACTTCTTAATCGACCCTCAGTTGTTTCGCAGAAAGTCCAGACGCCCTTGTATTTTGCAATTTCCTCAGCGTCAATCTTCTTTCGCTCAATATGAATTGCATCAACAGGACAGACCTCCTCGCAGGACCCACAGAGGACACACTTGTCCAGGTCGAACTTAACCTTATCACCATCTTTCTCAATAGCACCGAAGTTACAGGCCTTAGGGCATAACATACATCCTGTGCATGTATCTCTATCATAGATCAGCCCCATTCTTAGATCGCCCCCTTCTTGGTCAAGAACTCTACGAGCTGTTTTGCAGCTTCTGCAGGATTCTCTGTTTCAATCTTAATGCCACCCTTCTTCTTCTCAGGCGGGAAGACTTTGCGAACCTGGGTAGGAGATCCCTTCAGACCTAATCGGTCAGGATCAGTACCTAGCTTCTCAATGTTGACTTCCTCGAATGGCTTTTGCTTCGCTTTCATAATTCCCATGATGTTAGGAAGGCGTGGTTCATTCAAGCCCTTCGTTGCAGTTAGTAGAACGGGGAGCTTCGCCTTTACAACTTCATATCCCTCATCAGTTTCTCTGTGAGCTGTCACATGCTTGCCGTCTTCGCTCAGCTCTATCTTGCGGACATAGCATATCTGCGGAACACTCAGAAGTTCAGCAAGCTCGGGACCAACCTGTGCTGTGTCACCATCGATTGCTTGCTTTCCACAAATGACTATGTCGAATTCTTCCTTACGGATGTATTCTGCTAGGGTAAGCGCTGTTGCCCATGTATCAGCACCAGCAAAGGCTCTGTCAGTCAAATGGACTGCTCTATCACCACCCATCG
>JAEORN010000047.1 GCA_016840825.1 Candidatus Thorarchaeota archaeon | reverse complement strand
TCCCCATATACCATAGTTATTGCGGTATTGGTCGAAGATGATACGTAGGGAACCTTGACCCAACAGACAAGATGCGCATGGGTTCCGTTCCCCTTCTAATCGAATCACTCAATCTCGCGAGGCATAATTTGATTCTCGAACATGAAAGCGATGTCGCCACCATCTGGTTGCGTATCGAGATGAAGGTCTTTATCCCATATGTCAACTAGTACTGGAAAATCTTGAAGGTCCGATTCAACTTTTGTATGGTCGATTATGATCTTCTTATTGTATTGAAAACTGGGAATTGTGTCACCTGATTCTACCTCGATAAAGTCTACAAACAGTCTGGCAAGGTCCGCCTGCGCAAATCCTGTTGATCCTTTAATCTGGTTATAGGCATATTGTTGGTTTGAGTATGCATAATCAATCATTATGCAAATGTAATTTCCGCTTTGCCACCCTGGTCTTGAAACGACATCTTGGATAAGAGCTGAAATATCTGGTGTGTCATACCTACCGTTTGCTAACCATGTTGTTGGACGCCAATAAACGCTGGTATTCGTCCAGTTATACTTGTCCGGTAGCAAAGTGGGCTCGCTTGTAAATGCAGCAACATTATCCTCATCAGCCACGAAAATTCGCATGCCTGGATATCCGTTGGAATCACTCGCTGCTTCAACTCGGAGATATGCTGATGTGATAGCTGCTCCTTGAGGCACATGAAGTGGAAATTGCAAGCCTACTTGATAGGAAAATGCTGTGGTCCAATCGGGATAGAGTGGAACATCAGCTCCAACATCAAGCCATCCATTGTTACCATAGCCATTGAGGTCTATACCTCCAGATCCTCCATTCGAATCCGGTGCACTGTAACAGTCTCGGTTTGCTCCATCAGGTACATAGGGACTAACACTGTTTGGAGTTCCACCTGTGATTTTAGCTCCATTAGCACGAAGGTCGATTTCTTCTGGGAACGGTCGTACAAGAAGTCGTATCTCAATCTCATCAATATACACTTCATGCGTTGAAGCACCTGGCTGCCCGCTCAAATCAGTTCCAAGACCGATATTAAATAGCAATGAGTCGAGATTATCCAATGACTGTAAATACGACGAAGGAACCGTGGCAGTAGTTTGTAGCCAACTATCCATGGGTGTGCTGCTTACAAACACATGATGCTTCGAACTGTAGTCTTCAAGACTTGTGAAGATGTATACATCATCATCTAGAATAGAAGTGCTAGATACATAATAACGAAAAGTGATCTCAGCTGAATAGACACTTCGCCATGGCTTTGCAATTTGCTGGCTGATATACATTCTATTCGTGGGGTTGAGTGTTGTGCCGCTACTAGGATTGGCATCGAATCTCCATCCCATTGAACTATCGTATCCATTTCCAGAATACGCATTCATTTCGAAGACTCCATGCTGAGGATGCTGAGTTCCGCCAGATGCATCAGACTTTACTATTGTCCAGCCATCCGGAACATAGAATGGATCATAATTATACTGTGAGTCGGAGCCGCTAAAGAACCAGTGCTCTTCATGATTTGCATTAAGAGTGGGATTGACAAGACCTGAATCGACCCAGTACGATAGATGATCAAGCTGCCCCTCAAGATATTCAGAACTCCATCCCAGAGGTGAGTCAGCGCCTATGTATCCTGCACGAGTTCTATCTATTACAGAGGTACCATAACTTGTTTTGGAGCCAAAAATCGTGCCAGATAGTGGATATCCTGTACCTGCATTCGTGCTGTCCCAATCAGCGAGAGAGTAATCGTTAGTTGTAGCTGGATTGTTGTTGAGGGGAACCTGCAATTCATTACTCAGAGGTTCACCGACTATTGTCACTAGGAATGCAAGTATAATGAGCAAAGCGACGCCTGATTTTCTCATATTGATGACATCCACTACTAACCACTGAAATCAAACGCGGAACTATCTATACAATATAAGATAAGATAATTTAGTATATTCAACAATACATCTGACAAAGGCTCAATCAGCTATAAACTCAATACGATTTGCGGCAATCAATCCATGTAGCGCAGGAGGTATAAGAATCTCAATTTCCTGTCTTAGTCTTGAAATCAGTCTTGCACTTTCTGGCACTATGAGAGATTGTAGTGCGGCACACATATAGAGCGGGGTCAAATCAAGTCGTTTGATTGGATTCCCAAGGAGATTCAGCTCCTCTAGCCTAGCGCATTTTGAGATGGGATTTAGATCTAGAATCATAAGGCGATTGTCCATTAGGTTAAGTGATATTAGATTCTTGCAGTTAGATAATGGATTGAGTTCTATCCTGAGCATCTGGTTGAAGCTCAAATCCATCCTCTCAAGTTTCTCACAATAGTTTACAGGGCTCAAATCGAGAATTCTGAGGTTGTTATGGTCAAGTCTTAGAATGCGTATCGAGGAACAAAACGCCAAGACACTCAAGTCAATTGACATAAAGCGATTTCCACTCAGATTAAGCTCTTCCAAGTTATCGACACTATCTAGAGAGCTTATATCAAGGGCAACAATGGATTTGTTTGATAGATCTACCACAGTTGAAGATGGATCTATTGACAACACCTCTGTCTTTCCATCTGATAGTGTTGCTTGTAATTCTATCATGCTCAATGTGACAACCTCTATAGATTCGTCCTATGATATGATAGAACGCATCAATGAATTTCAATATTTGGCGCTTTGTAAGTCTTCAATATCCCACAACCCGTAGAGAGTGCTAAGAATAGATTAGAAAATTCCGAAAATAAGGCCGAAGGATGTATGAGAAGATTTAATATGCAATAATATTCAAATATATTATATTGTATCTTATTAGATACATTGAGGCGTGGTTGTCTAAGCAATGCAGATCCCAGGAACAAACTTGGAGATAAGCTCCAAGGTAGACCGAGTGTATATCTCCCACGAAGGTGTGGTCAAGAGAATCAAATATACCGGTAGGTCTTTCAGGGATGTCATGGAGGAAGTTCAACGTTTTACCTATTTGAGAGGATTTAACGTTCCAGCAACGATTCTCAAGTTTATTTTGAAAAGGATTGGTCTCCCTGAGGTTGAACGAATCCCAGGCGAAGAGCAATTAACAAAGGAAGATTTACTTGAACTTTCAAGGACACTAACTGCTCTCGACTCACTGAAAGATGAGTTCTTGTCACCATTCCGTTCATCTGATGTTCCTGAGGAAATCACAAGAAGTCTATTGATTCACTCGCCAATTCAAGATGTTGCAAAAATGGAGATTCTAGACAGTGTAGAGCTCGAGATTCAAGCGGAGGAGAAAGTGAGTATTTGGGACCTGCCTTTGAGCGAAGAAGTAACTGGGCTAATATACTCATTCCACTCAGAAAATATTCCCGTCAGTACTCCAACACCAAGGACTGAGTCAACATCTGAAACGAAGAAGGCTCAGAAATTCATCTGGGATGATCCTGAGGCAGTAGGGCAGTTGGAAGATCTTGCCGAGGCTGAAAGTGTACACGTAGAGGTACCCTCTGAACTACTTGATTTGAAAGTGCTTTTCCTTGGTGAACGTGGAGTCGGGATAAAGAGCATCCTCTTTGAATGCAATCTGAAGATAACCAACGATAGTAAATCTCAAAATATCTCAGATGCTCAAACACCTGCACACAGTAACATCATAGGATTTAACGATCAGAACTTTCGACTTGATGCGTGGACCTTCCCTCAAGGCTTGGAGAACAAGATACCAAAAACAGAGTTCTATACAGGAACAGGTATTGTAGTACTTGTCTATTCAGTAGCAGATAGATGGAGTTTCGACAGTCTTGACTTTTGGATACGTGAGGTCACAAACACGTTCTTGATACCCCCTCCCATAATCATCGTTGGAAACAAGACTGACTTGCGGGATCATCCTGTCTTTGATGATGAAGATGAAATGGACGCCCCTGTGACCACTGAAGAAGCTCAAGAATTCTGTGATCATATGGCAAGGAAAATAGGGGGCAAGAATCAGGCTCATCCACTCTTCTTTATAGAAACTTCTAGTGTCACTGGTCAAGGTATTTCTGATCTACTCGAGAAGATTATAGATTTCTGGCTAGCGAATGAGAGACCTAGTATGCCTGCTGTTGAAGAGCAAGTTCCTGTCCCATAAAGTTGCCTTATCAGCCCTTTATTGTCTTCTGAAACCAAGCAAATAGCCTGTCTATGACTTCATTCCTTGCTCTCTCAGTTTTTGAAAGACTCAAATGTCAAGATTTATCAATCAATAGAAGTTTCAATACACAAATCAAATGGAGGTATAAAACTCATGGCAATAATCTATAGGTGGGATCACGTTTGCCAGACGCTCGTTCTTATCGCTGCCTCCTTCTGCAAAGTTCCTCTACGTGCTTCTTAAGGGTAGGCGCCGGATGACCCGGCAAGACCTGATAAGCACGACATATCTGCCCCCTCGTACAGTCAACTATGGTCTCAGTAGACTAAAGGCCTTAGGACTGATTCAGGAAGCAGAGCATCTAGAGGATGCGCGGGAGAGGGTCTACGAGCTGGTGCAGGCGCCCATGTAGTAGGACAAGAAAACAGAAGATGGTCTTTAGATTCATCAGACCATCTTCAACTTCCTCTGATGAGCCTCTCCAAAAGCCTCATAATCTACCACGCTCCGATTGATAGTAATCAGATTGAGGCGTATCGTATGGACTACTATAAAGCAGCAGGTGTTGTACCAATTGGCAAAGACCGACGTACTCACTTTAGCAATCAAATAACACCAGAACTTGCAGACACTCCAGTCGTACTTATGGGTTGGGCTCACATCCTGCGTGATAAGGGAAAGATCAAGTTTCTTGTTTTACGAGATGAACACGGGACTGTTCAGGTTACTATACCGCAGAAGAAGGTCTCTGAGGAGGTTTTTGATGTAGCTGGTCAGCTAAAACCTGAGTGTGCGGTAGCTGTGCATGGAAAAGTTGTTGCTTCGGAACAGGCACCTAATGGAGTCGAAGTGATACCAACGAGAATTAGCATTTTGAATACTGCTGATCGCCTTCCCATCGATGTTGTTGAGGGCAAGGTTGACATTGATTTAGATACGCGCCTCAATCATCGCATACTCGATCTCAGAAAGCCAACAATAAACGCAATCTTCAGGGTTCAGCATAGTCTAGTACGTTATGCCAGAGAGTTTCTTGAAAAGAACGATTTTGTTGAGATACACACCCCTAAGCTTGTCGCAGAAGCCACGGAAGGTGGTGCCAACCTCTTTGAGGTGAAGTATTTTGAGAAAAAGGCATACCTTGCTCAGAGTCCACAGTTCTACAAGCAACTGATGCTTCTAGCAGGATTTGGTAGGGTCTTTGAGATTGCTCCTGTCTTCAGAGCTGAGAAACACAACACGCGCCGCCACGTGAATGAGTATACGTCATTTGACTTTGAAATGGCTTGGATAAGTGGAGTAGAGGATGTCATGAAGATGGAAGAAAAAATGCTCAACTACTCCTTTGAAAAGACAAAGAAGGCTGCAGCTCAGGAGCTCGCCCTGCTTAATGTAGACCTTATTGTCCCAAAGGTGCCTTTCAAGAGGGTGAAGTATGCTGAGGTGATTAATCTTCTAAATAAAGCGGGGAAAGATTTGGCACCCACTGATGACCTTGATCCCGAGAGTGAGCAGCTATTGGGGAAACTATTTCCTGAAAAATTCGGGACTGATATGGTCTTCATCACGCACTATCCCTTAGAACTTCGCCCTGCTTACACGATGCCAAGCATGACTGATGAAGGTATGACTGAGAGCTTCGACCTCACTTACAAGGGAATGGAAATCACAACTGGGGGTCAGAGGATACATCTCTACGACCTTCTTGTCGAACGCTTCAAGGCAAAAGGATTCAATCCAAAGGATTTCAGTTTCTACTTGGATCCTTTCAAGTATGGCGCTCCTCCGCATGGCGGGCTAGGTCTTGGCGTCGAAAGATTGACGATGCAGCTACTAGGTATTGACAACATTCGAGAAGCCACATTGCTGCCTCGTGACAGAGATAGACTCACACCCTAAGTGATCACATCTTTTCCCTACCAGTTTGCAAAAAGAATCTGATTACTGAATTGATTGCTACGAATGGAAAACCTATATTCTTTCAGAAGAGGCGCCGTAGGTGAGGTGAAATTGCCTATGGGAGTAAGATTGAAAGTATCTTTGAGTGGAACTTTGATTTTGCTGTCTATCTATCTTGGTGTTGTTGCTTCAGAGATGATTGCATTCATTAACACTACAACGACAACTAATCTAAGCATCCCGTACATGATTGTATTCTTCATGGGTCTGGCGTTAGTATGTGGATTCATTGGATTCTATATCCTCTCAGAACTAGTACCCAGTACAGGTAAATGAGTTTCTGATTAATACGTTTTGAGGGCTGAATAGCCCTCTGCCTTTTTCTTAGAAACTTCCTGATAATGCTCTCTCTTAATGCACGAGCATTAGAATGGGTTTTGTCAGCTTAATGCAGACTTTCAGAATAGAGAAGGAACTATCACCAATGCAGCTTCTGGGAATCGATAACGTTAGAGCAGTAACACTCTTGCCACGTGACAGAGACCGTCTAACACCTTAGTACTAACGACAACATTGCATCTTTTTTCACAGTAGTCGAGCATATGTTTATATGTCGTTAACGACATCGCTAAATACGTAGTAAACGACATACTTGAGTGATTCAAACATGTCACAGAAACCGATATCAAAATGGGTCAAACAGACAGCAAGAGTACCAAGAGGATACTTACGGTATCAAGTTCTCATGATGCTTAGAGAAAAACCCAAGTCTGGATCTGAGATAGCAGACCAGATTGAGTATGAAACAGAGGGAGAATATCGTCCCGGTTCTGGCTCCCTCTATCCAGTTCTAAAGAAATTGCATGAAAGCGGATTCATAGAAAAGCAACCAGTCGAGGACGGTGTATACAGATATCGATTAACTGAGAATGGGACTTCATTCTTTGAGAAACACTATGATATCATGCAAGAAGTTCGTAAAAGGCTCGATTCTGTTGAATTTCCTTTTACCAACCTCTTCCAAAACAATCCTCATTTCCGAACATACTTCATGAGAATATCTGATGTAGTGATGACTATCAGTGAGATATTCGATAAGGATTCGAATCCTGAATTAGCAAAGCGAGTGGAGAAAGTAGTTTCAAGAAGTGCAGATGAACTTGAAGCGATTTTGAAGAGCATCAAATCAAGATAACAAATCAAATGAGGAATGTGAATTGACAAGTTCAGAGAAACTAGTGAAGGATGCAAGAAGAAGAAATCCCATGTTCTCAGCAAAGGAATTCGATTATCTTGAGCGACGAGATGAGTTTGGAGACCGTGTGTTTTGTGCCCGTGAGGATGCATTGCAGGAAGGGTTTGAGTATTTCATAAATGAGTATCCACACATGAAACCTCCGGATGGATTTACAGCTGATACTGCAAGTAGTTCTCAAATAATGAAATTCCGAAAAATCCCGAAGAGAAAGATGGCTGGCATGCTCAAGATAGTCCGAAGTCTTCAGAAAGGAATGCGCGAGAGTTGGG
>JAEORN010000332.1 GCA_016840825.1 Candidatus Thorarchaeota archaeon | reverse complement strand
CCTGTAGACTATATGGATGATGGATCCATCAGAATGAAGCAAAATGAACCGGAATTCCTAGATATCTGGGCTGATAAGAAGGCTATTGCATCAGCACTGAATATAGACCCTAGCGAGATAGATACTCAATCACCAATGCAATGGGTATCTACAGGCTTTCCATTCCTTATGGTCCCTCTGAAATCTCTGGAGGCCGTAAAAAAAGCAAATCCAAATCCAGCAGAGATAATGACCGCCCTTGATGGACAAATCAGCAAGCTAGTTCTAATCTTTAGTAGGGAAACTGTGAATGCAGATTCAGACCTACATGTAAGGATGTTTGGTCCAGAAGTGGGAGTTGTTGAGGATCCAGCAACAGGAAGCGCAGCTGGTCCTTTGACCGCATATGTTGAGCAATACAATCTTCTAAGAAGGAATAATCCTGGACGTGCAATTGTTATCGAACAGGGCTACGAAATAAAGAGACCAAGCAAACTGACTGCCAATGTCATTGGTACGGATGATTTTACTGGGGTCTATGTTTCAGGAATGACAAGATTGATTGCAGAAGGTACATTCTTCTTAGACGAATAAAAATTACTTAATCAAATCAAAGGAATTAGCTGTATGTTCAAAAATGCTGAAGTTAGTAAAGACTTTCGTACTCTTCTAAATGAATTTGGAGAAAGAGGAGATATAGGATTTTGTAGATTCAGAGATGTCTATGGAAATCTACTCCCTGTGCAGCAAGACAAAGTGCGCGAGATTACTGGCAACAGGTTTGATACCATTTACGACCGAGGAACAGTAATCAGCTTTGGAGTAGCATTCAGAAGTTCTGTAATTGATTTCATTAACTCTAAAGGTGTTAAGAATCCAGACTATGAATTATGGAACAAATACGCATTGGAATATGACAGGATAAATCAAATCTTGAATAAGATAGCAAAATCATTGGCTTCCAAGTATGATGGTATTCCATTGACCGCTACAATCGGGGGTGTAATTGATAAGATCAGCCATGTCAGCGATTATTTTCCAATGGTTGTATCGCATCGAGTAATTGCTGAACTCGCTGGACTAGGATGGAGAGGCAAGAACCAGCTAATCATCCATGAGAAGTTTAGCTGCGCGATAAGGTTTGCTTCAGTAATTGTGGATATTCCTCTCGATTACAACCAAATTCATGAATCGCAGTGTGGTGAGTGTACTGCTTGTGAGGATACCTGCAGTTTCATAAAGAATCGTGATGTGCTTGATGACTATAGGGAGAATTGTAGGAAGTATATCCTATTCCTCAAATCGAAAGGTATCGAGAAGGATATCTGTGAAAAATGCATAAAGGCATGCTTACGGAGCAGCATCTTTGCGAAGCAATTCGATTTGAACTGAGTTTAACGGATTCCATCAACTATGAGTATTGCCATACAAGATAGCTTTACCGAAAAGAGAGAGTTTGGTACTCGCAAGATAAATCCAAATAGTTTCTAATAGTTAATAATAATACTTATATCTCATCTGAATTCGCATGATGATAGGGACCGATTCTGATCAATGGTAATCTAATCAGGTCTTATTTGAATCCAATCTCAATGTGAGGCGAATAATATGTTACAAGGAGTCTTCTTGCTGAACGAAGCTGGAGAAACCATCATCTCGCTTGGAAATAAGAAGCTAGAAGGTGATTCATCAATGATAGGAGGACTTGTTGGGGCAATCCAAATGTTTGTCCATAAAATGGTCAATGATGATGTGAAGTCAATAACATTTGAGGATATGTTAATGTATATGCGTAAAGTTGGGCAGAATCATGTTGTCACCCTTCATGATGTCAATGATGTAATTGCTGAGCTGCAAAGTCAACGTATTGCTAAATTCATAGAGGAGAATACTGCGATTGGATACTCAGAAGGCTTCATCAAACTTATATCAACTATGTTATCGAGTGATGAGGATTAGTAAAAAAGAGAGATGAGTGGACAGAGAGCCTATCCACTCAGATCAACTCTGATTAGTTACTCTATTCGTCGGTTTTTGCGACTGCAGACTGCTTCAATTTCTCGAAATCCGGATCGATATCGGTCTTTCGTAAAATCAAAGCGGCAAAAATAAGGAATGGAGCAAAGAACGGACCCCACCAGAGATAGCCAAACTCAGTGCTTCCTGTTGAGACCACAGAGAAATCCATAAACCATCCAAGAAGGACAGCTGAAGCGGCTTGAAACAGGTTCAATGGAACTCCTTTGAATCCTTCATAAATCCCTGCCCGACTTTTACCTGAAACCAATTCATCGACATGTGCGATGTCTGCTGGTACAATGTAGCTCATGAGATAGTAGACTGCCATTGTTGCGGCTAATGGTACAAAATAGAGAGTAGCCACAATGACATTGGATAGTGGTCCTATAAGCATCCCGAGGAAGGGAGTCAAACAAAGAAGTAAAGCTAATACAAAGAGAGAGAAATACATCGATTTCCCTTTTCCAACTTTACCGATGAGTTTGATCCAGATATACAGGAATATCATGATAGATGCTAATAGAGCCAAGGCAGGTGGAAGAAGAGTTTCTATTGAATTCAAGAGAAGGATCTCTTGGGCAAAGCCAACAATCTGTGATATTATAGCTGAAAAACTGAAAGAAAGAAATCCAACTACCATGAACCATTTCACATAGACATCATTGCGCAATACTGTCTTAGTTTCCTCAACCATATTTCGTTTGGGAATGACAATACCTTCTTTCTCTCTCACGAAGATTATTGAGGGTAGATAGAAGAATATCGTAATTACTGCGAATAGGAGGACGATAGTAGTACCTAAAGAAGAGAGTCCAGGGGTTGCTGCAATGAATAGTATGGGAGTTATTAAAGAGATTACAACACCAAGTCCATTAGCTATCCAATTAGAAGTGTTTTGCATACTTGATACTAACGGACGCTCATCCTCATCAGTTATCTCAGGCATCCATGCTTGGAACGCTGTCAGCAGGAATGCATAGAAGAACTTGAAGGCACAAATGAAGAATAAGTAATAACCAAAGATGGCCCAGCCTAAGTCCACATTTGCAGAAGGATTAGCGGCATATGTTGCAGTGTCAAGGAACCAATTTGGAACGAAAACCAAGAATCCCGTGACCGCTAGCCCCGGAGCTCCTATAACCACAAACGGCTTTCGTCGTCCCCATCTTGTGTCCACACTGTCGCTATAGTAACCAGTTAGCCAATGGGTCAGACCAATTACGACATATGATATGCCAAGAGCAATCCCATTCAGGAACCAGTTGAGTTCAAAGACAGTTCCATATATCCAAAAAGTTGTAAGGCCTGTCAGTGAGAGTAGGACTGATGAACCGAACCTACCCATACCGTAGGCTACTTTCTTATAGAAAGGAAGCATGTTTTCAACCTCACACACGCAATTCTACCTATCTAAGATAAGCAATCCACGATTTAAATATACGGAGAGGTCTGGTTCATCATTGAAATCCTGGTATCAGAAAATTGCCACTAATTTCTGACATCTTGATCCTTGTATTGTTCAGGATTGGCATCGAATGTTGTTTTACAGTGCTGTGCACAGAAGAAGTACTTCTTCCCCTCATATTCACTTACTAGAGTGGCTGTTTCGGTGTCTACATCCATCTTGCATATTGGATCAACTGCAATCTTTGACTCTGTAGGTTCATTATATCCAGGTTCTTTGTATTCAGCAGGATTTGCTTCGAAAGTATCCTTGCAATACTGAGCACAGAAATAATAGCGTTTGCCTTCGTAGTCCGAATGCAGTTCAGTAGTGGAAATTTCGACCTTCATCTTACAAATAGGATCAATAGCTACTTCGCCCTCTTGGTATGCAGCAGGAGGAATAGAAGTTTTCTCACTCACCACTCTTTCTGGCTTGAAACGGTTCAATGTCAAAGCATTTGTTACCACACTGACGCTTGAGAGAGCCATTGCTAGTCCCGCAAATTGTGGTTGTAGGTAGAGACCTGTTGATGGGAACAATAGTCCTGCAGCGATAGGTAGCAAGATTATGTTGTATATCAATGCCCAGAAGAATCCTTGTTTGATCTTACTCATAGTACCCTTTCCAAGTTGAATGCCAGTGACAACATCTAGTAGATCATCCTTCACTAGAACTATATCACCAGATTCGACTGAAACATCTGTTCCAGAGCCAAGAGCGATTCCAACATCTGCTTGAGCAAGTGCGATGGCATCATTGACTCCATCACCAGTCATTGCAACAACTCGATTCTCAGCTTGGAGTTGCTTAATTTTATCAGCTTTCTCATCTGGAAGTACTTCTGAGAGAACATTATCAATGCCCACACTCGCAGCGATTGATTTCGCAGTGGTTTCTTTGTCTCCTGTTAGCATCCAAACGTCGATTCCCATCTTTTTGAGTGTCCGAACTGCTTGAATTGAACTATCTTTCAGCTTATCAGCAATCGCAAGAATTGCTAATGGTTCGCCATCCATAGCAGCATAGACAGTTGTCTTTCCTTGTTGTTGTAGCGTCTTGTCATGCTCATCAAATCCCTTGACTTCAATGGAGTTATCATTCATGTATTGCGAATTGCCTACTAGAATTGTAGAGCCATTCACCTTTGCTTTGACACCTTTTCCGGTAGTATATGAGAAATCTTCGGAGGAAGCTATCTCTAAGCCCTTCTCTCTAGCATCATAGACTATTGCCTCAGCAAGAGGATGTTCGCTGTTCTTCTCAACAGCGGCGATTAGAGCAAGAGCTTCATCTTCCTTTACATCACCAAATGTCATCATGTCCGTCACAGTAGGTCGACCAATTGTCAGTGTACCAGTTTTATCAAAAACAATCGTATCTACAGCTGGAATGGTTTCTAATCCATCACCAGTCTTGATCAATATTCCATGCTGAGCACCCTTTCCGATGCCTACCATGATTGCTGTTGGTGTAGCAAGCCCTAGTGCACAGGGACAAGCAGCTACAAGGACAGCGATGGTGAAATTAAGTGCAAGGGTCCAATCAGCTGCGATTCCAAAGATTGGATTCGCAAAGAAAGTCCAAAAGACAAAGGTGGAAAATGCTATAATTAGTACTACAGGAGTGAAGACCTCAGCAATCGCATCAGCTTTTCTTTGAATTGGTGGTTTGTTCGTTTGTGCTTCTTCAACCATACGAACGATTTGCGAAAGCACAGTATCCTGCCCCACATTGGTAGCACGAACTCGAAGAACTCCATTCTTGTTGACAGTTCCGCCAACAACTGAATCACCCACCTCCTTGTCAACAGGAAGAGGTTCTCCAGTTATCATAGATTCATCAACTGATGATTTTCCTTCAATAACCTCACCATCAACAGGAACTCTATCACCTGGACGGACCAGAACCAAATCATCAACTTCAACATCCTCGATTGGAACAATCGACTCCTCCCCATTCCGGATTATGATAGCAACTTTGGCTTGGAGGTCCATCAAACCTCTAATGGCGCGAGAAGTCCTTCCTTTGGCAATTGATTCAAGGGTTCTGCCTAGAAGAATGAAGCTAATCAACATCACCGATGCATCATAGAATGAGTTGTATCCAGTAAGGACAAAGGTAGTAGCGACGGAGTAACCATAGGCTGCTGTGGTTCCAAGCATTATCAAAGTATCCATGTTTGTCTTGAGATGTCTAGCTGCACGCAAAGCCGATTGATAGAACGGATATCCACCTATGAACTGCACTGGTGTAGCCAATAGAAACATAATCCACATTCGAAGCATACCATCAGGGATCAATGCGTCTAAAACTCCAAAATGAAGGAGAACGACAGGAATTGTAAGTATTGTAGAGAAGATAAGCAGTAAGGAATAGTATCGTATCTCTTTCTCTCTTGCCAACGATTCCCTATCAGCTCGAACACTCTCGGAGTCCTCAGGCTCAAACCCCATGTTCTTGAGAGCCTTACGAATAATCTTGAATGTAACTAGTGAATCGTCATATTCGACTAACATACGATTCGACTCAGGGAAGCTCCTTGCAGAAATTACACCATTAATAGTATTCAATTCTTCAGTCATGCGGTTCCAATCAGATACGGTCGGCTCGCCTTGAATTGTCAAAGTCATGGTAGCTCTTTTTGGCCGATAACCTGTAGATTCAACAGCCTTTTCGAGAACATCTCTATTGACTGATGCAGGATCGTATTCAATCACTGCCTTCTCATCAAGAAGACTGACTGTAGCTTTGATGACTCCATCCTGTGATAACAAAGACTTCTCAATTGTTGCAACACAAGAAGCACAATGCATACCTTCTATCCGCATTGACATTCTAGTATTCGTGTCATTACTTGTCTTGGTTTGACTCATTCTCATCGCTCCGTATGTTCGTGATTAAGATAGAGATCGTTTTTGTATGCCTTTGCGCAATGTATACAGCAAAATCCAAGCTTGACTCCATCAATCTCTTCGTAATGGACTCCATCATATACTCGAGCACCGCAACTTGCGCAAGTCTCCAAACTAGGTTCGAGCGCAGAAGTAGTTATTGCAGAAAATCGTCTGAAAAGACGTTCTGTAAACTTCACACCCTTCTTCGTTAGAGAATAAACAATCTTTGGACGCTTTCCAGAAGCTTCGCCAGATTTCTTGACTAGTTCTAGAGCTTCCAATTTTTGAAGGAAAGGATAGAGTGTACCTGCACTCAATGAAGTCCCAGTTCGATTCTTGAACGCACGCATTATTCCATAGCCATGAATGGAGCCTTCGCTAAGGAGGAGCATTATGTAGAACTGAGAGAAATCTGATAGTATAGAGGAAATCTCTCCTGATTGGCTATCTTTAGTTTCGGGCATAATCACAATCCTTCTTATTTCTATCACAATGGATATATCTGTACGGATATATTATATATCGGGGTCGATATATATACTTGTAGTTGTGGTATCGCATGAGTCAGGAGTGACTTCTGAACTATCCAATAAAGAGGCCGCTTTCTTTATCCTCTTGGGCTTCACTCATCATTTGAAGAAGGTCTGTGAATGTGTTCTCGATGTTGTACCCGGTTCTTGCAGAAGTTTCCTTGAAGACAGCAGGGACCTGAAGCTTCTCGATGAAATACTTAGTGAATTTCAATCCTTCATCAGGAGTAACAATTAGGGATTTCGGTCTACCTTCTCGAAGATCAGTCTTATTGCCTACAATCACGGTTGGAGGAAGAGGACCCATGTTCTTATACGCCTCTACAAGCCACTTGCTTGCATTATCGAAAGAATCACGATCTACAGTAGAATATACAAGAATTATACCATTGCACCCATGATAATAATGACCACGAACTTGGGCAAATGAGGGTTGGCCTGCAAGATCCCAAATAATGAATTTGATTATCTCTTTGTTAAATAAGACCCGCTTGGTTGCTAGATCGACACCAATGGTTGCAATATGACCTTCAATAAACTCATCTCCAAGATAGTTGCGTCTAATTGATGTCTTCCCTACACCACCGTCGCCTATTAGGACCGCTTTCATAACTTTGCTACCATCGTCCTGATCTCTCATCCAAGTACATCCTCTCTTAATCGGAATACATTTTGCTTCTTTTCTCTCTATGTACCCCTCATTACATCTTAGCAATGAGTCTTTTACATTCATCAAAATAAGGTTAGTGCTAGTTACAATGAAAAACTAAGTATTGAAGGATTCAAGAAGATTCTTGATTCGTTTCGACTCTTTTCTTGGTGTCACCTTTCCACATTTGATAGCACTACAGTTGTGAAATCTCGCGAAATCCCAAAGTCCATCTCGCAGACGAATCGTCCCATTCTCGTCCAATATCTCAGGATGTTCTAGATATAACGATATGAGCTCCAGAGTGTTATCCTTTCTATGCACTTTTGCATCTACGCGCCCACGGAATTCATTCTGATCAAGCAGCGGCAACACAAAGTATCCATACTTGCGATCAGGTTTTGGGACATAGCATTCGATCTTGTAGTCAAAATTCCAAATGCTTTCGGGATAGTGTCGCTCACGTAGGACATTATCGAACGGTGTAAGAATCTTGACTGGACTGTTGGCATCCGATGATTTCTGGTGCTCCAATTTCGAAACATACTCCTTATGGACGAAATAACGGTTTTTGTGTCCAAAGCTGATTTCCTCTAAGATGTCACCAACAAGCCCTTCGAGATATTGTTCAATCACATTCCTTTGATTCCTCCAGAAATGATCTGCGGCCATTCCTCCGGTATAGAGCTTCACATCTCGATAATCAGCAACTCCAAGCGACCGGTAAATAGTATCAACCAGATATCGTAGAATCTCGTCCTCAGCCATAGGATGGATATCAATATTGGATGGGACGACACGTTCGGGAATATCATAGTGTTTTTGGAATCCCTCCCGATATGCCACCATCAACCTACCAACTGTCATGAGGTACTCTAAAGCACGTTTCTCTTTTTTCCAATCCCACCAGCCTCCGCTTTGTGGATTACTTTCACCAAGATCTTTGCTTTTTGTTGCTCCATCCTTCTTTACTTTCTGAAAGACTGAATCGACAAGATCTTGGTTGTCTAAGCCCCATTTCACGTACCATCCGGATTTTCGTTTACTCATCATATCCATTTTCCAAGAGTAATATGGAAAGGATTCCATAGGTAGTAGGCACATAGAGTGTGACCAATACTCAAACAGCTTTCCTTCCTTCTCTAAGCCCCATACCTGACCCTCTTGATAATCCGGGTATCTATTGAAGCTGATAAGATTATGACTTCGGCTAACTACTGAGATCGTATCAATCTGGATGTTATGAATTCGACTTGCCACGTCTAGAAGAGATTGGGACGTATTATCAGTTCTAAGTCCCTGCACATCAAGTATCAAGCTTCTAACAGCTTCTGGAGAAACCTCAAGCATGCAACGCCATTATTTCATACCTCTTAAGTAGGATTCTCTCGGTGTCTATGAGAATTTTGCTTGGAAGGTAAAATGTAGATGTCAAGATATCCAGAACAGAAAAGAGTGAGAGGATTGAGCTATTTCACAAATAAGAATTCGAGGCAAGTGAAACCGAAGGGTGAAAAAGACATACCAAACCTCGCCATGGTTCACCAATGATTAATATAGATTCCTGCAATTCGGTGCAATAAGAAATATTCGATTTTGGAGAGATTTAGTTTGAAAGAAACACGCCAAAGAATTTTCGCGCTTCTACTTCTAATTCTATTCTTTCTACCTATCCAGTTGATTGGTAGCAACACGAGAAATCCAACACAGAATACATCATCAGTTGTAGTTCAATACGAAACATCTGATGTTGATTTGGGTAGAGCTCAAATAGACATGGAACACTTTGTGAATCCAGGTATGGAGCTTTGGGATAATCCCCATAGTGCCACAGGTATTTCACAATGGGGTTATTGGTATGATGAGGTCCAAATCACAGATAGGTCAACTGAGAAATATTCTTGGTTCGCTACAGCCCCAGAGCCTGTAAATGAGAGTACACAATCGCTTGGTATGAGAGCGAAAGCTGTAGACATAGATCATAGCTCGGTATGCACTATACAACATTCAGATGTCGTATCAAACCCACTGAATCTCACCTTAAAGTTCGATTTATGGCTTGATGAGATCCCTGATTCAACTGATAGCGATCTTTTTGCTGTGCAATTCGGTTTTGGTTCATCCATGACAAAACTGTATGTAAACTATGTCATTGGAGGTACAGACTCTCAACTCTTGAATAGTACATATCACTCATTCTTCCATATTGATGCACCACTAAAAACTTGGACAGTGATCGAGAGAAATGTGACAGCTGATTACTTCGATGCTAAAGGTAGTCTACCAGGTGATCTTTGGAGAATCTATGTTAGACTCATAAGTCGTTCACAGCTTTATTCTCAGGCATATGTCGATGACTTCAACTTGGTAAATGGAACCACCACTGTAATTGGAGGTGCGACCGGGAATGGCAATATGGAATCATCAGGAGGATGGACACGGTCCCAATCTGTAGATTCGCCCGCGGATATGTCACAAACGACTGAAAGAATTGAGGGAGATTGGGCATTCAATGCGACTACTATTTCCGATGGCAATACAAGTGATTGCGGTTTCAGTTTTGATGTAGGAAGACGAGTATCTGGACTCCATCCAGATTCCTTTAGCTTCTGGTGGAAATTGGATGAATATCTCACACCAACTGGTGATGTGTATGCTTACATCTTCGTCGAGGCGCAGAATGCCACAGGAGAGGAATTCGATCTAGTCTATCTCTTATACACAAAGGGCTCAAATCCTTGGACACCATCACCATATCTCCAGATTATCGAGGTTGACAATTACAACACTTCTGGTCAATGGTATCATTTTGACAGGAGTATCTGGGAAGATGTAACTGCAGTGAATGACACTGAGGATCTAATAATTACAAATATCGAATTCGAGTTCTATGCGAAAGGAGTAGGAGCTCGAGCGAGTATGCTTCTAGACAATCTTACATTAAAGACACTAGCATTAAGTGATGCTGGATACGAAGATCAAGGAGATGTCGGAGAGGATGTGATTGGATGGAATCTAGATAGCATGGGAACTGATTACATTACTGTAACAGACATGAGCTATGATGGTCTCAAGGCAGCTAATCTTACCGTCACGAATGGCAATAGTGAATATGCAGATCAAACCTTCAATGAAAACTACAAATTGACTAATCGAACAGACAAATGGTTCCACATGAGATGGCGACTTGAAAACTTCACATCATTGGATAATGAATTAGTCTATCTTGGGTTCTATCTTGAAGACTCTAGTTTTGCCTATGTCTTTGCCAATGGAAGTAATGTTGGGCCTGAAGATGATTTTGACGAGTATATTCTTCTTCCAGGTACAAATGTGAATCAGACATGGCATACACTCAATCGAAACTTGTTTAGTGACTTTGTAACACTCTTCGGTAGCGAACCGGACCAATTTTTCTATGACGCATATCTCGTAGCCAATTCAGAGGCTGGGGGAAGAATCGAGTTCCTGATGGATGATGTCTATTTATACGACGATCCTGCCCCCTCCATTGAGAATGTTGCCTTAGATCCATCCTCACCGGAAGTCGGTGATGATATCGAGATTGCAGCCGATATCATTGATCTTAGTCTAGATGCAGTTCAATTGCATTATAGATTGGATGGCGGATCTTGGATCAATAAGACGATGAATCATGGCTCGGGAGATACTTTCAATGAGTCAATACCAGGACAGTCATACGAAACCTTGGTCGAATACTACATCTCAGCGAATGATACATTCTATTACCTCACCTCGACCTCTGTTATGAGCTACATTGTCGATGATGTGACCGATCCACAGGTAACGGTAACAGCCCCTGCAAATAACTCAGATGTCACAGGAGAGGTCACAATTTCAGTAGATGCCACAGATTCTGGCTCTGGAGTAGCTCGGGTCGAGATATACATCAGCTCAACTCTAGTAGCAAATGATACTACTTCGCCCTATTCCCACACATGGGACACAACAACAGAGAGTAATGGTTTGTACACTATTCTGGTACGTGTATTTGACAATGCAGGAAATCTCGTAGAGAGGACCATTATTGTTGAAGTTGCGAATACATCTACTCCAACTACTCCAACTACAGATACTGGAACAGGGACTCCACCAGATTACACAATGATTATCGTTGTTGTCGCAGTGGTTGCTGGGATCGTTGTGATTAGTATCATTGTTCTCAATCTGAAGAAAAAGGAATAGTTTTTGTTAGAATTGAAAATGACCCAAAGGTCCTTTTCTCTTTTTATTGATACTTCAATTTGCCCTAGATACTTCAGGACGAACCTTGGGGTTGGTTCCTCAAAAGATCAAAACCGTTTCTTTTTCTTGGGGTAGGAAACATATGATGTGCGGACTTCAGATGTGAACCAATCGCTTGTATCATCAATCTTTGATAATGAACTTAAAAGGTCATAAGTAATCCATCGGGATGCCTCAGGACGGGGCTCATACTCCCATATGCCATATTTGTTCTGCTGATCCAATATCCACTCCACTAGCTCATCCACTCGTCCATCAGAGCGATTAGCTCCTACCCGCCAGCAAATGTCTAGTACTAGTCCAGGATCGAAATTTGCATGATAGGTGAGGTTCCCACGATGCTGTTCAAATCCGATTATGCGCGCAATGTTGAAACCAAGATTTCTTCTATCACGGGTTTCTCTTGCAAGAAGTAAATCCAAAGCTCTTTTTGCTTCTTCACTTCTGCGACGCTTTGGGTGATATGCTAGGCATGTCAATGCTAAAGTGGTATTTGTTCTGCATCCCCATTGGGTGTGGGGCATCTTCCTATATCCAGCTTGATAGCCATAGACCTCTCCAATTTTACCAGCAGGCCACGATCCATCATCCAATCTTTGTGCCAGAAGCCATTCATACGCTGATTCAGCCCTCTCATCGGTTGCATGACCTGTTGCTGCAATCCCAAGAAGAGGAATTGTAGTTTGAAGAGGAACCATAGTATATTGACGCTGAGGTTCTGAAAGCCCATCATACGCATGAGGAATTGGCCATGCTCCATTCCGATGCTGCTCTCTGAATATGTATTCTATACCTTTCATAATAGATGGATGATCCTTCGGGAATCCCAAGTAACCCAGACGCAGGAGTGCAAATGATGTCGATCGCAAGGGATCTTTTCTTTGCGATGTGGCATCATCCAAGTAATTCCATGATCCATCCTCTTTTTGTGAAGAGAGAATATCATGTACAACAGAATCCTCTTCACGCATAGTTTGAAGCTCAACGACTTCCTCATCATCGTCGGAATAGCCCATTAGTTCACGGAGAACAAGATATCTCAGATTTGAAGATCGATCAGCGAGGAGTAATGGAATCCAAGTCATTTCCTTACCTCCAGTATTGTACGCAGATATTCTGCAGTTGGTGTTTTGAATTCTGCAACCACACGAGGAGTCCCTTGAGCAATTACGTATCCACCATCGGGACCTCCCTTTGGACCGAATTCAATAAGATGATCACATGCAAGTAGTAGGTGAGGGTGGTGCTCTATTACCAGAACTCCGTTTCCAGCATCGACCAATCTATTCAAGACATGAATAAGCCGCTCAACATCCTCCATATGTTGTCCTCCTGTTGGTTCATCAAAGATGTACAATGATCCAGGTTTCGTCTTCTTTGAGAGTTCTTGTGCAATCTTGAGTCGTTGAATCTCACCGCCGGAAAGAGTCCGAGCAGGTTGCTTCAGACCTAAATAGCCAAGACCAACATCAAGAGATGCCTTCAATACCCTTGATATTCCTTCGTCATCCTTGAAGAGATCGTAGACTTCTTCAAGTGTCATTTCATTGAGCTCAGGAAGGGCAAATCCTTTGATTCTTACCTGCCACGCTTCCTGGGAGTATCCTGACCCGTCACAGGTTTCGCAAATCTCAAAGATATCCGGGAGGAAACCCATCTCAATCCTGATACGCCCTTGTCCATCACAAACACTGCATGACTTGGTGATCTCCTTCATGCCATAATCCAGAGCCTTTGCATCCTCACTCTCGGAATACACCCTCGCGAGAGGGTCGAATAGACCCAAAGCTTGTCCAGGGCTTGATATTCCCTTTCGGCCTTGATCAAGGATAATCACGCGTTCAGGTGCATCGCGAAGATTTTCATAGGCTCCGGGCTCAACAGGTTCAAATGAAACACTTGTTGTGAATTTTGCTGGAGCTATAGCACGACCAATGGTATAAATCAAGAATGTGCTTTTGCCAGAGCCTGAAACACCACAGACACCAACTAGAACATCTGTAGGGATCCTAAGGCTCACATTCTTGAGGTTATTCTCCTTTGCACCCTCAATGCTCATCCAAGAGCTAGGGATCCTATATTCTTCTTTCTTTGCTGGATGTTTCTTGCCTGATAGCCACTGAGCGGTGATTGTATTGCTTCTCCTCAAGGTTTCAATATCCCCAGCAACAAGAATTTTTCCACCTCGGATGCCACTTCCAGGACCAATATCAATCAAATAGTCTGCCGCATTTATGACATCAGGATCATGTTCTACTACGATTACACTGCTACCCTCATCAGTCAGTTTTGTAAGGGCATCGACTAATGCATTCACCTCAGAAGGATGCATCCCACGAGTAGGTTCATCTAGTAGTATTGTCAAGGATGTTAGTCCACTGCCGAGTAATGAAGATAATACCAAACGTTGAGCTTCTCCAGCGGAGAGTGTAGAAGCAACACGGTTCAAATGGAGATAGCCCAAACCAACTCTCTCAAGGAACTCAAGACGGGT
>JAEORN010000331.1 GCA_016840825.1 Candidatus Thorarchaeota archaeon | reverse complement strand
CTCTCTAGATAGGCTATCATCGTAGTTGGATTTAGATCTGGAACAGCATTTGTTGCAGCAACGAGAAATTGTGCTGTAGCAAATCCTGAAGCTGTAAAGAGCTCTGGTACTCGATAATTGAATCCAAGACCAAGCCATCCATCAGGCCTGATATTTCTTTCAACGTGTTGTTCTACCATCCAGTCATTCACTGCATTATCTGGCAAATCATAACCATATAGGCAGAGTCCAGTTGCACCCTCTTCAAGACCATAAAGGTTCATTGATAGGATGTCTATGCATGCTCCTGCAACTTCCATGTGTGAGTATATGTCATAAGTTGTGAAGTCAGCATACATTGCTACGAAGCTACCAGCCCATACTACAAACAGGTATTCGATATCATCGTCACCTGTACCGTCAGCAGTAATGAGATTGGTGATATATGGCGAGAAATCAGTTGTACCAAGTGGCGCATATTGCTCCTCAACAACATTTCCGCCCTTCTCTTCAATCACCGCTTTCATTGCGGTTACTCCACTGTAACCAAAGGAGTAGTCCGCTGCGAGAAATGCAAAGTTCGTATAACCTAGTGTGTCCATTGCATAGGTGACACCTGCATACGCATCATGCCAGCTGTTTCGTGCAATACGAAAGATGTATGGGTTGAAGAGAGCGCCAGTCAACGAAGCATCAGCAGCAGGGGTTATGAAGTATAACTTCTCATATTCCTCTGCAACAGGTGCTATTGCTGCAGCAACACTACTATATGTTCCTCCGACAAGGATATCAATTTCATCAGACTCAATTGCATCTGTTGCCAGTGCTGCGGCTAGAGTTGGATCACCTTGCGTATCATAGTAATAGAATTCGTAAGGTCGCCCAGCCGCGGTCTTGTTCTCATTGACATAACTCATCTCAGTTGTAGCATATATCATCCCAAGTTCAAAACCTTGTTTTGTCCAAGGCGCATAAACAGCAAGACCTGAAACATCAGGAGTAAAGATACCAATTTTAATTGGGTCAGGTGTTTGAGCAACTGTAGGCCATGCGACAAAACACGGAAAGAACATAGATACTAATAATAGCATTGAGATAGAAACAGATTTTATCTTGTTCATCTTCTTTCCTCCGTTCCCTATAACTCTCAGCCGTCACTCTGATAGAATAGGAAGTATAGAATTGCTATACTAACTATTGACAGGGTCGTTCCTTCTATATATCTCTTGAGGAAATTAGGTATACTAACATTTTCTTTGATGAATTACCAATATCTTTGAAAAAATCCATAATCACAATTGTTTTCGCAGAAAACCAAGTACGATGCTATTGAACTCATTTGGTTTCTCAAATGTTATTGCGTGACCAGAATCACGAACAATGACCATCTCAGAATTACGTATCGCTTCGTGAATAATCCGAGAATATGGTTCAGCTGGTTTCAAAATATCCTTTTCACCCGCGCTTACACAGGTTGGTATTTCAATCTTTGATAATTCTGCTGTTACATTAAGATCAAGAAAAGCATCCAGCAATCTGACCAGTGCTGGATAATCAAGGGATTTGTACCGTTCTTTTGCTTGCTCAAGAATCGCAATTTGTTCCGTAAGAAAAGATTCTCCAAAGTTCAATGGTAAGGTTGAGTGATAAAACAACTCGGGGTCTGCTTGGACACAAGCATACCTCCATAGCTCACACATCTTGTAGAGAAGTGGATCAATGTGTGATACAGCACTACATACTACTAAACTCTTCAACATCTTGGGATATTTTAGTGCAAATACCAGACCTAGCTCAGCACCATAACTTATCCCCACATGATGTACTTTAGATATCCCAAGATAATCCATGAGTGCCTTTTGATCTTCTGCATGCAATTCAAAAGAGTACGGACTCGTGGGTTTTTCACTTTGCCCTTGCCCTCGCATATCATATAGAATGATTTGAAATTCCTTCGAAAGAACTGGTGTCTGATTTACCCATCCTAGTGTATTTGAGAAGACCCCATTTCCGAAAATAACGGGCTCACCTTCACCATAAACTTCGTAATAGACATCAATTCCGTTTACTTTACATGTAGGCATTATTCATCCTCCTATTTTCCATAATCCTCTTTCAGTCGTCTCTTTAGGATTTTTCCGGCTCCTGAGAT
>JAEORN010000330.1 GCA_016840825.1 Candidatus Thorarchaeota archaeon | reverse complement strand
TGGTACGGCTCGAAAGGTGGAGGATTGAAGAGAATCAATTTGCCATCTGACTCAACCTCTTCAGTCATCTTTCTCAGATCATCATCACTAATGGCATTCATAGGAACCCCCATGATTACCACTTCCTTTGAACACCTGTCGCAGTACAATCATCGCACCTCTTGACAAGGTTACTCTAGTGAGTGAAATATAGTTCTACCGGGCTCGTAGTAAGAACTGCTTCTTGACCATCTCCCCACCTGAAAAGAACTTGGGAGTACAGTGCCGTTCCTTCTTCTATCGATGGCGAGAACACATGATTTCTATCATTGATATATTCAATGACTATGCTCTCTCCTGGATTCACTGTGATTGGCACAAATGTCTGTATTGCTTGAGTTAGGTTGAGAGTGACAAAAGGTATGATCGTCGCATTGAAATAAATGGTCGTGCGAATAGCGGCTAAATTCTCTATTATGGAATCTCCATTGTTTGTGATGTTAACCTGAATTACGCAATAGAATGGATGTGAGGGGTCATCACTAGGCATGAAGTCTTGCCAATACTCTGACTCAGCCCACAGGACGACATCTCCAGATGTGACGATGTCAATTTGATTTGTTGGTGGTTCGTTAGGAGGGGGCACTTGATTGGGATCAGTGTTCCCCAATAGGAGAGCTAATCCCCCAACACCGGTAACAGCGATGAGCATCACAACCAATGCGATTATCTTTCTATCTATCATTGTATCTCTAGATTGATTGCTCATATTTTGATATAATCCCAGAGTTTGGAACACTCTGTCCTCGAATTAGAACGGGTTTACGAGATTGATTCGACTTTATCCTCCATCTTTCGCGGCTTATCTCGTCGGTCGTCTATTCGGAGCAGAGTTGACACCCTTTTTGCACCCATTTCGAACATTCTTTCATGCGCGATTTTCGTTGCTTCAAGTATTTGATCCAGAGTATCAGCTTCAATGATTGAGCTCATCGGTGTGTGAATCACTCTTATACCAGGAATCTCATCGAGAGCTTTTACAGATTCTCTGACATATTTGCTAAGACTTGTTCCAATACCAAATGGAGCGACGACCAGCTCTGCGATTATCTTCATGGACGAGTGTGATTGTTCTGGCATTGTTGACACTTGTCCCTTTCAACCTATAACTTGACATTAACATTTCCTTAGTGAGCTAAAGGTTCTAGTCATGCTTATCTTCTTCTAAGACCTAGATGAATGCGTGGTGGAGCATCTATGAAGTTGACTATTATTGATGACACAACGATAGATGGCCGACCAAGACTGACTTGGTGGCGGTTGATTGGTATACTAATAGTGTCGATTATAGGAGGTTGGATATTTGCATTCGCTCTTTTTGGTCCTCCAGTAACCGCTAATCTAATCTATTATGCAATCATGCCTACATTATTCTTGCTTCTCGGATTACTATTTGGATACTGTCCCTTCGAGATACGTCTGAATCCATAGGACTAGACTCTATCGTTCTATCTTTCCAGGCAGGATATATGCATAGTATCCTCTGAGTATCTTTGATTTAATAAATCTGTGAAATCTTCGCATTCTCAGATATAGCTTCCATGTTGATGCATCATCCTTGTAGTACTCTTCAATCTCTTCAATGGTGATAGTTTCTATGTCATGCTTCATTCCTTCAGTGAGAATGAATTCGTTTGCCAATTCTGTGATGGCGGGAACATATTCAGGCAGTTGTTCTTTGTAGAAATTAGCGAATAAATCAATCACTACCTTCCTGAAATCATAATACCGATCGACAATGTCTTGGAGGTAGGATTTCTTCAATATCGATCGCATTCCCGGTGGTGTTGGCTTCAAGAACAATTCAACATCTAATTGCTCCTCTCCATTTATCCGGAACAATGGAGTACTAGTATCCAAGTAATAGAGTTCCGGGTTATCATCTAGCTCAGTTTGTCCCTCTGACCAATTCTTCAGAGCCCAATTGGAAATCTGTCCATCGATGGCTATCTGAGTCGTACCAGTATTCGCCGAATTGAAATCCCAAACCTTCAAGAGCTCTCTCAGGACTAATAGAACTAATTCCTCAACTTGATCTAAATCGAGCGAGTGGATCAGCTTGTTACCAATCGACCCTTCTGATAATTTTCTCTGATATAGATACAGAACGGTTCGACCTTTTTCGGTGTTGATTGTTGTTGCACCAAACTCAGGAATTTGTATCCCAATCTTAGCAAGCCAATCATGATACTGATAGTACACTTTACTATATCTCGCAACCTGTTCTATATCATCGAAAAGAGGCATTCGTTTGAATGCTATGTCCTTCTGACTCTCATCCAATATCTCAAAGACCGTACTGATCTCTCCGTATCCAAGTATCTTAGCTGGAATTGGCGACTCCTCTGGCTTTGCTGGGTTAAGTTTCTCTTCGAACTCCTTCAATAATTCCTCATTTACATGGACTGTCATTGTGAATTCCTCCTCATAGGCTCCGGGCAAGCTCCAAGTATTCTGGACGGGCTTTGGCATACTGGAATGCGCTATCCAACGCATCATGAATGTACTGTATCTCATCCTCTCCGATTATCAGTGGAGGTAAGAACTGCAGAACCGATTTGTCGTTATCTGCATAGACAGCAAAGATGCCACTGTTGATACATGCGATACTCATCAATGGTCCATAGCCAAGATCACTCATCTTGATGCCCATGAACATTCCTTTCCGTCTTAACTCTACAAAGATATCTGGAAACTTTGTCATCAGCCCTTCTAGAGACTCTTCTACCTTCTGTCCGATCGAATTCACGCCATCCAGAAATTTTGGCGATGAAACGATCTCTAGTACTTTTGATCCAATTACACAACCAATCTCTGCACCGCCAAACGTTGAGATATGGATGAATGGATTCTCGTTCATGAAAGAATCAAGGTCTTCTCTGTAGCAAGTGGCTGAGATTGGATAGAGTCCACCAGAGAGTCCCTTGCCTATCACGAAGATATCTGGGATAACTCCATAGTGCTCAAAGCACCATAGCTTTCCTGACCTACCCAATCCTGTCTGAATCTCATCAAGAATTAGAAGGACTCCCTTTTCATCGCAGATCTCTCTCACTTCCTTGTAGAAGTCTTCTGGCGGAAGTGGCATTCCTAAAGTAGCTGGGATGGTCTCGAAAAGAACCGCTGCTGTTTCAGAATCTATGGCTGCTTCAACTGCTGAGGCATCACCAAACTGCACATCTACGAATCCCGGTGCTAATGGCTCGAATGGGTTCTTGAAATGTGGGTCTCCTGCAGCTAATGCTAGTCCAGTGTGTCCATGATAGCCAGAAGTTGCGTAGATGACTTTGTGCTTCTTTGAGTAACCTCTTGCCAACTTGATTGCGAAATCTACCGCTTCTCCACCACCCACACCGAAGACCGTTCGGGTAATCTCAGTAGGGGTATTATCAGCAAGATCCTTACCAAGCTTCGCTCTCTGCTCACTAATCAGATGATGATTTCCAATATCTAATTCCTTTATCGCTTGTTGAAGAGTATCAACAATAATGGGGTGTCGATGACCAAGATTGAACACACCTCCATTACAATGGCAGTTCAAGAGCTTCTTGTTCTCTGAAACATCAAACATCCAAGGGCCATCTCGTTTACCAAGTACAAAGTCAATCTCAAAGGATGTGTAGAACTCTACCTTTCCAGAAGAAACATGAGACCCGAAGAGACTCACAATGTCCTCCTTTGGTGCAGTGTTGATGTACTTCATTGAAGCAACCCCAATGAAGTATCTGGATTACCTCGGTTACCTATCTCTCTTTCTATTCTTAGATTATCCCGACTAATGGAGAATGATTCATAACTAGGAGTAATACTATGCATCTCGAACGTGAAGGTCCCATGAGTGAGATAGTGATTCGCCCTCCATTAGCATCCGAACGCGAGAGATTCTATGAGGTCTATGTGAGTGGTCTACCCGGAGTAGATGAGATCTCATTAGAACGTTATATCAAATGGTGGAACCGATGTGAGGAGTCTGGGGACCTTGAGAATCTATGGAGAGTTGCTGTCTTAAATGACGAGATTGTTGGGATTGTAATTAATGTCTTCAACTCTGAGCTAAATTGGGGATTTGTCTGGGAACTTGCGGTTGTTCCAGAGCATAGACAGAAAGGAATAGGTAGTCAGTTGGTCGAACAGTCCGAGCAACTACTATTGGAGTATTCGCCATCAATCAGTAACTTAGCGATAGGTGTGAAGACCGATAACTTACGCGCACTTGCGCTCTATGAGAAAATGGGCTATAGCATGTACTATCTTATCATTCGCCTACGCGGATTGAAGTGGACTCCCATTGTTCAACCAGACCTCACATTTCTGAAACCTGAATCAACTATGGTTGATACCTTCCTAACTTTTTCTCCGGATGCCTATTGGGGAACGCGAAACAGGGAAAGTTGGACAGAATTGGTGGAGCAAGAAGGATATGCGATCGCTGATTCAGGCAACACCCTTGTCGGATTCGTGAGATTCATTGTGCAAGAAGGTGATAATCCTCATACTGAGATTCCCTTCCACATCAGGACTGGCTTCGGCACTATTGTATTGGATGCATGCATGGAGAAGATCGAGTCCGATATAGTCGAATTATGGGTGCAGAATAATCACCAAGATGTCCTAGAACATCTCTATGCAAGAGGGTTCAAGAGAATCGAATCTGAGTTCCTCCTAAGGAAATCGGTTGAATGAGGTGGTGAAGAGAGGTGCCATTTCAGGAGTCCATTGAGATCATTACACCCATACTAGAGCTGTATGATGCGTGCGATTATGAGTCTGCTGCGATACTTTCTCGTACCGAAGCCTCCCGTGCAACAGACTCCACCCTTTCACTACTACTAAACGCACTAGACAGTTTCTGTCAAGGGCATTCTCGATGGGAATCATCCTATGACTACTCTATGGCTCGTGAGCACCTTAGGCATGCAGAAGCATCGATTGAAAAAGGCATCAAAACTTGTGAAGGGCCTGAGCAATACATATTCCACAGTCTAAAATCTCTAAACGGAGTTCTTGAAGCAGCAATATCACTTGAGAACGCCCTGATCTCAACTGATGCACATTCAATGACCGATATTGCTGAGGTGCTCGTAGAACTATCAAACTCGGGTTTGGACCAGATTTCAGAATTGAGTGAAATCGAAAGTGAGATTGTTGATTGGTTCAAAACACAACTTCTAGCTTGGCAACTATATGGTACTGGGGTTGCAGCCTATAGTAGAGCTATGAGTGCACTCCGAACCGAAGAATTTAGAGATGTATTCGATGAGGCTCAAAAGACAATCTTGGAGTGCCTTACAAAGCTCGAAGAGGATGGCGACGAGGATACTTATACTGAGCTGGCAAGTTATCTTGAGTTCTTGCAGCATCATGCCGCTCTTGCTGAAGCGAGCCCCGAGCAGATAGTTCTCGCAAACAACCAACTTACATGGTTATTCAGTTTTTGGGGCGAACAGGAGTACCTCACCAAGGTATACGATTTACTCATTGAAGATTCTAAGAGTCTTATTGATGAGACGAGTGCCCTGGGAGTGACTGTTCAGACAATCGATGAAGACACACTCTCAGATCTCTTTGAAACTGTGCTTGGCACAGAACGAATGAAGAACTTGGTCTTTACGCTTAAACCATTGACCCTTTCATTTCGCGGGCAAGACATTGAGATTCGAGTTTCGGTTCGAATCTATCGTTACGGTGTAGGAACTATCTATCTGGAAGCAGATGTAGATGAGCTTACGGTATCAGATTTACGGGTCTACTTATCATTGAACGGGCCTCATTCAGCAGAGTATTACATCACCTGGGAAGACAGGAACTATCTCCGTTTGAATGCTTTAGCAGAAGACATCGTTTCCAATCTTAACAAAGTCTTTCCATTAATTGAGCCAAAATGTACATTGCGCTTCGTCCCTCATCTCAATTGGTATGCCTATGTCCTCATTCGGCGTGGACTGTATGCTCGAAATGATACTGAGGTTCGAAAGATATCACTTGAAGAAGCGGTCTCACTACCAGACTATAAGGGTCTGCTACTTGGTCAGATGGAAGCCCGAGCTGCACTGGATGATTGGATTCTGAGAGATATTATCGGTATTAGAAATCTGGCTCCTATCAGGTCACACAGTACGGACCTTCTTGTTACTACTGAAAACCACGGAGTGATCTGTTTTTCAGATGATCCCCGATGGATAATTCTTCAATATCAAGAAACCATTGAAACCGCAGTTCGACTCAGGTGTCTTATCTCAACGCTCATCGAGATAGCGGGAGAGATTCTTGATACATTCGTATCAGAAACATCAGACCTTGCACAAGAACTTGACAGATTGGACCTTGATGTCGCTGAAGCGCGTATTACAGAGACTCGCCGGAGTCTGCTTCCTGTCATTCATTTCGATACGCTTGCACATATGAATATCGAGCTAATAAGAGGCACTCTAACATCCAATTATCGTGACCATGCAGAGCTCATGCGAGCGATGATGGATGACATCAACATCGATCGAATGGTATCCTATCTTGAGCGACGCTTAAACATCTTGTCGCATCATCAGACTTTGTTTTCTGATATTGCTTCAGGAGTCGTAGAAAGAAGAGCCAAAGAAGCAGAGAAGAAACAGGAAGAAATGGATAAGCGGCGCACGCAAGCAATGGAGCTTGTTGAACTATTCATATCCGTTCTGGCAATTGGAGAGGTGTTAGGTATAATCTTCAATGCCATCAGAGCGTTGAATATATTCATTGAGCCAATCCTAGAGTCTATGACCTATTTCATCTCAATACTCCTCATGTTCTTTATCATCTTCTATATCAGGAGAGGTGGCTTCAGGAGAAGAGAGGAGATGCCCTGAAGTCCAAGCTATTCTCCTTCGTTTGTATTCGTCTTCTTATCCCTGCTATTTGATGAAACTCTGTTCCAGAAGGCTATCAGAGGTGCGAATGTGCTTCTAAGGCCGTCAACAGTAGATAGGTTTCTGAATCCTCTTCGAGCCTCTGCAAGTATCGTGGCAATTATGACGCTCTCCTCGACTTCTCCAACTTCCTGAACGATTGATAGACGGTGGATGGCATAGACTCCAATAAAGAATGATGCAATAAAGAGGAAGTCTATACCTGTGAACATGAAAACGGGTATCTGTATAGGTACACCATCCTGAATTATCTCGGATGAGATTATGAATTGAGTATCCGATAGCAGATCTGCAACAATACCGCCAATGAAAGGAGCGAGAGCTGCAGCTAGTGAGTTGATAAAGCTCCATGATGCCAAGAATGGTGTTGCCTCTCCCTTGGGTGCAAGCTTCAATGCCATATTTCCAGAGGCAAGGTTAATTCCAGCCGCGCCAAATCCTAGGAGCACATGTATCAGTATTACTAAGAATAACAGAACTCCACTTAGAATGGGCATGCCTGCGAAGATCCAAAGGATGATTCCAATAACGAATACAGGCGTGGTGATTTGAAGCACGTCTTTATTGCTAAAACGATCTGATAGTCTTCCCCAAAGGCGATAGAATAGGATACTTGTTCCCTGTGTGACTACGGAAAGTACTGTTACAAATGAGATAGGAAATCCTAGGCGGACCAAAAGATAAACCGTGAAGAAGGGGGCAACCAAAGCTGTTGCTAGACTCCAAGTCCCAGAAAAGAACATCAGATTTCTATAGTTTTGATTTCTTAGGGGGCGTTTCACTAGCTCTGAGAACTTTGGAAACTCCTCCAGTGGCTTCATGGAAGGTTCTGGAATTGTGGACAGAATATAGACGCCAACCATACCTGCAACGAATCCCATAAAGAAGACAAACGCATACCCAATGATCTCCTGACCTATCATGGATGTTATCCACCAGTCTAAGAAGAACCCAGTGGATAGAGTTGCGACTATGCCTACTATGGTTTGAATCAGCAATCGCTTTGAGAAGAAGCGTCCAAGTCGCTCCTCTGGTACAAGATCCCTCATCCATGAGTTCCATGCGGTTGTAGACATCGCATTGAAGACTGCATGGGTAATCACTGAAAGGATTAGCAGAACGAGTCCTTGCAGGTTTGGCATGAAGAAGGGAATTAATGCCATGACGAATATGGATGAACGGCTTGCGGCTGAAGCCAAAACGGTGATCATTCGACGGCGCCTTAATCTCTCAACTAGATATATCGATGGGAGCTGTAGCAATTGAGCAAGGGGAGGGATTGCAGCAAGTAGTCCAATCACTGCATTTGAAGCTCCCAGAGCTAAAGCAAATGCGACTAAGAAGACGCTCTCTGTCAATGTGAGCTTGAGTTGTGAGGTAATGCCATCACGAACCACCGCATTGAGTCCTCTCTCAATCTCTTCCTCTGTGAGTACTTCTTTAGTTGAGAATCGCAAATGAACTCCATCCAGCCCAAATCCACATCCACGAATCCATTTTAGCGTTATGTCATGGTCCATACATTATGCACATAAACTCAGAATTCACATCTGAACCATGCTTATATGAGCCGCTGGCTCTTGCTAATCGAGAAAATCCTCAAAACATGATGTTGAGATATAGAGATAGGGGCTTTGAAAATGAATCGAGACGTGGAGAGTCGATATTTGACCTTGTTCGAGGACTCTCCAGTTTCTCTATGGGAAGAGGATTTCTCGGGTGTGAAGGTATTCCTTAATCAACTCAAAGAATCAGGTGTGACTGATTTTCGTATGCATTTTCAAGAGCACAAAGATGATCTTTGGAAATGCGCGGAACTTGTGAAGATAACTCGGGTGAATAAGGCGACTCTCGAGTTGCAGGGGGTTGAATCCGAACATGAACTGCTAGGAAGTCTAGGTAATATTCTAGTTGAGGATGCCTTGAGTATTTTCCTAGGTGAGATTGTCGCACTTGCTGAAGGGGAAAACAAATACGAGGATACAGTAACTCTTCTTACTGTCACAGGCGATTCCAGACATATCCTCCTCGTTCTCTCAGTGCCAGAAGAATACCAAGACACTCTGGATATGGTCATCGTATCAATGCTTGATATCACTGAGACAGTCAAAGCAAAGAAAGCCTTAGAGGAAGCGCTGGAAACTGCTGCTTTCTATAATGACCTGATGGCCCATGATCTGTCTAACATGATGCAAGGTATCATGTCTAGTATGGAATTGCTACTAGAGCGCACCGAAACGCCAAAGGAACTTGAGCATCTTGTCCAAGCTGCACTATCACAGAGTAAGAGAGGTGCGGCTTTAGTCAGCTATGTCAAGAAACTTGCTGCTATTGAAACTGAAGGTCATGATCTCATAGATGTCGATCCATACTCCTCTCTTTCTGTTGCCATTGAGATGGTTGTAAATACATTTCCAGAGAAGGTTATCGACATTACGGCTAACCTGGCAGAAAATATGTACCGTGTGAAAGCTGATGAGTTTCTTGTTGATGTCTTCTATAATCTTCTTCATAATTCAGTGAGACTAGATCCTGCAGAGTCTGTTCAAATAGATATCCACATAGAGAAGCATCTTGATTCGCTAACATTCAATATAAAAGACTGTGGCCCTGGCATTGAGGATTCGAAGAAGAAACATCTCCTATCAAGTATAAGCGACAGAAGCAGACGAGTCCGTGGAATTGGGCTTACTTTGGTGAAGCGGATAATCGACCGATACGGTGGGGATATCTGGGTGGAGGATAGCGTTGAGGGAGATCATACAAAAGGAACCTGTTTTTGCTTCTCTCTTCCTTTAGCAGTATGAATACTCTAGTATGAAATGATTTAAGCAACATTAGCTATGGATTGCTGGGGGTTCAAATTAGGATGAAACGGCAGTACGTCATTCTTCTATCTGTTGTTCTCATTGCAATGGTTGCTGTGGGAGTTTACATTATGTTAGCGCCTCCTGAAGACCAAGCTGAACCGATCACCAATCTGGAATGGGGTGTTCAAATAGGGGATTCATATCAATATAAGATACGTACATTTGGTGCTACGTATGGAGGACTCTATTCAACTACGGATATCCTTCAATTGAATGGTTCAATCATCAATGCCACCATAACTGCATTGCCATCACTTGAGACTATTACCGACCTGTCATTCCCAGTTCAGGTGATACAGTTCTCAAAGATGAACTGTACTTTTGCGAATGGCACCTCTCTTAGCCCTCTCATGGAACTGATTGTATGCGAGGGTCTCTCAGGTTGTACACTTCCTATTGGTAACTGGAGTGCTATAGCCGAGCTATATGCTGATACCGCTCTTGGGAGTGGCTCAGAACCTGAGCAATATGGGACATATCTTGAAGACGAGTATCTGACACTATACTACATGTGGTTTGGCGACTATGACGACAATGGAGGTTGGTGGGGCGATTCCTTGTTCTCTTCCGGAGCCCCGCTCAATGCTCTCTGGTTCTATGAACATCAGGGGCAGACCATCTACATTGAGATGAATCCTCTGGATTAGCCCTCAGCAAATCCGATCAATAAACATCTCTGATCTCTCAGGTTGCTTAGTAATGAATATAGAACTTGGATAGGCGAGTCGCAATTACGAATAGCAGTTCACCTGAGAGGGTTTCTCTACCCAAATCAATCGCCTATTCATGATGGATATCCATCAGCCTTTTATGATGATGCACGGTCTGTAGCTGTATTATCTCGAATTTCTGGAGGTCATCATTTGCAGGTCGGGTCCATCGTCTTCCGTTGCTACGAGTTCGATAAGATGCTGGCATTCTGGTCGGAAGCTCTTCACTATGTCCCCAGATCTCCCCCAGAAGATGGCTGGGTCATTCTTCGCGACCCTACGGGAAAGGGTCCCAATATCTCGCTGGATCAGGCTCCTGAAAAACGTACGGGAAGAAGAGGTTGGATACACCTAGATCTCTATGCAATGGATATGGATGCTGAAGTCGAACGGTTGGTCAAGCTTGGAGCTACGCGCTATCCTTGGAGATATCCTCCTGAGCACGACTATATAGTGTTAGAGGACCCGGATGGTAACCTCTTCTGCGTGGTTCAAGACGTGATTGAACCTTGAGATAGACTAGTCATGCTGTTTGAAGTGGGCAACGTTTGGTATCTATCAAACGTTATTTAAGCAAGCGACGCAGTAGTTTCTAGTCGATGGTTTCTATGCAGGCATTCGACGATTTAAAATCGGGTCTATCTATGGCAAAGAGCAAGGTCTTGACCTTCTTTCTTGCCATCATAGGCATCTTTGTTGTGCTTGGACTGGTATTTGCAGTCATTACTGTGCCAATTGGTCTAATGGCTTGGTTGTTGGACCCCTCAGCTGACTTCATCACACAGTGGACCAATACAATTGTGGCATGGACCTTGCCTCTTACCTCGGGTAGCGCAGCAGTTATTCTCTCTGTCTCCTTCCTTGTAGTCATTCTACCTCTGGCTGCCTTGGGCATCTGGGTACTAGGTGCGCTCTTTGGTATCGCAAAGGAGTACATTGACACAAATGACACACGAGTCGAGCACGCATTCACGTGGCTCCGGAAGAAGTTCGCTCCTCTCATCGTGAGTGGAATCCTTCTTGCGATCATCATTGTCC
>JAEORN010000329.1 GCA_016840825.1 Candidatus Thorarchaeota archaeon | reverse complement strand
TCTGGGATTGGTGGCGCATCAAAAGCATAGACGTAAATATTGTCTATAGCCCTTCCCTCTTGTGCGTAGTACAAGAAGTGGGTGGATGTATCGAATGTGTCATCATCGGTGGTCATTATTGTGTCATGATTCCGAGAAACTTCGAATGAACCTGTAATATCTCGCGTAACGTTGTATTCATACAGACCCCAATTTCCTGCAGGTCGCACAATCTGGTCAAGAAGTGTGGAACTGCCACTATTCCACACATAGAGACTTATGTATGATGTAGCGCCTATGTCGACGCAAAGAGAGTATCCATCCACCGTCGAGATACCGCTACCAAGTGCGATGAAGAATACATGTTGATCTGTTGGTGAAGATGCGTTCTCTTCTAGTCGAAATAGCCACATACCAAATGCAACATGACTATCATGACTTGCGGTACTCCAACCGGTGGCCACTGCGCGTAGTCCGTAGGTTGAATCACATGTAAACTCTCCACTGACTATCGTCCAGCCATCGTAGTTATCATCCCCAAAATCATCCGACCAGACCAAAGCACCTTGCACAAGGACACAAGACGATTGAAATGCAACAATAATGAACAAGGCAAGAGTGGTTAGAATTATCCTTCTATTCTCACGCATATACTCACCTTCTAGAGTTCAGGACTGTTGATACAACGTCTGGACCTTAGTACTAGTTTCCATTTGAGCAGAGGATTATCGATATTTCTGCAGTTGTCTGCACTCTGGGCGTGGGGATTGTCTGCCTGGAAGCCACTAGGTTCCAAGACAGTGTTTGCAGTTCCTGCTGCGGTCATCGGTGCAGTGACTGGGTCGCCTGGATGCACAAGGCTAAGCACGTGGCCCAGCTCGTGAGCTAGATGATTTCGATTAATGGCACCTTTGTTAACTGGAACAGCTAGCTGCTGGTCACTAGTTACAATCTGCGCGTTTGCAGTACCACTACTCCACGTGCCTCCACCTCCGCCTCGATCAGGATTAGTCCATTGCGATATCACAAAGATCTCTATAGCGTCAGGATCCGTGACTTCTGCTCTCAGGTTCGTTACTTCCTGAGCATAGACATCTTGAATCTCCTTGTAGGCACCATCATCCACATATACAGGATCGAGCACCTCAAAATCAACACAGCACTTCTTCCAGATGCATTTTGCACTTTGCATCATTGGCTCAAAAGTCCATCCTGATGGAGATGGATCATCCCGACCAGTTCGAATGAAGACGGGCTGAATGCGCAGATATCTTTCAAAGGCGATGAAAAAAATGATTGGAAATACCATATCGAGTCTTACTTCTTTGACCCATTCGTACTCAGCGGGTTTTAGCGCAAAACCAAGTTTGAGGTTTCCATAATCCAGCTTTTTGGAGTCATCATCAATCATATCGACGAATTTGCTTGGATGTCGTTCGAATCTGCCTCTGAGTGTGCCTTTCATTGTGTCAACATAGGGCACGAAGTAGTGCTGATCTTTCTTCTCTGATGGACGGAATCCTCTCTCCTTGTCAATGAGTGGATAATGAACTGTGAGTTCCGTCTTCACTTCGAACTCTCCGTCTCGTCCAATATCTACGAATCGTTTCCGACCACGAGCAAGGTTAATAGAAATATGTCCCGTTTCATCTCGTCTCGATTTCACAGACCTCGCTACCATACTCAATCTATGTAGTTGGAGTCTGTTCTTTTCAAATACAAACAGCACTTCTCCATTTACCTCAGTCTTCTGTTCACCGACATCAGTCACAACAGTAAGTGCTGCCTTCTCAATTCTTCCTACTATGTACATCTTGTCTTCCCCTTTTCCCACGAGAACTAGAGTTCTCTCAGGTTGTCGCGTATTGCATCCATTAATATAATCCACCACGAATATATGTATCATATATTAAGGAATGTATAATACATAATATATAATACGTAATATATTTTACGGTCGCAGTTGCCCAATGTCTATTTTGAGGGTGAGATAGGACCTTTTGAAGTCTGAATTAAGTGGATGTAATTTGGGAAAGCGAAATCAATCAAAAGAAAGACAAGTATGGAAACATTGGCCCCCAGAAACAAAAGAAGAACTACATCTACTTCTTTTACCTGTGCAGCAGATCGTGAGAGCTGAATACTTCTATCGCTTGAACTATTCTCTTTGCTGAACGGAATACTAAAATTCTGGGCTTGATTAGCCTTGGGCAGCATCCTTTACTTCTCTGGTGGATGCGTGCTACTGAACAGGAGTGGTCGTGCCAATGACTTCTTCGAGGATTTTAGCATACGCCGCGAACGGAGTGGGACAGCAGCTCGAGCCACTCACCTTCGAGCCGCCCAAACTTGGAAAGCATGATGTCCGGGTTTCGGTTACACACTGCGGTGTGTGCCATACTGATATCCACGCAATCGACGACTACTATGGAATAACCGCATATCCCTTTGTTCCTGGTCACGAGATAGTTGGATATGTGTCAGAGGTAGGCCATGCAGCATCCGACTTAAAGGAAGGGGACCGGGTTGGCATCGGCTGGCAAGGCCGTTCTTGTATGAAATGCGAGTGGTGCTTGCAGGGCGAGGAACAGCTGTGCAAGGACATTGCTTCATCGGGGACATGGGTTCCTTTTGGTGGCTTTTCATCCTCCATTCTTGTGGATAGTCGCTTTGCCTATTCACTTCCGGATGCCATGCCTTCTGAGGTGGCCGCGGTGCTCATGTGCGCTGGGATTGCAGTTTACTCCCCACTCCGATTGTACGCAAAGCGACCCGCGCAGAAGATTGGCATCATCGGTGTGGGAGGGCTGGGCCACCTTGCACTTCAGTTTGCCCATGCCCTCGACTACGAAGTCACTGCAATCTCCTCCTCATCAGAGAAGGAACAGCAGGCGCTTGCTTTCGGTGCAGACCACTTCATCACTTCAGACGATCAGACCAGCCTGCAGCAGGCTGAGTTTGGCTTCGACCTGCTGCTATGCACCGCCAGCGGCACGCTTAACTGGGAGCCGCTGTTGACTATCTTGAAGAAGAATGGCACGCTGATCGTTGTTGGCTTCCCAGATGTGTCGTTCAACTCGACTGACCTTGTAGCGCACCAATTGTCAATCACTGGTTCTTTCCTCGGCAATCGTGCCACAATGCGGGAGATGCTCTCGTTCGCGCAGGAACATGGAATCGTGCCCAAGGTGGAGGTGATGCCCATGACGGAAGTGAATGAAGCGATTCGGAAGGTGAAAGAGAACAAAGCGCGTTACCGAATTGTCCTATTCAACGACACAGCCGATGTGAGGAGATAATCAGATTCGAAAAAATCAGGAATGAAGACTCCTCCCGAACTGAAATCGAAACCAAATATGCATCTAGTGGCTTAGCACCAGCTATTCGACCTCAGAAGCATCGCAATCTTTGTCCACTTTCTATCTTTTTCTATATCTTACGAGTAGTATAATAGCAAAGATAGCAAGCCCTGCTGAAGCAATTACTAGAGCGATGAAGAACGTGTCAGACGACCCCTCTACGATCTCTATCTGAAGGACTTCCAAGCCATCTTCTCCATCTGCCACAAAGACCAAGTCATTGACTACTTCGATGTTTGTGGCACTCCCTCCGTCGAAGTAATTTCCAACCTTGACAATGCTGGCGGGGTTCCCGACAGCTAAGATTTCCAAGCCATCATCCCTGTCCGCAATTGCTAGGTAGTCACCATAGAAGTCGGAGTCAACAGCATTTCCTCCGTCGTAGAAACTGCCCATCTCTATAAGAGACTCTGGATTGCTGATGTTGAAGACCTGTACTCCTCCGTAGGAACACATCAT